>DAOTZT010000123.1:0-3691 GCA_034434255.1 Anaerolineales bacterium | reverse complement strand
GAGAAGGAGTCTCTTCTCCCTTTTCACTTATTACTTCTCCCTTTTCACTTATTACTTCTCCCTTTATTACTTTCTCCACCATCGGCAATCTGAGCAGCGTCTCGCGCATGGCGACCAGGTCGCGCGGTTGGGCATGGCCAGAGAGGACGCGGTTGGTCAGGCGCTCGAGGTCGGCGAGTGGTTTGAGGGCGGCGCGTAGTTCGGCGCGCAGCATGGCGCGGTCGAAGAAAAACTGGACACCATCCTGCCGCAGGCGAATCCGGTCCACGTCCAGCAGCGGCTGGCTGACCCACTGATGCAGCAGGCGCTTGCCCATGGGGGTGACGGTGTGATCGAGGACGCCCAGGAGGGAATGTCTGGTCTCGCCGCGCAGGGTTTCGGTCAGTTCCAGGTTGCGGCGGGTGGCGGCGTCGAGGGTCATGAATTCGCCCAGGGTGTAGACGCGCAGGCTGGTCAGCAGGTTGAGCGAGGCGGGTTCGGTCTCTTTGAGGTATTGCAGGATGCTGCCGGCGGCGCGCACGGCGAGGGGTTTGTCGCTCAGGCCGAAGCCGTCGAGGGTGGTGGTCTGGAAGTGTGCCAGGAGC
Organism: Anaerolineales bacterium; assembly: GCA_034434255.1. Taxonomy (GTDB): domain Bacteria; phylum Chloroflexota; class Anaerolineae; order Anaerolineales; family Villigracilaceae; genus UBA877. The sequence continues at coordinate 3,107 of DAOTZT010000123.1, read as the reverse complement.
GTCTCGCGGCCCTTGCCCGGTTCGAAGTGCCAGGCCGGCCAGGGAGTCAGGTGACCGGGGAAGCCGTTGGGGAGGATGAGCGTGTCGGGGTGGATGATTTCGGCGGGGCGCAGGCGCGTTAGTTCGGCGCGCACGGCCTGGAGGTCCGGCCCCGCATCGAGTTCGGTGGCGGCGAATTCGCCAGTGGTGATGTCCACGTAGGCGATGCCGGCGCGGGTTCTGTCGTCCGCTTCTACCACGAGGGCGGCGAGGTAGTTGTTGGCGTCGCCGGGCAGGAGGTTCGGCTCGATGACCGTACCAGGGGTGACGATGCGCACCACCTGGCGGGGGAAGATGCCTTTGACCGGTTGGTCGCCGATTTGTTCGCAGATGGCGACCCGGTAACCTTTTTCGATGAGGCGCGCCAGGTAGTTTTCGACGGCGTGATAGGGAATGCCCGCCAGGGGAACGCGCACGCCTTTGCCGACCGGGCGGGAGGTGAGGACGATGTCGAGTTCGCGGGAGACGATTTCGGCGTCCTCGTCGAAGGTTTCGTAGAAGTCACCGAGGCGGAAGAAGAGGATGGCGTCGGGGTGCTGACGTTTGGTTTCGAGGTATTGCTGGCGGACAGGGGTGACATCTTCGTTGGTCATGAGTGAGATTCTACCCTGTTTTGAGTTTATGGACTATAATTCAATCACTATATTCTCGAGAAACGGAGGTTTCAAATGGCCAGTGTTACGTTTGATCACGTGACCAAAAAGTTCGGCAATGTGACGGCGGTGAATGACTTAACCTTGCACATTGACGACAAAGAATTTCTGGTCTTGGTCGGTCCTTCGGGGTGCGGCAAGACTACTGCATTGCGCATGCTGGCGGGTCTGGAAGAGGTCACCAGCGGTATTATCAAAATTGGCGATCGCGTTGTGAACGATGTTCCGCCCAAGGACCGCGATATTGCCATGGTGTTTCAGTCGTATGCGTTGTATCCGCATATGACGGTGTACGATAACCTGGCCTTTGGCCTCAAGTTGCGCAAGACTCCTAAGGATGAAATCCGCCGCCGGGTGCAGGAAGCGGCTGAGATTCTGGGGATTCAAGATTTGCTGAATCGTAAGCCGCGCCAGTTGTCGGGTGGTCAGCGCCAGCGCGTGGCGGTCGGGCGTGCGATTGTGCGGGAGCCGAAGGTGTTCCTGTTCGACGAGCCGCTCTCGAACCTGGACGCGAAACTGCGTATTGCCATGCGTGCTGAGATCACCAAGTTGCACCATCGCCTGGGAACGACGTTTATTTACGTGACTCACGACCAAATGGAAGCCATGACCATGGCGACGCGCATTGCGGTCATCAATCACGGTGTTCTCCAGCAGTTGGATACGCCGCAGGCGCTGTACGACCGTCCGGACAATATGTTTGTGGCTGGTTTCATCGGTGCTCCGGCGATGAATTTCTTCAAGGCTAAGTTGCAGAAGCAAGATGGGCGTTTGCTGGTAGATGCGGGTTCGTTTGTGGTGCCCGTTCCGGATGACCGCAAGAAGGCGTATGAGCCGTATGTGGGCAAGAATGTGGTCTTTGGCATTCGCCCGGAGGACATTTACAACCCGGCTTTTGTGCCGCCTGGTATCCACGCTGCTCCGGTGGAAGCCAAGGTGGAAGTGACCGAGTTGATGGGCAACGAAATCTTCCTCTACCTGGTCAGCGGGCAGAATCAGATCGTGGCGCGCGTGGACCCGCGCACCAATTTCCGCATTGACGATAAGGTGCAGGTGTCTTTCAATATGGACAAGTGCCACCTGTTTGATCCGGAGACGGAGAAGGCGATTCGTTAACGTTCGTTTATCCCCGAGCCGCCAGGAGCAAGCGCGCCTGGCGGCTTGTCATGTCACGAGGAAAATATGGAAGCAAAATATAAACTGGTTTTCGTCCGTCATGGACAAAGCACGTGGAATCTGGAAAACCGCTTTACCGGTTGGACAGATGTTGACCTGACCGAATTGGGCCGTCAGGAAGCCCACAATGCTGGTCGTTTTCTGCGGGAAAATGGCTATGAGTTTGATATTGCCTATACCTCGGTGCTCAAGCGCGCGATTCGGACGTTGAATATCATCCTGGAGGAGATGGACCTGGACTGGATTCCGGTGGTGCGCGCCTGGCAGTTGAATGAGCGCCATTATGGGGCGTTGCAGGGATTGAATAAAGCCGAGATGGCGGTCAAGTTTGGGGAAGAGCAGGTTAAACTCTGGCGCCGTTCGTACGACGTCCCCCCGCCAGCGCTGGACTGGAACGATGAGCGTCACCCGCGTTTCGACCGCCGTTACGCGGACCTGAAACCGGAGCAACTGCCCTCGACCGAATCGCTCAAAATCACGCTGGAACGCGTTTTGCCGTTCTGGCATAGCACCCTGGTCCCCACGATTCAATCGGGGAAACGGGTGTTGATTGTGGCTCACGGCAACAGCATCCGGGCGATGGTCAAGTATCTCGATAACATTTCGGATGCAGAAATTACTGAACTCAATATCCCCACGGGCATTCCGCTGGTCTATGAACTCGACGCGGATTTGAAGCCGGTCAAGCACTATTATCTGGCCGATGAGGAGACTGTCCGAAAGGCAGCGGAGGCAGTGGCCAATCAAGGGAAGGCGAAGTAGGGAAGATGACCGCGGACGGCGGACAGCCGTAAAACGGACTTTTGGCCTGTCAGGAGCAAACCGTCAACGAATGGAAAACGAATAAACGAGTGCAGTGCAGGCATTCGCTCTTTCGTTTAGAAATTCGTTGACGGTTTGTTTTGGGTGGAGACATGGGACTGCAGACTGCCAGAGCCGCCGCCATCCCCTGAGGTGGGGAAGGGAGCACAGCCGAAATTGCCGCAGCTTATCTGGTATTGGTTGGAGCCGGGGGCTGCGCAAAAACGGTATTCGCAAAGGCCATCGACACAGTTGGAGCAAGAGGCACAGTACCAGGGTCCCCAGGCGTTTGAGGGGCAAGGGATGGTGGTGATGGTTGGGTGGGGGGAGATGTTGGTGGTGTAGCAGTGGCTTTGGAAGCAAAAGGAGGAGCAGTTGGAGATGGGTGAAATGGTGGGGGTGCCACAGTTTGGGATTGTTTTGCCACAGTTGACGACA
>DAOTZT010000122.1:0-2362 GCA_034434255.1 Anaerolineales bacterium | reverse complement strand
CTGGATGGCGGTCAGATCGTGGAGCGCGGCACCTTCCATGAACTGCTGCAACGAGATGGACTCTTCCGCCTGCTGTGGAACTTGCAGAACCGGGTCATTGAGGCGTAGAGGGATGTGCTGCTCACATTTTTATTTGCGATACTGTATCATTCGTTCAGGAAATTCGCAGCAAGTCGCTCGACCCCCAACCCCGCTTGCGGGGAATGGGGTTTGGCTACCACAAGCCATAAAAACCTTCCGCCTCCTGTCATTGCGAGCGAAGCGCATGTCTCGAGCGGAGCGTGGGGAAAGCAATCTCCTGGCCGATAAGGGGATTGCTTCGCGCCTGCGGCGGCTCACAATGTAACGGCAGAAAATTTTCTACCGCAACAACGATGGCAGTGGAGGTATGGTTACTTTCTTTCTCGGAATTTCCTGAAGGAAAGATACACTACCCGCTTTATCGAGAGCTTGACGCTAATGCCCTGTCCGTATCGGGATTAGACGAGAGGCGGCAGGGCTGTCGAACAGGTTTCTGCTCTGTCTGCGTAAGTCAAAGGCTGCGCTACGTGTGCGAGTATCCGTTCATTCGTATAAAAACGGAATGATCTGGTACGGTGTGATGAGGGTAACAGAGAATCCGCCTTTTTGAAACAGGCGCGTTTCAGCGGGCCGCCGCTTGAATTCGTATCCCTGCACCTGTCCGCCGCTTTCTTCGAGGTAGTCAATTTCGTTGCCATCGTAGGTGCGCCAGAAGTAAGAGGTGACCAGTTTCCCTTCGTATGCGTTGCGCTTCAGGCGTTCGGCGATCATCCAGTTTTCAAAGAGCGCGCCGCTGTCGGTGCGCAGGTCGAGGGGGTTAAAGTTCTGGATCAGGGCGTTGCGAATGCCGGTATCCCAGAAGTAAATTTTGCGCAGTTTGGAGATGGCGCGTCTCTGGTTGGCGGCATAGGGAGGCAGGCGAAAGATGACGAAACTGTGCTCCAGCAGTTGAATGTAGCGTTCGACCGTGTTCTTGTCTGCGCCGACGGTTTGGGCCAGTTCTGTGTAGGAGACTCCGGAGCCGATCTGCAGCGCCAACGCCTGCAATAGCCTGTGCAGCAAGTCGGGGCTTTTGACTTGCTGGAGTTCGAGGATGTCACGGTACAGATAACTGGCAACCAGTTCCCTTAGCTCGCGAATTTTGGCCTCGAAGGAGGTCTGCTGGACGACGCGCGGGTAGGAGCCATAAAGCAGGCGCTCTTCCAGGTTCTTCTGCAGGTCGAGAAAATCAGGGCGGGGGAAAATTTCGGAGATGGCAAGGGGATACAGGGTATAGACGAATTTGCGCCCGGTCAGCGGCTCCTGGGTGGCATCGAGCAGGTTGAGGGTGGAAGAGCCGGTGACGATGATTTGCCGCTGGCTACCGAAGTAGTCCACCAGCAGTTTGACGGATTGCCCGATGGTGCGGATTTTCTGCCCTTCGTCCACGAAGAGGATTTGGGCATCGCCCAGCACGCGGCGCAGGTAATCCAGACTTTTGTCGGTCAGGGCGTCGCGCTCGAGGGGGTCATCGCCGTTGATGGTTTTGACCGTGTAACGGTTGCCGAGTTGTTCGAGCGCCATGCGGACGAGGGTCGTCTTGCCGGTCTGCCGCGCACCGACCAGGATGAGTGCGCGTCCCTGGAAGAAGTCATTGAGCAGTTTCCGGGTAATGGTGCGTTTGAATAGTTCCATATTTGGCGTAATTCCGTGAGTTTGCTCTTATTATAACGCTAAAAGTGTTGTCTGTGAACAGACCGCGGACGGCGGACGGCAGACCGCTGTAGGGCGGGCTTTCCAGCCCATCGGAGGAGTACCGTCAACGAACAGGGGAACGAATAAACGAATATAGACCGCGGACGGCGGACGGCAGACCGCGGAGTGGATGATGGGCGGTTGTAGGACGGGTTTTCCAGCCCGTCGGAAGGGAGTACCGTCAACGGATAGGGGAACGAATCAACGAATGTGGACGGCGGACGGCAGACCGCGAAATGGACGATGGATGGTTGTAGTGCGGGCTTGCCAGCCTGTCGGGGGGACGATGGACGGCGTAGGGCGGGTTTTCCAGGGAATTTGGCAGGTGACCTGTGATGACAAAGCCCTGAGTCATCAGAAGAAAGTGATTTTCTTCTCTACCGACCGTTCGGTAGGGAAAGAAAATTTTCGAGTATAATATCGCCACAAGGAGTGCTGACCATGGATTTCTCGCTTTCCCCTGAACATCAAATGGTACAGAAGATGGTGCGCGAGTTCGCTCAGAAGGAAGTCGCACCGGTGATCCGTGAATACGATCGCAAGCAGGAGCCTATCCCCTGGGTGCTGCAGCGCATGGGGGAGCTGGGGTTGCTGGGGATTTCATTCC
>DAOTZT010000121.1:0-8025 GCA_034434255.1 Anaerolineales bacterium | reverse complement strand
GCCCTGCTGTTTTTCCTGCGCCGCCCCGAAGAAGTGAGCGCCCGTCCCTCCCTGCGCACCCTTCTGGAAAGTCAAACCCGCGACCAGTTGCTTGCTTTGCTGCACTTCCTGGCCGAGCAACATCCTGAAATTATCGAGACCATCGAGGATTTCGCGGCTCCTCCTGGCGCGGAGGAAAAGCCTCCCGTTGCGGTGGATGTGAATCGCGTGCAGGCGCAAATCAAAGCAAAAGTGCGGGAAATCGGCCGCTATGCTTACGATGCCTACGCGCGCGCCGACGACGACTGGCCGCGCGTTTCCGAGGCATTGGACCCGGCCATCGAACAGGCGCGCGCCCTGCTCGACCAGGGAGAACCGCGTTCCGCCTTACTTCTCCTGGAAGCCGCCACCCTGGCGTGGATCGAGGGCTGCCATCGCCTCGATCAGAATTTCCTTGAAGACAGCGAGGACATGGAAGAGGAAAATCTGTCGGCCTTCGCCGAAATCTGGAGCGAAGCCCTGCTGAGCGCCGACCTTTCTGCCGAAGAACGCCGCGACTGGGAACGGAAACTGACATCCTGGATGCAAACCATGATTGGAGGAAGCGTGCTGGAGATGCCTCTGACCGCCCTCCGCCAGGGCTGGGACTATCCGCCGCTGGTCGCTGCCATGCAGGGGAACTTCGATGAGCGCGGCGCCTGGGAAGGGGAATCGCCCGACTTTGCCGATGACCTGGCACAGGTCCGCCTGCGCATTCTCAAAGCGCGCGGCCGTTACGAAGAAGCTATCCACCTCGCCGAAGCCGAAGGACAAATTTTTACCTATCTGCAACTCCTGGTTGAGGCGGGAAGAAGCGAGCAGGCAGCGCAGAAAGCCCGCGAGAGGCTCCAGGACCCTGCGGAAATTCTCTCTCTGTCCAAAACCCTGCTGGAACGCGGTGAAACTGAGCTCAGTTTCGACCTGGCGGTTCATGGCCTGACCCTGGGCAAACCGTACCAGCGGATTGCCCTCGCCGAATGGCTGCGCGATCAGGCTCACGGTCAAGGGCGAAGCGACCTGGCCCAGCAGGCGGCCTGGCAGGCGCTCGAAGTCCGTCCAAGCGTGGAAAACTATACCTGGCTGAAGTCGCATCTGGCCGCAGAATGGCAAACCGCCCGGCCCCAAGCCATGAAAATCCTTGACCAACATTCTTCTTCCTACGCGGCAGATGAAATCATCGAAATCTACCTGCTGGAAAAAATGTACCCTGAGGCGATGGCGCTGATCGAGAAAAATCCCTGGTCAAACGAATTGGAAAAAGTCATCCAAGCCGTCCGTGCTGAATTCCCAGACTGGGCCTTTCGTCAGTACTATCAACAAGCGGCGAGAATCATGGACAACGCTCAAGCGTCTTACTACGAGGCGGCTGTGGAGTGGCTGCGCGAGGGGCGGGAAATCCTGCTCGAGAGCGGCCAGTCGGCGCAGTGGGAGAGCATTCTGAAGGAATTGCTGCAAAAACATGAGCGAAAATACAAATTACGGCCGATGCTGGAATCGCTCAGGGTGAGATGAGTGGGAGTCACCCCAACCGCCGCCCGACTGCCTTCACCGCGAAATCCCCGCGCCAAAGCGCAGGAATGTCCACCGAAAGCCTGTTTGACTCGGTGCGGTGAGCGCAGCAGAGGCTTTGGCAGAAGAATACAACCTGGAGACATCCCATGCGTTCACTAAAAGTTGACCTCGAAGAACTGGCCTTTGCCCTCCATTTCAGGCCGGAGGGCATGACCCACTACCTCGGCCTGGAAAGCGGTGCGTTGTGCGTGCGTTTCTGGAACGATGCCGACATCCTCAGCCTGGCCCTCTCGCAGGATGGCCGCCTGCTGGCCTGCGGCGATGCCGCCGGGCGGGTGTGGATCTTTGATTGGGTGCAATGATGCACCGCTGAACCGGATGGCCCTGGAGAGGATTTAATTTTAAGAGTCCACTGCAAAAACCTGTTTTACCACAAAGGGCACAAAGAAGCACGAAGTTTTTCCAAACAATTGTGCGCTGAAATTCAAGATTTTCAATTGAGCCTTCGAGAAATCCTTTGTGTACTTCGTGTCCTTTGTGGTTCAGACCTTTTTGCAGGAGAGTCAAAATGCAATAGGAAAAAAGGGGTGTAACAAGCATCTTGTAAAGCCACATATAAGGTGATATAAAGGAATAAATATTTTTCCTCTGGAGGTTATATGTCTGAACAATTCCCTACTCCCGCCCCCGCTCCTGCAGACGATAAAAAAGGCCTCGCCATCGCTTCGCTCGTCCTTGGCATCCTCGGCTTTTGCAGCGCTCTCATTCCAATCTGTGGTGGCCTATTTGGTCTGCTCGGCGTGATCCTGGGCTTCCTCGGCCTGAAATCTTCGGGCAAAGGGATGGCTATTGCCGGCATGATCCTGGGTGGCCTCGGTCTGCTGCTGGCGATTGTCTTCTTCATCATTGGGCTGGTCTCTGGCCCAGTCCTCGAACAACTGCAATACCAACTCAATTACTAAAAACGTTCGAGAGGATTTTGCTCCCGCCATACGGCGGGAGTTTTTATTTTCTGCTGCTATAATCCATGCCATGGAAAACTTGCTTGAATACAAAATTGCCCCGCTTCTCCGCAAGCACGGCCTCACCCTGGCCACAGCCGAATCCTGCACAGGTGGAATCATTGCTAACCGCATCACCAATGTACCAGGCTGCTCGGATTACTTTTTGGGCGGTGTTGTAGCATACGCTGACGAGGCAAAAATTGCTCTGCTCCATGTCTTGCCAGAAACTTTATCCAGACATGGTGCAGTCAGCCGCGAGGTTGTGATCGAAATGGCGCGTGGGATTCGGGCAGTCTTAGGCTCCCATATCGGCATCAGCGTCAGCGGCATTGCCGGACCTGGAGGCGGTTCCCCCGAAAAACCAGTTGGTACCACCTGGATTGGACTCTCCACTGCCGAGGCAGATTGGGCGCGCCATTTCTGCTGGCAAGGTGATCGCTTACAAAACAAAACGTCTTCTGCTGAGGCAGCCCTTCAGTTCGTAATCGATTATCTCGAAGGAAAACTCACCCAGGAATGAAAAGCATCATTCTCATTTCAGCGAACTCAGAATGGCGGGCAGTCAAAGAGATTCTCGTCCCCGGAAACCTGCAATCCACCCTTTTGGGGGAATGTTTTGAGTGGCCGGTGAGCGACCAAACAAACTCTGTCCCCGACTCAACTTGCACCGGCTTAACGGACTTGAGCACATTGTTCTTTCACGGCGGCTGGGGTAAAGTCTCGGCGGCGGCGAGCACACAATACGTCATTGACCATTACCAGCCCGACATTCTGATCAATCTCGGCACTTGCGGCGGTTTCGAAGGGCGAATCGAACGCGAAACCATTATCCTGGTCAGCAAGACTATCATTTACGACATGAGTTACAAGTTAAGGTTTTTTTGGTCGTGTCAAGGGCATTTTTGAGCGGATTTGCTGGTCAGAAATACCAAACTGCATGAGCAGAGGCTGGTTGGCTGGTCGGCTTCTCAAGTAAAGTGCGATTTTTGAGCCACGAAATTGCCGATAAACTACAATCTGCAGGATTCATTGCATCAAAATTGCTCCTTGACATCAGTCAGAAATGCTTAACTTGTGACTGATGCGATAAGCCTATGAAAACAACACTAAAAATCGCCATTCCCACGGCTGGTTGGGCCACGCGCATGCGTCCCCAAACCTGGTCCAAGCCCAAGCCACTGGTCAGCGTAGCGGGCAAAGCCGTCATCGAGCACTTGCTTGACATGTTCGCCTCTGTGCCGCCGGAGGTGGATGTAGAATATGTCATCATCCTCGGCCCCTACCTCGGCGAGACTCAAATTCCCGCCTACCTGCGCCAGAACCACCCCGATCTGAAAGTCAACTATGTCCTCCAGCCCGAAATGAAAGGCCAGTCCGACGCCCTCTACCTGGCACGCGAATATCTCACCGGGCCGATGATCATGTGCTTCTCCGACACGCTCATCGAGACTGACTTCTCCTCCCTCGCCACCGATCGGGATGAAGGCGTGGCCTGGGTCAAACCGGTGCCGGACCCGCGCCGCTTCGGCGTGGCCGAGGTCAACGAGCAGGGATACGTCAGGCGTCTCATCGAGAAGCCGACCTCCCTCGACAACAACCTCGTGATCGTGGGCTGCTACTACTTCCCCGAAGGGCGTGACCTGGTCTCGGCCATCGAAGAACAATTCCGGCGCGGCATCCAACTCAAGGGCGAATACTTCCTGGCAGACGCCATCAACATCCTCCTGGAGCGCGGCCTGGCCATGCGCACCAAACGCGTGGACACCTGGCTCGACACCGGCACGATTGATGCCACCCTCGAGACCAACCGCTACCTGTTGCCCCACACCCAGTCCGACACCCTGGAACGTTGGAACGCCGATGCCTGCCAGCGCGCCGGTGTACAGATCATTCCGCCGGTATTCATCCACCCAAGCGCCATTGTGCGGAACTCGGTCATCGGTCCCTACGCATCCATTGGGCCAGAGTGCACCCTAGAAAACGCTCGCGTCGAGGATTCCATCCTGGAAGCCGGCACTGCCATCAAAGATGCCGCCCTGACACACTCCTTTATCGGGCGTCAGGCCAGGGTGGAGGGACGGTCGCCGCAGGATCCGCCCCTGCGCTTCAACATTGGCGACAATAGCACCGTGATTCTGAAATAGTACTCTTGACGTAGGACAAGATGACGTCTTGTCCTACTTTTTTTGACGAGAATGTTCTAAAATGAAAATCGTCGAATGCCACTCAGAGTTCGCATACGCGGAACGGCCAGTCGCCCTGACGTGGGAGGGCCAGCGGAGCGAAATTGCATCCATCATCGCAGCCTGGCGCGTTCCCGAACGCCGCTGTTTTCGGGTCCAGACCCGCGACGGGCGCCTGTTCGAATTGACCTACCGCGAAGCCGACGATGTGTGGCAAATCCACCCGCTCACAGGAGGCTAGATGCAAGAAATTTCTAAAGTGAATCGGCTCTCCCAACGAGTAGCTGGGCTGAAGCCCTCGGGCATCCGCGAATTCTTCGACATTGCCGCAACGATGAAGGACGTCATCTCGCTTGGCATCGGCGAGCCAGATTTCACCACGCCGCGTCCCATCCTCGAGGCGGGCATCCGTTCGCTCCAGGCCGGTGAAACACACTACACCTCCAACTCCGGCAAACTGGAGGTGCGCCAGGCCGTGGCCGATCACCTGAAGCGGCTGTATGGCGTCTCGTACGACCCGGTCAACGAAATCATCCTGACGGTGGGTGTCTCGGAAGCGCTTTACCTGACCTTCACCGCCCTGCTCGATCCCGGGGACGAGGTCATCATCCCGACGCCGTGCTTTGTCTCCTACCAGGCAGAGGTCAGCCTGGCTGGCGGCGTACCGGTGGAAATCCCCAGCCGGATGGAAGACAACTTCCAACTGGATCCCGACCGGGTGCGGGCCGCCATCACCCCGCGGACGAAGGTCATCTTCGTTGGTTATCCCAGCAATCCCACCGGGGCGGTGGCCGAACGAGAGGTCCTGCTCGAAATTGCCAAGATCGCCATTGAACATGACTTATTGATTGTCTCGGACGAAATCTACGACCGTCTGGTGTACGATTTCAAGCATGTCTGCGTCCCATCGCTGGGAGAGGAAATCAAGAACCGCACCGTCCTGCTCGGCGGGCTTTCCAAAGCATATGCGATGACCGGCTGGCGCATTGGTTATGCCTGCGGCCCTGCTGACATTATCAAGGGTCTGGTGCGCGTCCACCAGTACACCATCATGTCTGCACCGACCACTGCCCAGGCCGCGGCGCTCGAAGCGCTGTTGCACGGGGAACCCTATGTGCAAGAGATGGTGGCCGAGTATGACCGGCGGCGCAGACTGATTGTCAGCGGGTTGAACCGGCTTGGCTTGCCCACCTTTGAACCACATGGCGCTTTCTATGCCTTTCCCAAGATCACTTCTTCGGGCATGGACGACGAGACCTTTGCGCAAAAACTTTTGCAAGAAGAACACGTCGCAGTAGTGCCAGGCAATGCCTTTGGGGCAGGTGGAGAGGGTTTTGTCCGTTGCTCTTATGCCACTTCTTATGAGAAAATTGAGGAAGCCTTGCACCGCATTGAAAAATTCATCAATCGTTATGGGTAAACGAAAATTAGACTTTGCCTCTCTATTCGGCAAAAGCCATATCCTTCCTGGAAAATTGACAGCAAAAGAGCAGGAAGATGGCCCAAACGGTCAAAGACCGCATTGACAACAAACCTTGTCACAACGCGCAAACCACAACCGATTTAACACTTCTGTTGGAGGTGGATGATGATTTTTCGTATCGGTATCGAAAATAATTTTGAAGGTCGCTCCATTGCATGGGCACTCGAGCACCCAGGGTGTTTCGCTTACGGGGTGAACGGCGAGGCCGCCCTGTCCAACATCCCAACCGCCCTGGACAAATACGCCGGTTGGATCCTGCAACACGAACCACGTACCTGGCTCAGTTTTCTTCCTGAAGACGTTAAACTCGTCGTAGATGGCACCTGGGAGGTTTATTTTGTCAACGACGATCTCGATCAAGTCTCAGAGACCGAAGGGTACAGCGTCAACGCTTTTTTCCCTTATGATTGGAAACCATTGAGCGCAATTGAGATCGAGCGTGGTTTGAAAATGCTTGAGTGGAGCCGCGCCGATCTGCTCAAAACAATTTCCAGCCTAAGCGAAGAAAAGCGCAATGCAACCTACCCAGGCGAGCGCTGGAGCATCAACGGCATACTTGCCCACATAGGCAGCGCTGAGTGGTGGTACATGGACCGTCTCGGCCTGGCTTTCCCGCGGGCAGAATTGCCGGAAGACCCGCTTCAGCGGCTGGAAAAAGTCCGCAAGCATTTCAACTCCATCCTCTTGCGCCTGAAAGATGTCCACAAAGTCATCGGCATAGATGGGGAATTCTGGTCCCCGCGCAAACTCCTGCGCCGCGTCCTCTGGCATGAACGAGACCATATCGAGCACATTCAGAAATTGCAGCAATTCCAACTCTGAACGCTTATGGCAAAGTATGAGAATGTCGACGCAAACGACGCTCTCTCTGGAGGCTTGATACAACACTTTGGCAAGCGCTACTTAGCACCGCCCACCACCGTCATCTCAACAACAATAAACCATGGCGGATGAGGTTGTCTGCCTTGAGCGTGTTCTTCATGCAGGCGCCGTTATGTTTAGCGCAGCAACAACAGTTATTGTTTTCGAAATGCGCTGGATTACTTATCCCATTGCCCTGGATAGGGGCTTTTTTTCTTGTCTGAAAAGGTTTCCTGTCCGCAGCGCCTAATGCAGACACAGCGTGCAAGGGTAGAGCAGCTTAGCCTGGTGCGGTGACCTCTGTCTTTGTCAAACCGGAGACGGCGCAAGGGTTGCCCTTACCGCCCGAATTTATCGTGCCGCAAGACGTGCAGGAGAAGCAGGATTGTGAGCGCAATACCACTAAACGCTGGTGTGAGCGAGACCATGAACACTGTCCAGCACATTCTGTGACGTATCTCGGTGATGATTCGTATGCCAATCAGCCGCTTTCCAGGTGCCATGACGCAATGGCCGATGACGCATTGCTGGTCAACTGGTTTAAGTTGGTGATCACGGATAAACAGACAGGAGAAATTCTCTACCACCAATAGTTTTGTCACCAACCATCCCTAACCGCCTCTATGGCGACCCTGGTGGCAGTCGGACGTATGCGTTGGAAGAGCGAAAAACTTAAAGACCAAAGGCATCACGTTGAACATAATTTCGGTCATGGTTCGCCCGATCTCGCGAATGTTCTGGCGGTTTTGCTCCTGGGTTCTACTCCATACGGTGGAGGAATGATTGACGGCCTGCTGACCAGTATCTGTGGCAGAGATTGGGGGCGCACAAAACTTTTTTCGTAACTATTCAGCCATCCACTCGAAACAGGGGTGTCACTGCGAACGAGCGCTTTTTGCGAGTGAAGCAGTCTCCCAAAGCATGGTTTTTCCTGTTCAAGACGAGATTGCTTCGGGCAGAGAAC
>DAOTZT010000120.1:0-3247 GCA_034434255.1 Anaerolineales bacterium | reverse complement strand
GGCGCCATCTGCGGCGATGACCGTTACACGCGCCGCGTCCTCGAGGCTTGTGCGCCGCGCCTGAAAGTCATCTCCAAATGGGGCACCGGCATCGACTCGATTGACAGCGCCGCGGCCGCCGAATTGGGCATCCGGGTGTGCCGCACGCCCAATGCTTTCACCTTACCGGTTGCCGACACCGTCATGGGTTACTTGCTGGCCTTTGCCCGCCGCCAGCCCTGGATGGATCGCGAAATGAAAGCCGGCAAATGGCAAAAACTGCCCGGCCGCGCCCTGCATGAGTGCACCCTGGGCATTATCGGCGTCGGCAACATCGGCAAAGCCGTCGCTCGCCGGGCGCGCGCCTTCGGCATGACCATTCTGGGCAACGACATCGTCGAAATTGACCACGTTTTCCTGGCCGAGACCGGCGTGGAGATGACCAGCCTCGACGATTTGCTCTCTCGCTCCGATTTCGTTTCTCTCAACTGTGACCTCAACCCGACCAGCCGCCATCTCATCAACGCCCGCACCCTCTCCCTGATGCGCCCAACAGCCGTGCTCATCAACACTGCTCGCGGCCCCATCGTGGACGAACCGGCTCTGGTGGAGGCCCTCCAATCAGGTATCATCGCCGGGGCGGCGCTGGACGTGTTCGAGGTTGAACCGCTGCCGCTCGACAGCCCGCTGCTGACGATGGACAACGTCCTGCTCGCCCCGCACAACGCCAACTCCAGCCCCGCTGCCTGGGAGCGGGTGCATTGGAATACAATCAAAAATCTGGTAGAAGGATTAGGACTTGAGTTCAAAGGCCATGATGAAGTGGTTTAAACGCGTCTCCTGGTTTTACGTCTTCCTGACTTTCTTTCCTCTCCTGTATCTCTGGACAGCCAACGCCGCGGAGATCGAGCCGTCTGATGTATTACGTCCCTTGCTGGTGACCGCCGCAGGGTCTGCCCTGCTCTATCTGATTCTTGCTCTCCTCTTTCGCCACCCCACGCAAACTAACTGGGCAGGAGGGTGGATTTTGATTCTCTTTTTCTCTTACGGACATGTGTACAACGTTCTCCGCCATTCTCCCGCTTTGTCCGCTTTGGGACACCACCGCATTCTTACCGTGATTTACCTGATTCTTTTTGGGCTGGGTATTTGGGGAATTTTGAAATATGCCCACCGGCTGGAACCGCTTACCCGCTGGGTGAACATCTTCAGCGGGATTTTAGTTTTGATGTCTCTCCTGCAACTGGCCTTCTTCTACACCAATCGCGCCATAACAACACACCAGGCCAAATTTACCCAACCAGAAGCAAGCACGAAGGCTCCTTTCGAATCCCCTGATATTTATCTCATTGTTTTGGACACCTACATGCGAGCAGACGCTCTCGAGCAGGAAATGGGATTTGACAACTCAGCCTTCATAGACCAGTTGGAAGAGATGGGATTTTACGTAGCCTCGTGCAGCCGTGCCAATTACGGCTACACACGCGCCTCCGTTGCCTCGGTGCTAAATATGGACTACCTCCCCGCCCTCGAAACAAGGACCGGCCTGACGACAGAGGATGATAGTTTTTGGGCTATCATCAAAAACAGCGAAGTTCGCCGCCAGTTAGAATCTAAGGGGTATCAAACCGTCGCCTTTCAATCGGAATATCCCTGGTTGGAAATCTCCGACGCAGACGTATTTCTACGACTGCAACAATCATCCCTGGATACCAGTTACATCCTTCCTTTTGAACGTCTTTATATCCGCACATCTGCTGTAATCTTGTGGGAAGCGTTGGAAAACAAATTGGGCATCTCCTTCACCTCGCCAGATCAAAATACAGGCGAAACCGTTGAAACCGATATAGATCCTTACATTCGCTACCATATTGACCTGAAACTCTTCACGCTGGACAAACTTTCTGAACTCCCTTCATTACCCGGCCCAAAGTTCGTGTATGCTCACATTATCGCCCCTCACGCTCCTCATGTATTTACTCCAGATGGAAAAATCGTCCCCGGCCTGACTTACGAGGACTATATCCACCCGACAGGAAGTGAAGCCGACCGACTGGGTTATCTGAATAGTGTACAATTCATCAACTCCCGGATTATGCCGGTCTTACAAAACATCCTTGAAAATTCACCTTCTGCTCCCATCATCCTCCTGCAAGGCGATCACGGCTATCAGGATGGCGGACCAGGTCAATACACAATCCTCAATGCTTACTTTTTGCCCAACGGCTACGCAAATCTATACCCCTCTATTACGCCAGTCAATTCATTCCGCATTATCCTGAATGAGTATTTTGGCGCCGCCTATCCTCTCCTTCCGGACGCCTCTTATGACAACAATGGACCAATCCCCGAAACATTTCCGGGGTGCATTCCGTGATTAAGGTGTAAAAATGTCTGATTCGAAAACTGTCCTCATCACCGGCGCTGGCGGCGGAATCGGCCGCGCGACCGTGAACCTGTTCGCCGAAAAGGGCTGGCGCGTCATCGGCGTGGACCGCGCCCCTTACGGCGCGGGCTTCCCCGCCGACGGCTGCTTCATCCAGGCCGACATCTCCCACCCCGAAGCCGCCGAGCAAATCTTCAGCCAGGTGCGCGCCTTCTCCCCCACACTCAACGCTCTGGTCAACAACGCCGCCGTCCAGGTGGCCAAGCCGCTGGTCGAGACCACCGTCGAGGAGTGGGACGCGGTCATGGCCTCCAACCTGCGCTCGGTCTTCCTGTTCGTCAAACTGGCGCACCCGTTGATGGTCGCCGCGGGAGGTGGGGCCATCGTCAACGTCTCCTCCGTCCATGCCGTGCAGACCTCGGCCAACATCGCCGCCTATGCCGCCAGTAAAGGCGGCCTGCTCGCCCTGACCCGCGCCATGGCCATTGAATTTGCCCGCGACAACATTCGCGTCAACGCCATCCTGCCCGGCGCCGTGGATACGCCCATGCTCCGCGCCGGCCTGGGACGTGGCCATGTTGGCTCCGGGAGCATTCAGGAGCGCCTCGACAACCTGGCGCGCAAAACCGTCAACGGGCGCATCGGCAAGCCAGAAGAAATCGCCCATGCCATTTACTTCCTGGCCGATGACACCCAGTCCTCCTTCATGACCGGACAGGCCATGATTGTGGACGGCGGCGCGACCGCCCGCCTCAGCACCGAATAAATCCCCCCTGCCAGCGTGAAAACGGATCATCCCATGAGCCTGAAACAAAAGGTCAAAGAAACCATCCCCGCCCCTGCCTGGAACCTCCTGCGCAAAACCTACAGCAACGTGATTCA
>DAOTZT010000119.1:0-4969 GCA_034434255.1 Anaerolineales bacterium | reverse complement strand
TATAACCTGCTTGCGAGTATGCCTATTCATAGGCAGACCTCTTGTCTGCTTTGGTTTTGTCACCTTAAGCATACAGCAGGAGGTCTACTTAAAAAACATGACCCATCCTTAAATTTGGGATGAGTCATGTTGTTGCGCAATAATACGGGGTTACCTGTCCTGCAGAATCACGGCGCAGGCACGTAGAGTTTCACCTGCGGGAAATCTGCCGGGGTCAGGCTGGCCGGGTCGGACTGGCTGGGGGGATAGGTCGAGAGCATTTCTTCCTGGGTGGGAGTGGCGCCTTCCGGCCACAGATAGTCCACGATGCGGGTGTGATTCTTGTCGTTCGGCGCGCCGCCCAGCGCCCACTGACCGCCTTCGGGGGTCACGTCACGCACGCCGTTAGGGCCGTAGCCGTCGTTCGAGAACAGGGCAACGGCATATTTCCACGTGGCCGGGTCGCCAGGGATGGCGTTGAGCGGGATTTTGGCGATGACCATGTTCTTGCCCGGGTCGGTGATGATGGTGAGCGGGACGTCGGCGGAGGCTTTCTCCGGCTGGGAGGCGGTGAAGAAGCCGTAGTTCCAGCCGGCGATGGTCAGAGCGTAGTCCCAGCCGCCTTCGATGGCGGTGTTGCGGGCGTTGCGCATGAGCGGGTTGGCGCCAGTGCCGGTGTTGATGTACACTTCGAAGAGTTGAATGGCCAGGCCGTTGGGGGAACCCCAGGGATTTTCCACCGGGCCGCGCGTTTCGAAGCGGAAGACCAGGTTGCTTTCGTCATAGCCCACCTGGAAGGCGAGCAGGTCGAAAACGCCGGACTTGAAGACGGCGTCGCTGGGGTAGGTGTAGGAGCCGGGGCCGTGGTCGTCGTTGGCGGGGTCGCGCACGGTGACGACCCAGGTGGTGCGACCCAGGTCGGGGACGAGCATCCGCCCGGGCGCGGTAGCAGGCAGCAGGTCCGCGCCCGCCGCCAGCCGGACCTGGAGGCTGTCGCCAGCGTCGAGGGTGGGTTGCAGGTCTGCCAGCGGGACGGCGATTTCGAGGTTGCCCGTTCCGACTGCGAAGGCGAAGTTCTCGCTGCTCACATCGGCCCAGGCCGAGCCATCCCAGGCCTGGAAGGTGACCCGTTTGTCCATGCCCTCGCTGCGGATGGCGAGACGGTGGGTGGCGTAGAAGCCGAGCACCTGGCCGTTTTCGGCAAAGGGCTGGCCGGTGTTTTTGGCGGGGATTTTCAGATAGATATCGAAGTCCTGCTGGAGGGCGCCGATGAGGTCGAAGTAGAGGAAGTTTTTATCGAAACCGAACTGAAGGGTAGTCGGGTCGCCGTCGAAGAGGAAGGCGCCGGCGTTTTGCCATTCGGAACGGCTGGTGAGTTCGCCGTCTAGGGTGGGGGTGAAGACGCCCTGCAGGGCCACGTCTGGCTCGATGGGCGTGGGCTGGATGATGGGAACGGCGAGGAAGTCCGGGCGTTCGAGGCCGAGGGCGTCATAGACCTGGCCGAGGGTTTCGCGGAAGCCGGCATCGAAGGCGGCGTCGTTGCCCGAGTCTTTGTCGGCGCCGTACCACCAGAACCAGTCGGAGCCTTCAGCGGCCAGCATGGCCTGGTAGGCTTTTTCGAGTTGGTCGGCGGGGAGGGTTTGTTGTTTCAGGTAGGGGTCGAGGTCGGCGCGGACCTGGGCGAGGTATTCCCAGGCGCGGTTTTCTTCGTCCTCGCCGATCCAGGTGGCGAAGGTGGCCGAATCCCAGGAGCCGGCCCACAGGTTCGGGATGAGTTCGGGGGTCTGGTTATAGAGGGCGAGGAATTCAGAGGGGGTGACGGTCTTGATGGTTGGGTCGTTGCTGAGTTCGGTGTAGAGGCCGTTGAGGAAGGCTTTGCCGTCGCCCTCGTACCACTCCCAGGCGTTTTCGCCGTCGAGGATGACGGTGACCACGTAGGGGCCGCCTGGTTCGTTCTTGACGGCGTCGCGGATGGCACGCAGGCGGGTCATGAAGTCGTTGACGGCCTCTTCGGCGGAAATCTGGCTGTAGTCGAAGGAGACTTTGTTGGAGAGGGCAGTGTCGCGGAAGAAGATGGTGACGGTCTCATTCCCCTTGCCGACCGTGTAGGGGCGGTAGAGGGCAGTGGCGTTCATCGGCACGCCGCCGGAGAGGCGGGTGAAGTCGAGGCCGAGCGAGTTGGCGAGGATGCCTTCGTCGGTGACCATCCACTGGACGCCGGCGCGGGCGGTCATGCCGACCATCAGTTGCGCCACCGAGCCTTCAGCGGGCCACATGCCGCGCGGCGGCTGGCCGAATTTTTCCTGGTAGAGCGCCATGCCGCGCTCGAGGTGCTGGATGGCGTCGTCGCCGTGCGTGAAGCGGACGTTCGGCAGTTTGATGTCGGGGATAGCCTGAGAGGCAAGGTTGGAGTCAATCAACAGGGGCAGGATGGGGTGGGCGTAGGGCGTGAAGGTGACTTCGCTTTGCCCGCTGTCCTGGAACTGCTTGTGGACCTCGATCACCTGCGCCATCAGGTCGGCATGGAATTGCAGGACGGTTTGTTTGTCTTCTTCGGTGAAGTCCCTGCCTTTGGCAACCAGACTGGCAAGGGGTTCCTGAGCGAGGAAATCGGGATCGGTCCAGGCCAGGTTGAAGAGGACTTGCAGGTCGCGGAAGTCCTGCGGCGTCCAGGATGCGACTGCTGCGGCGATCGAGTCTGCGTCCGCGCCGCCGCGCATTTGCTGGAGTTCCAGGTAGCGCGGGAAGTTGTCGAGGATTTTGCCGTTGATGTCAAAGAAGCGCTGGAGGATGTAGGTCTTGTCCTCGTCGGTCAACCGGTCGGCGGGGATGAGGGTGACTGCCCAGACCTTGTCGCGCTGGCCGGCGTTGAAGGCGTCAATCTGACGGATGAGGGAGGGGGTCAGGTTGACGGTCATGTGGATGTTCGGGTACTTCTCGATGATGGTGACCATGTCCACGTAGTCTTTGGCAGCGTGGAAGCGTACCCACGGCGCGCTGACCAGGCCGGTGGCCGGGTCCACGGCGTAGAAGGGCTGGTGCTGGTGCCAGATGATGTTGAGGTAGAGATCTGGCTCGACTGCCGGCGGGGTGGGGGAGGACGGTTCGGGCGTGGAAGTCCCTGCCGGGGCGCAGGCTGCCAGGAGCAGCGCCAGGCCCAGCAGGAGGTTGAGGATGCGGAGGGTGTTTTTCATAGGTTGCTCCTTTCAAGTAACGAAATTTCGTATGCTTTCGTGCAGAGACAAGATTCTCCAGGGTAGGTCATTGCAGGATTCCAGAAATTCTTCTCTCTACTTTGACAATGTTATCTTTTCGTATAGTTGTCATTGCGAGGAGCGTTTTTTGCGACGAAGCAATCCCCTCGTAAACCAGGAGACTGCTTCGCTTTGCTCGCAGTGACAAAATGCGTAGAGTTTATAGAACAAGAGTTTAACTTGACATTGTCAAACTAATTATGCTTTGGCAACTTGTTCAATGATATTTTGCCACTGTTGTTGCCATCTTTGTTTCTTAAAAGCAGTGGACAATAAAACGCCATTGTTTGCCATGTTTGCCATTTGCTGACGATCATTGAGCAAAGTTTCAACAGCCGTGATCAATGACTGGGCAGTTGGGCTGATTAGAATACCGTTATAGCCGTTGATAACCAGATTAGGTAATCCCCCTACATGGGTTGCGATAATCGCATTATTGGTGGCCATAGCTTCCAAGCATGACAATGATGTTCCTTCAGCATACAAAGTGGGGATAAGAACAATATGGCTGAGTCGATATACCTTGTCCATATCCTCCATATCAAATTCTTCCCACATAACTCGAGGAGCATGCTCTTTGACAAATTGAGAGACAATTTTTGTATCTGTTTCATTTGCCTGTCCAACTAAATGAAGTTCAATGTCAGGATATTTTTCTAGAAGAATCTTGAAGGCTTCGAGGGTAATAAATATTCCACGAGGTTCATATAATCGTCTTGGATATAGAATCCTGATTTTCCCAGAAAAATCTTTATTCACGGGGAAGAAACGGCTCTCATCAAAGTAATTTGGAATGTACACCGCCTTAAGAGCAAGTTGATAGTCGTAAGTGCGTAACCAGTTAATGAAGTTTGTATCTACTGCCACAACAACTTGGGCAGCACGGACTGCATCAAACAAGTGCTTATACTCTTCTAAAGGTTTCACCATGGCTTTTGGGCCATCCCAGTAGATACCATGATTGATCCCAATGACTCTTAAGCCACCCAGTTTGCAAGCCAAATCAAGAGGAGATGCAATGACAAAATGCGATCCCGCACAAATTTCCCGATATTTCTCAGACATAACCTCGAACTTTCGGGTATCTGCTAAAGGAATACCCCAGACAGGAAAACCCTTAAATTCTTTGGTAAAGGGTTTGTTGGCGTTTTGCAAGATTCGTGGCCGCCAGCCATTTTCCTTAAGCAGGCAAGCCAAGTCATAAACATATCTCTCGGCTCCTCCCTTATACAATATCTCTCCATTCCAGTCGTAAAAATTTATATTAATGATATCTACAACATCTGATGCCTCTGATACCTTTGTAGGGTAAATCGGTGGACGTTGTATTTCCTGAGTTTTAGTCAATGTACGCGATCGAAAGCGGGTAATGTCTAGCTCGACATAGTTTTTTGCTTTCTTGATTGCATAATTCCACCCCCCATATTTCAGAGCGGTCCAAAATTTTTTCACTAAAGTCAGCACGCGTTTTAGTTTTATTATCATGGGTACATGCCTAAAGGAAAGATTCGTAGTTTTATTGGCAGTATACTGAAAATTGTATAAATTGAGAGGGGTAAGTAGGGCAATCGCATTTGAAATATGGTAACTACCTACCCTGCGAGTAAGGAAACGGGCTGATGAGCAAACAAGGCGCGCAAGAAGGCATAGACATTTCTCTCTTGCTTACGGCAAGTTGAAATGACAGCCTGCAAACGGGCATAGACTTTGGCCCCTTGTTGGGTGCGGAAGCAGCC
>DAOTZT010000118.1:0-26630 GCA_034434255.1 Anaerolineales bacterium | reverse complement strand
CCAGTGATAAAGTTGTATCTGAAAGACTGCAATCAACGCCGGAACGATCAGCATGAACCCGGCAATTGAAACGATTCCCAATGCCAGCGCCAGCAAACAAGCCAGCCCCATCAACAGCGTTGGGCCGGGACGTTGCCAGAAGCGCCTCACGGATTGGTAGAAGATGCCCCAGGCCTGCAAATCCGGCTCATATACCAGCAGTGGTCCCCAATAGAGCGAAAAGACCAGCAGGAACAGGAAGAGCAACCGGGCAGCGGTATCCAGAAGTAGCCAGCCTTCCCTGGCCGCATAACTTGCCAGCCATCCTGTCCAGTAGAACAGGCTCAGGAGCGGAAGCAATTTCAGAAACGCCGGACTGACCTGGGCTTTGAAATGGTGCCAGAGCATTGCGCCATCCAGCGGCACGCCCTCGCTGACTTCCGCAGTTGCGGCAAACAGGGTTGCTGTTGCCGGGGCAAGTGCAAACGCCGTGTAGAGGCTCAGGAGCAGGCGCAGCCAGGGCGGAATTTGCTCGAAAACCAGGGCTACCAGGAGCGGAATGATCTGCGCTGCCCACAAGAGGTTGAGCAGAATCAGGCGTTCCAACTGGTCAGCCACCAGTGCAAACGAACGCCAGAGGGGATTTTTTTCCTCTTCCGGACGCGGCCCGGAATCATCGAAGAACGGCATACTACCCGAGCAGGATGGACTTTTCAGTCTCAAGGTCGAAGAAGTGCGCTTTCTCCAGGTGCACCGCCAGCGGCACTTCTTTGCCGATGTATTGCGCCGGCATGCGGGTGCGGAAGGTGGCAACAAAATCCTGCGGTGTGTCTTCTACCGTGCTCATGTAGACTGAACAGCCGGTGGAGGAGGGTTCGATGACGTTGACTACGCCGTGCATCTGGTTTTGCTCGGTGACGGCGAAAGGCGCCAGGCGCGGCACATGCAGGTCTTCAGGGCGGATGCCCATTTTGACCCGCTTGCCGGCATAGTTGGCCATTTTAGCAGCAATAGGAGGCGGAAGCAGCAGCGAAAAGGCCTTGTTCCGCACCCATAACCCGGCGTTCCCCCCCATCACCTCCACCTCGAACAAGTTGATGCTGGGCGTGCCGATGAAGTAAGCCACGAACAGGTTGGCCGGACGTTCGTACAACTCCGCGCCGGTGCCGATTTGTTCAATCTTTCCGTTACGCATCACGGCGATGCGGTCGCCCATCGCCATGGCTTCCGATTGGTCATGGGTGACATACACGCTTGGTTTTTGCTTCTCACGGTGCAGCGCCAGAATGTCCTCGCGTGCCTGATGGCGCAGTTGGGCATCGAGATTGGCGAGCGGCTCGTCGAAGAGATACAAGTCAGCATCGCGCACCATCGCCCGCGCCAGCGCCACCCGCTGACGTTCGCCGCCGCTCAACTGGCGTGGTTTGCGCCCCAGCAGGTGATGAATGCGAAAGGTGGCGGCTGCCTTCTCCACCCGCTCCTTGATAAGTTTGCCCGGCGCGTGACGAGAACGTAAGCCGTAAGCGATGTTCTCGAAAACTGTCATGTGCGGAAAGACGGCGTAATCCTGAAAAACCATCGCCACATTGCGCAGTTTCGGGCGGATGTCGTTGACGCGCTTATCGCCGAAGAAGATGTCGCCGCTGGTGGGCACTTCCAATCCAGCCAGCAGACGCAGGGTAGTAGTCTTGCCGCAGCCCGAAGGACCCACCAGCACGAGAAACTCATGCTCACCGATCTCGAAAGAGATGTCGTTCACGGCAGTTTTTTCAGGATAACGTTTGACCAGATGGGATACGGTAATGGATGCCATAAGCCCTCTTAGAATAACTCAGGGATTCCCGGCGTGTGTAGAACTGTCTCGCCTTCAGCGGCGAAGAAGTAGGCTCGCTCCAGGTCGGGCTGCAGGCTGACCTGTTTGACTTCAGGGAAGTCGAGCGGGATGAGCGCACTGATGGTATTTGCAGCGATTTGCCCATAGACGAAGGCGGCGCGTTCGGTGAAGAGACGCTCGATGCGCGTGACCGGGAGCGTCAGCCCCTGCCCTGCTTCGGGTTGGACGGACCAGGCTTCCGGTCGGAGGCCGAGCCGCAGGCGGCCCTGGGGGAGTTTTTCTGCCAGGGTGGGGGGAAGCGTCAGCGAGAGAGTGCCCGCAATCTGCAGCGTGTTCCCGCTCACTTCCGCCGGCAGAATGCTGATGGGCGGCGTGCCGATCAGGGAAGCCACGAACAGGTTGGCAGGGGAGTAATAGAGATCGTCAAAGGTGCCGAACTGCTCGATGCGTCCGGCGCGCATGACGGCAATGCGATCGCCCATGAAGATGGCTTCCTGCTGGTCGTGAGTGACGTAGATGGTGGTGATTTGGAACTTCTTGAGCAGGCGTTTGATTTCAGTGCGCGTGCGCTCACGCAGTTTGGCATCCAGGTTTGAGATGGGTTCGTCCATCAGGAAGACGGTGGGATCGCGCACGATGCAGCGAGCGATGCCGACCCGCTGTTTTTCGCCGCCGGAAAGGGTATCTACTTCGCGTTCCATCAGGACCTCGAAACCGATGCCCATCAATTCGGCAGTTTCCCGCAGCCGCTGCTGTTTCTCCTCTTCGGTGCGGCGATGGACCTCGAAGAAGTAACTCATGTTCTGGCTGCCCTGTTTGCCCGGATAGAGGGCATAGTCCTGAAAGACCATGCCTACGCCGCGCTCCTGCGGGCTGACGTGTGTCACCTCCACGTTGTTGAAGAATACGCGGCCTTCCTCGGGGAATTCCAGCCCGGCGATGACCTTGAGCAAGGTGCTTTTGCCGCAGCCGGAGGGGCCGACGATGCTGACCGTCTCGCCGTCCTGAATCTCCAGCGTGACATGGTCGAGACCCAGGGTGGGCTTTGTCTCTGCCGAACCGAGGGCCGGATAATAATACTTGACGACGTTTTCAAGTCGAACGCTGGTCATTTCAACCCCTGAATCTTGACACCCTTGAGCAGGTACTCGCGGGCGATGATAAAGAAAATGAACACCGGCAAGGCCTGCAACAGCCCCAACACCATTAAACCGTTCCAGGAGAGTCCCTGCGCAATCAAGTCGGCCATCTGAGCGAAGGCGCCCAGCGCTGATTGCGGGTTGGTTGTGCCAGTTGCCACGAAGGCATCGGAAATGCGCCGGATGGCCAGGGTGAGCGGGGCAATTTTGCTGTCTTGAATCACCACCAGCGGCCAGAGATAACTTTCCCAGGCGCCGCCGAACTCGAAATAGGCTACTACCGCATAGACCGGGATGGACATGGGCAGGATAATGCGGCGGAAGATGTTGAACTCCGAGCCGCCATCCACGCGCGCTGCGTTGATAATCGAATCGGGGATGCTATCGAAGTAACCCTTGAAGAGCAGGAAGTTCCCGGCGCTAAAGCCAGCCGGAAGGATCACTGCCCAGTAGGTGTTCCAGATGCGCAGGGTGGGAAAGGGAATATCCGTGCCAGGGATGTTCGGCGCAACCGGCAATGGGAAGGGAAAGTTGCGCGTTAGCAGGAAGGAGGGAATCAGGCTGACGATGCCAGGAAGCATGAGCGTCCCGACAAAGAAAATGAACAGCGGCTTTGCCACGCGACCCTTGATGAGTTTGCTGGAAGCATACGCCGCCAGCGAAGTGACCGGAATGCTCAAGAACATGGTGCCGAACGTCATGATGAGCGAGTTGAGAAAGTAACGGCTGAGCGGTTGCGAAAGCACCGATTTGGCAACATCCGAAATCCGAAAGACCAGATTCCAGGCTGCCAGGGTGGGGTGTGAGGGCCAGAGTTTGGGCGGCATGGACATGGCTTCGTCGGCTGGCGTGATGGAAGTGACCATCATAATATAAAACGGCACCAGGTGCATGAACACGCCGAACCATAGAAAGGCTTGAAGCGCAAACCACGAAACCCGCAGACGAAAATCTTTACGACCAACGGCAGGGAAAAGACTCATGGGACCTCCTTTTACACGTCCAGGTCCGATTTGAAGGTGGCACGGTAAATCAGCACCAGGAACATGATGAGCGCGAATAACATGACCGCCAGAGCCGTGGCGTCACCATAGCGGCCGTTATCGAGCAGCGTGAACATGTACATCACCACCGTGCGACTGGCGCCGTTCGGGCCGCCGCGTGTCATCAGATCGATCCAGGTGAACTCTTGCAGCGTGCCAATGATAGAAAAGAGCAGGGTCATGGAGATGATGGGGCGCAGGCGCGGCAGGGAGATGGTCCAGATTTTGCGCCAGAATCCGGCCCCTTCGATTTCCGCGGCTTCGTAGTACGATTTTGGGATGCTCTGCAATCCGGCAATGTAATACAGCCCCGGCCCATACATCAGAATGCCCGGCACGATCAGCCAGAAGAGCACCCAACGCTCACTGCTCAGGAAGGCCTGTCGCGGTAATCCCAGTACAGCAGTCGCAATCCACTGGAAGATGCCGAACTGCTCGTTATAGAGATATTGCCAGAACAGGGTACTGGCAATGCCGCTTAAGGGAAGATACCAGAGAATCATCATGATGCGCATGGTCTTTGGTGGCATTTCCATCAGCAGGATGGCGACCAGGATGGGGATGAAAAAGGTGAGCGCAATCGAGAGAAAGCCATATAGCAGGGTCACACGGAATGCCATTGGCACGAGCGGGTCGGCGCTCAGACGCAGGTAATTTTCGAAGCCGCGGAAGGTGACCTGCCCGCGGATGGGCGCGTTGGTCAGGCTAAGGAAGATCGCCACTACCATCGGGTACCAGCCCCAGAAGAACTGGAACAGGATGGCAGGGAGAACGAACAGCCAGTTGGTCCAACGCCTGCGGGGGCTGACGTCTGCCAGCGGCGGCGCAGGCGAGGTTTGAACCATCGAATCGGTGCTTACGGTCATAACATCGCTCCTGGTGGAAAATCGAGAAGGGAAGGCAGCCGCAGCATTCAAACCTGACCTTCCGCCTTTGTTTTAGCCGAATTCTGGTTTGATGCGCAGATCGTAGAAAGGCTTGAAGCGTTCCTCGTAGAAGCGCGGCGCGTGGGCTTGCAGATATGCGGCGACATCCTGATAGTAGCGGTGGATGCCTTCGGCAAAGGCGTTTTGGTCCACGCTGGAGGGGAAGGTCTTGGCTTGCTGGTTGAGGATGTTCTCCAGTTCTGCGGCGTCTGCCTTGACATCGAAGGGGTCAGTGGAGTAGGCCCAGCGGGTGAGTTTATCGTACCAGGGGGTATCGCCGGGACCGCGATTGACTTCGGCCGGGATGTATTCGCCGACTTCGGGGAGTTTGGGTTGGCTGAAGAGCGTGTTGATCGTTGCGGCATAGCGCTTGCCGGTGGCTTCGTCGAGGGTGCCGGGCACGCCGGGGATTTCATGCGAGTATTTGTTGGCAAAGGGCCAGCGAATGGCGCGCACGATTTCGCTGGGGTCGCCGGTGATGTTGTAGATTTCCTGAGCGATGGTCTTGAACCCATCACCGAGAGTCATATAGGCGAAGAGCGACACCGCTTTTTCCAGTTCATCAGCCTTCAGGTCAGGGTTGAAGGCCCAGGCGCTCACAGAGAACGGCAACTGATAGGAATAGCCGAGCGGTCCGAACGGCTGACGGGCAAAGCCAGCGAAGGCATCCATTTCGGGGATGGTCTTACCCATCTTGTTCGCCATGTCGGAGAAGAACAGGTGAATCCCAGGGGTCATGGAGGCTTTTTCCTGGTAGAAGGCGGCTGCCAGTTGACCGTTTTGAGAGAAATCCCAGTAGTTCGGATCGGTATAGACAGATTGGTCTTCGAGATACATGGCGCGCCACAGGTTCACGCCCTCGACGATGTCATCTACGAAGGTGGTGAAATCCCAGCGCCAGTTGAAACTGCGGCCAGGGACGGGATAGCGGGATAGCAAGCCATCAAAATCAATCCCGTAGGTGGGCAGGATCCAGTCCAGTACATAGGCGGCCATTGCCAGACCCTTGCGGTCACCCCTGGTCAGTTTGAGAGCGATTTCGCGCAGGTCCTGCCAGGTCCAGTCCGGCGGGATTTCTTCCAGGCCGATTTCAGCGAGGTGGGCGCGGTTGAAGAAAAAGCCCTCGCTGGAGACGATTTCGTAGGGGATGCCAAAGATCACGCCATCTTTTGTCTTCCAGCGGGAGGTGGAAGCGGCCACCTTTGGGTCGAGCAGATCGAGGATGCCTTGCTTTTCGAAGACAGCGGTAAGATTGGCGAAGAGACCTTCAGCAAAGGAAGCCTGGATGCCTGGGACGTTCCAACTGCCGAGCACGCCGATAGGGTAGTGGAACGGGGCAGTGCCTCCAGCGACAGCGGTGCGCAGTGCATCGGCAGCCCAGACGTTGAACTCGATTTGTTCAACGCTGACGCCGGGGTTCATGTCCAGCCACTGCTGAAAGGCTTTGTTGTAAGCGCGCTGGAAAGGAGTCAGGTTCTCGCCGGTGAAGGGGACATCAATCGGCCAGCCGGCAGTGCGGAGAGTGATTTTGGCGGTTGGGCTTCCGCTTTCTGTGGAAATGCCTTTGCCACCGGTACAGGCATATAGAGCCGTGGCGCCGGCGCCGAGCGCCATCAGGCGCAGAAAATCACGTCGGCTGATTCTGGGGGATGGATTGGTCATTTTTTACCTCCAAATTGAATACACATTCCTTGTCATTGCGAGCGTAGCGCATGTCCAGAACGAAGCAGGGGGAACGCAATCTTCCAACCAGGAAGGGGATTGCTTACCCTTCGGGTACGCTTCGCGGTCGTCGCTGCGCTCCTCGCAATGACACCGGTAGTGACGCAGCGCATGTCCCGAGCCGAGCGTGGTGGAGCGGAGCGTGAGGAATCTGCCCCTTACTGCCTGCGGTCCGCCGTCTACGGTCTACTTTCGGGGATTGCTTTGCTGCCACAGGCGGCTCGCAATGAAAGAAAGACGATCGTTCCCACTTGGTCATGGATGCTTTGCAGCCCGGACGGCTTGCGATGACGGGAAGAAGGGGGCTTGCAGACACAATGCCCACAAGCCCCTCTCGGATTGCTTACGGTTCAAAGGTGATGTCGTCCACGTAGTATGTACCAGGCCAGTAGAGGGCAAACTGGATTTTATCTACCTGGCTCAGGTCAATCGTGGTGTAGGCGCTGAGGTTGATGCACATTTGCGTCCATTGATTGGCAGCCGTCTTCGGGTTGCTGCCTGCGGCTTCGTGGTCGCTCCAGACTTCCTCATTGGCGCCGCTGACATCGAACAAACGGACGCCGATGGTATTCTCCGCCACGGTGCCTTCATGCTCGGAGGTGTCGTAAATCCAGAAGCAGACCTTGCTGTAGGGGAGAGCATTGAAAGGCCGCTCAGCAGGATACGCTCCGAACGCATGCCATTCACCGCTATCGTAAGTTGCCATCAGCGAGGACTTGCCACCGTGGACGACTTCTGTGGAAAGGCTCACATTCGCCTGATAGTCAGTGTAGTAGGTCCCCTCGGCTTCAAAGTCCTGGGCAACGACAGGCTCGCTCGCCGCTTTGACCGTTCCAACGGCCTGGATGTCGTCCACATAGTAGGTGCCAGCCCAATAGACGGCAAATTGAATCTTGTCAATCCTGGTCAGGTCCACGCTCGTGTAGGCGGACAGGTTGATGCACATCTGCACCCATTCGTTGGTGACGGTCTTGGGATTCGTCCCCGCCAGTTCATTGTCCGTCCAGACTTCTTCGTCCTTGCCGCTGGCATCGAACAGGCGCACGCCTACTGTGTTATCGGCTTTGCCATCGTTGTTGGTGGTCGTGTCCATGATCCAGAAGCAAAGTTTATCGAACTTGGAAAGGTCCATCGGCCGCGTTGCAGGATAAGCGCCGAAGGCATGCCATTCCCCTGTGTCGTAGGTTTCCATCAGGGAGGAAGCGCCGCCATGGAAGACCTCGGTGGACAGGCTGACATTCGCCTGGTAGTCGGCGTAATAGGTTTCCTCGGCCTCGAACCCCTGGATGTTGACGACAAAGACCTTGCCGCCAGCGCCCGCGCCTGGCTTGGGAGCCTCCGCATCGGCAGGGAGCAGGGTGATGTCGTCGAAGTAATAGACCCCTGGCCAGTACATGGTGAACTCGATTTTTTCAACCTTGCTCTGGTCAATGCCGGTGAACGAGATGAGGTTCATGCACATCGGCACCCACTCGTTCAGGCGGGTCTTGACGTTTGTGCCTACCCCCTGGTTATCGGTGTAGCGTTCTGCGTTGGCGCCGCTGGCGTCAATCAGTTTCACACCGACTGTATTGGCCGCCATGCCGTTGTTGAAGGTGGTGGTGTCGTAGACCCAGAAGCACAGCCGATTGTAAGGGGTCAGGTCTACGGGGGTGCTCAGTTTGATGCCCACGGTGTGCCATTCGCCCTTATCGCTCTCGCTCTTCAGTGAGGCTTTACCCTCGTGCGCCACGTCACCGATGGAAGCGGTGGCCTGGTAGACCTCGTAGACCGAGGCCTCACCTTCAAAATCCTGAATAACAGTCGGTACAGCGGGAAGCGGTGTGGCTGTCGGAACCTCGGTGGGGACTTCTGTGGGAACGGCAGTGGGAGTGGCTTCCTGGGCGCCGCAGGCTGCCAGCAGCATGGCCAGAATGACCATGAGCGATGTCAGCTGCCATGTGGTAAACAACTTGCTTTTTTTCATTTTTTCTTCTCCTTTCTTGTTGAATAGTTTTTTGTTTCTGCCACTACGTTAGCAGCAGAGCACGAATTTATTGCTTACCTTCTACGGAAATATCGTCGAAGTACGTGTTCCCCGGCCAGTAGGTTTCCAGTTCGATGGCTTTCACGCGACTGACGTCCACGAGAGTGTAGGCAGACAGGTTGATGCACATCTGCGCCCAGGCATTGTGCGCCGTGCGCGGATTGGGGCCAGCGGCCGCGTGGTCACTCCAGACCTCTTCGGAAGCCCCAGTGGAATCGCTCAACCGCACGCCGATGGTGTTGCCGTTGCCGCCGTTTGTCGCGTCATAGACCCAGAAGCACACTTTCTCGAAGCCGGAAAGGTCGAGAGGATGGGGAAACTCTGCGCCGACGATGTGCCAGTTCCCCTCCGAACTGGTGCTTTGCAGCGATGCTGTGCCGCTGTGAGCAATAGGACCAAGAAGAGCACGGGCATTCTGTGAAGCGAAGATGTTGGGGTTGTCCTCAAAGTCCAGCAGCAGGTTTGATGTGGGCGGTTTGCCCGCCTCGGCATCAGGAAGGGGGGTAGAGGTGGAGGCAGCCACGCTGGTCGCCGTCGGTAGGAGCGGTGCAGCGGCGTTCCATTTGAACGTGACCACACCAGCCGACGGGAGATGGTAGGAGAAAAACCGTCCATTCCAGGCGACATGAAAATCCACCGCCGAATCGGATTGCACGAGGACCACGATGCTCCCATCCGGGTTCAAGAAGGCCACATGGTTCGGAGCGCCTGTCTCCGTGCTGGATTCGATGCGGTAGGCGCCAGGGTCAATAAACTTTGTCACATGGCCGAGGACGTAGTACTCCTCGTTGTAGGTGACTTGTCCCGAATGGATGGTGACCACACCGCGGCAATTGCTGCAGCCGCCATTTTGGGGGCCGTCCTTTTCGTCCAGTGCCAGGTTCCACAGCAGCAGGCTTTTACCCCAGTTGCGGAAGTTGCCGATGACCAGATGCTTGATGTTCCAGGCAAGGTTATCGCCAAAATCAGTGGCCCAACGACCGCCAGAACATTCGGTGAACCAGATGCCTTTCTCAGGATACTGGTCATGGACCTGTGACTGCGCTGAGACATCCCCCCCGTAGCAGTGGAACGCCACCCCATCCACAAAGGCCGCCGCGGCCGGGTCGGAGAGGACGGTCAGGGGATAATCTACCCGATCCCAGTTGTGGTCATAGATGAGAATTTTGGTCTGCAAGTTGGCGGTGCGGAAGGCCGGGCCAAGATAGTCGCGCACAAATGTCTGCTGGTCGCTGGCGGACATGTACATGCTCAGGTAATCTTCGGTGGCGTGGAGCGGTTCGTTTTGTGGCGTGATGGCATAAATGGAGATGCCCTCGCGCGCGTAGGCCTCCACGAAGCGAACATGGTATTCCGCAAAGGCCTGATAAAACTCCGGCAACAGGGTAGAGCCATGCAGTCGGTGATTCTTTTTCATCCAGGCTGGCGGGCTCCAGGGAGAAGCCAGGAAGCGCAAAGAAGAGTTGAATTCGATGGCAAGTTTGATGGCAGGGAGAACGTAAGCCTGGTCATGGGCAATGCTGAAGTGCTCCAGGTGGGGGTCGGTTTCACCCAAAGGCAAGTCGTCGTAGGTGTAATCCTCCAGAGCAAAGTCTGAAGCGCCCATGGGCAGGCGCAGCAGGCTGAGCCCGATTCCGTTGTCCTGGCGGCTAAACAGGTTGCGCATCAGTTCCCGGCGGGCTGATTCATCGAGTTTTTCCATGATGAGCCAGGCGGAGGATTCAGTCATAGCCGCCCCAGCGCCTTCAAATTGCTGATACAGCACATCGGAATTTACCTGGATGATTCTGCCGCCGAGTGGGCGTCCCTGCGCAAAGGTCAGGTCAGGATCCCGGTCGAGCAGCCGCGATCTATCGCCCAACGTGACCCAGGCCTCGATGGTGTTGGGTGGGAGGGTGGGAGGGTTAGAAGTGGAGGAAGCAGGCATCATGAGCGGAGCAGGAACACAGGCAGCCAGAGCGAGGAGCACGAGCGCAACAGAAAACCGTAGAGATGGGAGCGGAAGGGATTTCACTATCTGATCTTTTCGGTTGTTTTTTCGGGAATCAGGCGGAAGAGCGCGCTGTCGAAGAGAAAGAGATCACCCGGCTCTTCCAAGCCGATAATCTGGTCGTCCAGCCAGCATTGCGGCACAATCGAGTGACCAAGATAGGCGTTGTGCCCTTTGATGATGGCATCGGTGATGCGACCGTTCTCAATGCGCAGGAGCGCCCCACCAGCAGGTGCCGCCGAAAGCCGCAGATGATAGCGCAATGCTCCGATGTTCAGCGCAGCCTCCAGTCGCGACTTACCATGCGCTGGAATCAGCACGGTGACGAAGTGCAGGTCACGCTCAGGGTGCGAGCGAACCCAGATGTCGGCTTCGCCTTCGTAGAAAAATGGCCGCGGCACCTCCTTGAGCAGGTCAGCATAGCCGCCGGCAGGCTGGGTAAGCAAAATACTACGGTTCTCCCAGAGAATCTCACAGGGAGCGCCGTTCTCATCCAGGCGAGGGATGCGTTCCAGGAAGATCAGTTTGCCACCGGAACGGGTGTATTCTGCCAGTTTTTGCTGCACATCACAGTCCATTCGTTCGCCGCCAGCAAGAAACACAAACGAATGGCGGCGCAGTTCTTCGACACTGACCGTCTCCAGATTGACCACGGCATAGTCCACCTGCAAGCGACGCATTTGTCTTTGGAACTCTCTCAAGTGTGCGCCGTGACGCGGAGCCAGGGCATCATTTTCCGGTGACCAGGCAGCCAGACGAGCATGCGGCAGGTATAAACCCCAGGCCACCGGCTGGGCTGGGCGGCAAGCCAGGAAATCCGCGCCGTGACGCTCGAAAAAGGTCACCAACCAGCGCACGATTTCGGCTTTGGGCGTGAGCGCGCCGTCGGCGGTGATGGGCGCGGCGTCGGGGTAGGGAACTTTTTGGATGAGTTCCAGGTTTCGGTCGGCGTGCGCCGTGCCGACGCCGGTATAAACGTTGAAACCGGTGGCGCCGTTGTTCAAAATTGCCAGCGTTTGATAAAAACTGGTAGAAGCGTCCACATAGGCCGGATCGTACAATTCAGCAAATCCCCAGTTCTCTTCCATGTTCGGGCCAGGGAAGCGTTTGGCGGTGAGCAAATAGCGCTCGAAGGCAGAAGGCTTGGCTGAAACATCTCCCAACCAGTTGGTAAAGCCGTAATGGACGCCCTTCCAACGCTCCGGTTCCACGCGCGTCAGCCAGGCATCCAGCCCGAAGGGGGCGTCCAGCGGCGGATTCTGGTTGACGAGAACGGGAAGGCTTGTACCGAGCGTTTCTGCCCAGGTGCGGAAGATTGCGTCCATGTACCAGGCCTGGAAGGCGCCCCAGTCCTCCAACATGCGCGCCTGCTGCACAGAGAGTGGAAAAGACGCCTGCCGCGGGGCGGGAATCTCCTGCCAGGAACAAAAGCGCGTCCCGTGCAGGGCATTGTAGGTTTCGAGCGTGCGGTATTTCTCTTCCAGAAAGGCGGCAAATTTTGCCAGCGCCGAGGGGCTGTAGTCGTATGACCAGGGGGCGTGTTGCCCGTTGGAATAAATGCCTTCATTGCCAATTTGTATGGCGATCACTGGCCCATGCGGAGCCTGAGTGGGACGGATCACCTCTTCGCCAACACGCTCCAGCCAGGCACAGCTCAAGCGCAGAAACTCGGGGGAGAACGGCGCCGGCAGTGGCCAGGATTCGAGACTTTTTCCGTCCGCCCCCAACTGCGCCCCTGACCATTGCTCAGGCTTCCCCTCGGCATTCAGCAAACTTTCGATGTCAGGGTTGTTCAGTGGGCAGACCCAATCGGGCAGGCCGCCGTAGTTCAGTTCGGCGTGGATGAAAGGGCCAGGTTTGACGATGACCAGCAGGTCGAGATCGGCGCACAGGTGCAGAAAGCGAAGCACGTCGCGATTGGGTGCACTCAGGCCTCTGAAGTCCGGCGCTGCTTCGGGTTCGGTTTGATGATGACGCCACGGAATATAGGCGGTGATGACGCCGATACCCAGCGATTTCAGGCGTTCCAGGCGGTCCTTCCAGTTGGCTGCATCGTCACGATAGTATGGATAGTCGGCACTGATGAACAGGCGGGGCTGACCGTGAAGATAGACGACTCCCTGGCGGATTTCAATCGTAGGAAATGTTTTGCTCATAGGTGAATCTGCCGTGTAAATTTTTTGTTCAGAGAAAGGAATTCTTCAAGCACAAGGCAGGCTGCGCCGAGACAGATCGCATCCTGCCCGAATTGACAGAGTCCAATTCGTAAACTGGCGGTTGAGGGCGGCAGAGCATACCTTTTGACAAACTCGACCAGATCACCGAGAATGGCCTCACCGATGAGCATGCCTGCCCAGCCGCCGATGACGATCAATTCGGGATTGAACAGGTTGACCAGATTTGCCATTCCTGCGCCAAGCATATGGGCAGTGCGCTGCAAAACCTGACGGGCAACCCCATCGCCTGCTTTGTATGCCTGAACCAGACGGGTGAGGGTATCGAATTGATCTTCACCGTGCAGGGGAGAAGCGGGGTCTATTTCTGTAAGCGTGGTGAGAATGCCGGGCGCGCCGGCATAGGCTTCCAGGCAGCCACGACTACCACAGCGGCAAGCGCGTCCCTCCAGCTCGATTTTGGTATGCCCCCATTCCCCGGCGCTGTTGGTCGCGCCGCGATATAGCGTTCCTTTGGTGATAATTGCGGCGCCAATGCCGGTGCCGATGAGGATCACGGCCATATCCTGCACGCCGCGGCCAGCGCCGAACCAGGATTCGGCCAGCGCCATCGCTTTGGCGCCGTTATCCACATAAACGGGCAAATGGAGCGCCTCTTCGAGCATCTCCAGCAAAGGGATCGGCTCCCAGTTCCACATCGGTGCCGCCACGCTGACTGGTCGATGGTGTTCGACCACACCTGGGACGCCCACACCCACTCCCAGAATTTGCTCACGTCGCAGGCCGCTGGCTGTAAGGAGCGCTTCCAGACGTTCAGCGATGGTTTGCACATAAGCGGCGGGAGAATTCTCTCCTGGGGGCATTGCCTGACGTGCAGTGGCGAGTTTTTGACGGGCCAGGTTGAACAACTCCAGTTGGACATGCGTCTCCCCCCAATCCACGCCGACCAGATAGCCGTACTCGGGATGGATGTCAAGAATGGTGCGCGGCCGCCCGCCAAGAGATTCTTCCAGGCCTTTTTCGACCAGAATGCCATCCTCGAACATCTGGCTAATCACATTCGTCACGGTAGCCGGACTGAGGCCGGTTTGCTCGCTCAAGTCAAGACGAGTCATCGGCCCGTTGAAATAGAGCGTGCGTAGAAGGGTCTGGTAATTGACCTGGCGGAGGTCAACGGTGCGACGAGGGGATTTCATGGTTGTCTGTCCTGGGGGATGGGAAGGGCGAGGTTTGTTTCCTGGCAATTATTTTACGACTTAAATTAAGTCTTGTCAATATCTGGATTGCACCGAGACACCAACCGAGCAGAAAAAATCGCAACTCCCACCCCTGTTATTGCTTCGCCGCCTGTGGCAGCAACTGTGCAGTGTACTCAAACGAGACAATCCCCTTAATGGTCAGGAGATTGCTTCCCCATGTTTTGCTCGGGGCAAGCGCTTCGCTCGTGGCCAGCCGGACATGCGCTACGCTCACAATGACAGACTTTGAGGATGTTTGCAACAGAGCAAGGCAATTACAAAAAATCTCCTGTTTGACTCTGAAACAGGAGATTATCTTGGTTTGTCAACGAGAAGAAAGCCTGATTACACCAGTTCTGCCAGATAAATCTCGAAAGGCGCTAACGTTAGGTGACGTGGGTGTTCTTCGTCGGAGCGCTCCGTTGAGGAAAAGATCGTTTTCAACCTTCTGGTGGCGAGCGTGCGCGGTAGATGAATTGGCTGTGGGCGGTCACTGTAGTTCAGCAGGACAAGAATGCGCTGCGTCTCACTGGCGCGCAGATAGGCGAGCACTTCCTTGTGGCGAGGTAACAGTTCAACATAATCGCCCTCTATGAGAGCGGGAAAGGCTTTTCGCAGGCGCAGCAAACGGCGGTAGAAGTTGAGCAGGGAATGGGGATCGTTTTCCTGGTCGGCTACATTCACCCCCTTTTTGTAGTTGGGGTTAACGGGCAGCCAGGGCGTGACCTCCGCCGGGCAGAAGCCAGCGTTGGGCGCAGCACTCCACTGCATGGGGGTTCGGCACTTGTCACGGCTTTCCCGGGCTGCGTAGCGCGCCGCTTCGTGTGGTGGAACGTTGAACTGGTTGATCAGCCTCTCATAATACCAGAGCGCCATTGTATCTCGCAGCATCGCCGGATCTTCGATGAGGTGATCGGTCATGCCGATTTCATCGCCGTAATACAGGAAGGGTGTCCCGCGCAGGGTGAGCAGCATCGCAGCATTGAGCCGCGCCAGTTGGGCACTGTGTTTGCCATCTGAAAAACGGGTGTACAGGCGCGAGGTGTCATGGTTACCAAGTGTATTGCAGGGCCAGCCGCCAAACGGCAGTTTTGCCAGTTGTGCCAGCCGTTCGCGCTGATTTTTGCGAATGTGGGCGGGCGTCAGCGGCCCATCCACGCGCATCAGGGGGAAGTTGAAAACCATATGCAGTTCATCATTGCCGTTCCCCATGCATTCGATGTTATCGTCTTCGCCGACGAGCATACGCTCGCCAGGGTATTCATCCAGGATGGCGCGCAGTTCGCGAAGTACGTTATGCAACGCTGGATCGCCCCACTGGTGTTTGAAAATTTCTGACCAGTATTTTCCCACACGGCGCTTTTGGGCTGGGGTCTGCGCGGTTTGGGCAGCGTAGCGCAATTCCGCCAGGGTAAGGGGGACAGAGTGCGGGGTCCAGGCCGGATCTTCGTAGAGTGCGCCGACAGCATCCAGGCGAAAACCATCTACGCCCAAATCGAGCCAGAAGCGGACGACCTGCCACATGGCTTGTTTAACTTCGGGATTGCGCCAGTTCAGGTCTGGTTGCTGTTTCATGAAGAAATGGTAGTAGTACTGGCCGCGCTGCGGCTCGTAGGTCCAGGCATCGCCGTCGAAGCAGGATTGCCAGTTGTTGGGCGGCGCATCCACCCACACATACCAATCGGCTTTAGGATTGTCGCGACTGGATTTCGATTCGAGAAACCACGGGTGCTGATTGCTGGTGTGATTCAGCACCAGGTCGAGAATGACGCGCAGCCCGCGGGCATGGGCTTCATCCAGGAAGTGCTTGAAAGCCGCCAGGTCGCCGTATTCGGGACCGATGTCACAGTAGTCGCTGATGTCATAGCCCCAGTCCCAATTGGGGGAAGGAAAATGGGGCGCGAGCCAGAGCGCATCTACCCCCAGGCTCTGGAGATAATCCAGTTTTTCGGTCAGCCCGGCAAAGTCGCCAATGCCATCGCCGTTGCCATCAGCGAACGAGCGCGGGTAAACTACATAGAAAACAGCACTTTGCCACCATTTGAGAGCCATAAGAAAACTCCAAAAGAGATTTTGTGTTTTGCGAGGAAGGGGCTTTGCCCATTTGTGTTGGAGCAACTGTACGTGGTAACTATTGTGCGGTCACTTGCTCACCATTTCATGGCAATAAGAGCAATCATCGCTCCAGAAACCTGTGCTCCCTACAAATGCCAGAACATGAGCCTTAGATTGTAACTGATGATCATCAATAACCATCCCCTTTCTCTTTCTTCCTTGTCACCTAGCCTCCTTCTTTTTCTCTAACACAATCTTATCTCTCTTTCCCCGAAAATTTGTGTCACACCCCAACGACGCCTAGCAGGTATAACTTGACACATTGTCTGCCATGTGCTAAATTTACGTTGTCATTTTCAGAAAAAATTTAAGACGATATTTGGAAGAAGGAGGCCGGCTTGACTAAGAATCGTACTCAACTCATGGTGGACCGTCTGCGAGAATTACAGGCATCCTCCCCAGATATTGAGGCATCTGCGGTGGTGAGCGTGGATGGTCTCAGCATTGCTTCGGCTCTTCCACAAGGTGTGGAAGAGGATCGCGTATCGGCAATGTCTGCTGCTATGCTTTCCCTTGGCGAGCGTATTGCGACCGAATTGGGGCGCGGCTCTCTTGAACAGGTGTATATCAAAGGGGTCAAGGGGTATGTGGTGTTAATGTCGGTAGGCGAGGAAGCCGTTCTGACAGCCCTAGCGCGTGAGCAAGCAAAATTGGGCCTTATCTTCCTCGACATGCGACGCGCAGCGGAAGACCTGAGCAAACTCATCTAAGGCAGAAGACTTATGGAAAGCATCCCGAAAAGCGGCTTCTATTATGCCAATAAATTTGCTCGTATTGCCCTCGAGGCGTACGAAGAAGTGATGGGTAAAAATGGCCTGAATGCTATTCTCAATCTGGCCGGGTTGAGCCATCTCATTGACAATTATCCCCCCGACAATTTGGAGCGCGAGTTTGACTTTGCTGATTTTACAGCGATCCATGTGGCCTTAGAGGAAATGTATGGACCGCGCGGGGGCCGTGGGTTGGCGTTGCGTGCCGGACGGGCTACATTCAACGACGCACTGAAAAACTTCGGCGCTCTGGCGGGCGTGGGCGATCTGGCGTTCAAAGTCCTGCCGCTTCAGGCCAAGATTCGCATTGGGCTTCCGGCAGCAGCGAAAATCTTCTCGCAGGTTACCGACCAACTCTCAACGGTTGACGAAACCGAAGATGCTTTCATCTGGACGATCCATCGCTGCCCGATTTGCTGGGGGCGTCATGGCCTCGATAAGCCCGTGTGCTACATCGCGACGGGCCTCTTGCAAGCGATGTTAACCTGGGTTTCGGGCGGACTTGAATTCCGCGTCAACGAGTCGAAATGCCATGCCATGGGCGACCCGGTATGTGAATTCGTCATTCAGAAAGAACCTATTTCTTAGGATAACCTTATGGCAGAGGCCAAGCAAAAGTTGCTGATTGTCGAAGACGATCTCGATGTAGCCGATATGTTGAACGCCTATTTCCGCGTTCAGGGCTACGAGGTCTTTACAGTCAATTGGGGCGAGGATGGTATTCGCGCCTGCCAGGCATCTCGCCCGGATTTGGTGATTCTTGATATTCGTCTTCCCGATATTGACGGGTATGAAGTAGCGCGTCAGTTGCGCAGTAACCGCCGCACCGCTGATATTCCTATCATTTTCTTGACCGAAAAGCGCGATCGGACTGACCGCCTTCAGGGCCTGGAACTTGGGGCAGATGATTACATTACCAAACCCTTTGATATCCAGGAACTGCGTTTGCGGGTGCGCAATGCGATGATGCGCGCCCACCAGGATACGTTGACGAATCCCGTTACCGGTTTGCCGGATGGTACCCTGGTGGATGAACGCTTGCAGGATTGCCTGCGCCGTGTTGACTGGGTGATGCTCATCATCTCCCTGGTCAATCTCGATGCATTTCGTGAAACATATGGCTTTGTGGCGTCTGATGATGTTTTACGCGCCGTGAGCCTCATGATTCAAAATGCAGTCCGCGAACTGGGCGGGCAAGAAGATTTTCTCGGTCATCTTGATGCGACAGATTTTGTCCTCATTACCAGGGCAGAACGTTCACAGGCCATTCAAGAGCGTGTTCGCTCTCGCCTCGAGCAATCCATGGACTACTTCTATCCCCTCAAGGACCGGGAACAGCCCTCTATGCTCAAGAAACGGCTTGAAATCAAGATGGGTTCGTTGACCCCGGTAGAAGGCCCGTTCTCGTCGGTTGATAACCTTAAACTTTCTCTTTTGCGTAAAAAGCAATAGGAATGTCGCCTCGAATTACCCTGGTAGTGCCCACTTACAATGAAGCGGAGAACCTCCCCAAACTGGTCTCCGCTTT
Source organism: Anaerolineales bacterium (assembly GCA_034434255.1). Lineage (GTDB taxonomy): Bacteria > Chloroflexota > Anaerolineae > Anaerolineales > Villigracilaceae > UBA877. The sequence continues at coordinate 8,146 of DAOTZT010000118.1, read as the reverse complement.
ATTTTCGCTTCCTTTGTCATTGAAGATTTTGATCGTAGATGACAATAGCCCTGACGGTACCGGACAAATTGCTGACCAACTGGCTTCATCTTACCCCGATCGCATTGAAGTCATGCACCGGCCCGGGAAACTTGGATTGTCCACGGCATATTTACAGGCCTTTGCTTTGCTGACTCGCCGGGATGATGTGGATGCCATTGCACAAATGGACTGCGATTTTTCCCACGACCCTGCTGTGCTGGTCGAAATGGCGAAACATATCGAGACCTACGACCTGGTGATTGGTTCGCGGTACATCCCTGGCGGCAGCACGGATATTCGCTGGCCTCTCTGGCGCAAAGCGCTTTCGGCGTTTGGAAATTTTTATGCTCGTTCCATTTTGAGCGTGCCTGTTCGAGACGTAACCGGCGGGTACCGGATGTGGAAAAAATCGGCGTTGCAAGCCATTCCTTTGGAGCGAGTAAAGTCCACGGGGTATGTTTTTATGGTCGAAATGGCCTACCTCGCGTGTCAACTGGGATTGAGTATCCTTGAAATTCCCATTTATTTTGCCGATCGCCGCTGGGGAAAATCGAAAATGTCTTTTCGAATCCAGGTCGAGGCGGCTGTGCGCGTTTGGCAAGTTCTGTGGGAGTACCGTGACGTGCGGCGCCGCAAAAAGTCACGCTGACGGGCCAGACGCCTTGCGGTGCTGATATTCATTGCATAAAACTTTCCACTCTTCCAGCCCAAGTGTTTCTGCTCGCCGTTGCGGGTCTATCCCTGCCGCGGCGAGCATGTTTTCTGTTTCGGCGGGGGAAAGGTGCAGACCTGCTGACAGTGCATTGCGGAGAGTCTTGCGTTTTTGCGAGAATCCGGCGCGGGCCAGCGTAAAGAAAGTATCCAGCAAGGCCGATGGAATGATCGGTTCAGGGAGAATTTCCACGGCCAGCACTGCTGAATCTACCTGCGGAGGGGGGTAGAACGCCCCAGCCGGAATATGTGCTTTGACCTTGGGCTGGCCATATACCTGCACACTCAGGGCTAACAGGCTCATTTGCCCCGCTGTAGCACAAATGCGCTCTGCCACCTCGCGTTGAATTGTCAAGACAAGGCGGCGCGGACGAGCAGCACTTGTCAGCAAGTGGCGAATGACAGCCGAGGTGATGTAATAGGGGATGTTGGCCACCACCACGTATTCCTTTTCCCCCATCAAGTCCACCGGATTGAGTTTTAGAATATCTCCGTGAATCAGGCGTACATTCGAATATGGCCGCAGCGTGGCTTCCAGGGCCGGGAAGAGACGCTCGTCCAGTTCCACGGCTGTGACCGAGGCTGCCAGCAGGGCCAGGTAACGGGTGAGACTGCCCAGGCCGGGGCCAATTTCCAGGACTGCCTCGCCAGGCTTCAGGTCTGCTGCCGCAGCGACTTTTTGTAAGGCTTGATGATCTTGCAAAAAGTTCTGCCCCAATCCTTTGCTTGGGTGCAGGCCATATGCTTTCAGGAGGGCAGGAATGTTCAACGGGGGAAGAGACGGAAGGTTCATGGTAACACGTATAAGTCGGCGATGTTGGCAGGGACGGGCGTCAGGAAATAGACCGTGACGTAGCGGTTCGTCCAATCATGCACATCGGTTTCGGCATAGCCGAGGTCAATCCAGTGGGTGCCGTAGGCGGTGGTCAGAGCACCGTTATTATCCGCAATGACGGCTTCGCCATAGCCCGGCACAAACACGCGTTCACCGGCCAGCAGGAGGTACCAGGGATAGACAACCGCCACCACGCCTTTGGTCAACTTGCGCCCAGAGGCGGTAACGTCGTCACAGATATTTGTGCCAGAGATGCAGGGCTTGTAATAGGTGGCGTACATGGTAATCGCCCGCCAGTATTCGATGGTCACACCGTCCACAACGGCAGTCCGAATCACGACCTTGGTGCCCACACCCATGACCTCGTCCACGGGCGGACGGACCACAGCCTCGGTTTCGCTGACCTGGGAAACGGTGACGCCATCTTCGCTGCGGGTGCGGACGCGGGCGATGGCCAGCCCCATCTGCCCCCCTTGCAACAGGGCGCGTTGGTCCAGTTCGAGGTCTGCCGAGAGTTCGATGCGCGTCCCGTAGGGAATCGGTTTCTGGGTCAGGGCCACGCTTTCGACGACGCGCGTGATGTGGATTTGACCGTCGGCGGGAAGTGGCTCATTTTCGGCTGGCTGACTGGTATCCAGACCGATGAGCGGTAACCCGGCCTCGGCCAGCGCCTGCCCCACGGTCGGCGCGGTGGAGCGGATGTGAATCTCATTTCCGTCCACAGTCACGGTGAGTTCCCGCGAGGGCTGCCAGGAGACAGTCAAATCGGCCAGCAGAGGGGTATGGGCAGGAGGGGTGAGGCGGTCGGTGGCATGGAGTTCATAACCGGCTTCGCACAGCGCTTCGCCGACGGTGAGAGCAGAGGACTCGAAAGTGACCGTTTCGCTGCCTGCAATCTGGAGGGTCAGATCGACGGGGCGGCGAATGGTCAGGGTGATGTGGTCGGCGAGGGGAAGAGAATCGTCGGGAGACAGCGGCGCGCCGAGGTACAGGATGCGATCGTTTTCTCCGAGGGCGACGCCGGCTTCGCTCAGCGCATCGGCAATCGTCCTGGCGCTGCTGTGCAGGGAATAGACCTGATTTCCATCGAGAATCGTAAGGCGGGAAGGTCGCGCCTGGCAAGCGCTGAGGAGGAACAGGCTGGTCAGGAGCAACCACAGGATGCGTTTCATGCCGTAATTCTACTCGATATTTTGCGTGCGCATTTTTTAGAACTGTTCCCGGCAGGTCACGATTGCAAAATCGTTGACCGGCATCTTGCTTCATGTTAAACTCAAAGTTCACTTCCGCAAAAGAAATGCGTGCTTTTCTCGCTTCCTGTCTGATGAGTGTGTTCCTTCTGGTGCAGTTGCGACCAGAAGTTCTCTCGCCCTACCCCGGCGAGGCCTTGCAAGGCCGGGTGACGATTACGGGCACGGCCAACGCGGTTGGTTTTGTTGCTTACGAACTGGCGTTCGCTTATCCGGATGACACCACCGGGACATGGTTTCTGATTACCCGTTCCACGCAACCGATTCAGGGCGGGGTGTTGGGAGAATGGGACACGTCCCAGGTCACAGACGGGGAGTACCATTTGCGGTTGACCGTCTTTCTCGATAACGGGAACCAGATCGATGTCCTCGTGCCCGGGCTGCGGGTGCGGAATTACACCCCGATCGAAACGCCTACGCCGGCTGCCGTGCCGGTTCTCCCGACCCGTACCCTGCTGCCTGCTTCTCCCTTTCCCTTCCCGGCGGCTGCCACGCCGTTGCCGCCTAACCCTGCTGTGCTGACTTCAGAGCGTTTACGCGTGGTGCTTGGGTATGGAGCACTGGGAATGTTGACGGTCTTTCTCCTGCTGGCTGTTTATCTCTCTGCTCGTCGTCACTTTTGAAATGATGCCTATGACCGATTTTCCTTTTCTGATTGTTGGCCTGGGGAACCCCGGACGGGAGTACCGCGATACCCGCCACAACATTGGCTTCATGCTCCTGGATCGCCTGGCGGTGAAGTTAAACGCGCGTTTTTCTCGTTTGCAATCAAAGGCGCTGGTGGCGAGTGCATCCTATCAGGAGCGCAAGTTGATTCTGGCCAAGCCGCAGACGTTCATGAATCTGTCTGGTCAGGCTGTGCAGGGCCTGATGCACTTCTACAAGTTGCCGCTGACGAACCTGCTGGTGATTCATGACGACCTCGACCTGCCGCCTGGCACGCTTCGTCTGCGGCCGGGGGGCGGATCGGGCGGACAGAAAGGTGTGCAGTCGATTATCGAACGGCTCGGCACAGAAGGGTTTGCGCGCCTGCGGCTGGGGATTGGTCGCCCGCCCGGCCAGATGAACGCGGCCGATTATGTTTTGCAGGAGTTCTCCGATTTGGAGATGACGATTATTTCGCCCGTCCTCAACCGCGGGGTGGATGCTGTTTTGGAGTTTGTCGTCAACGGCATCGAGGCGGCGATGAACCGGTATAACGGCGTCGTTTCGTAGCGCCTGGTCTGTTTTTTCTTCGTTGGGCTGTGGATTTGCCCGACACGTGTTTTCCCAGATTTTCATGGATTCCTTGCTCACTGCCATTCGCTCGCTCCCGGCGTATCGGGCCTTAGTGGACCGTCTGCAAGCGGCCTTGCCGCTGCCCGGATTGGGCTTGCCGCGCGCGGCGCGTTTGCCGTTGCTCGCTGCGCTGCACACCGACCTGCAGCAGCCGATTGTGCTCATCGTGGACCGCGCCGACCGCGCCTTGCGCCTGTTTGATGAACTCCAGTTTTGGGCGCCTGATTCGCCGTGCTTTTTGTACTCCGAGCCAGCCCCGCTGTTTTATGAGCAGGCGACATGGGGATACACCACCCGTCGCGAACGCCTGCAGACCCTGACAGCACTGGCAAAATATCACCTGCCTTTTCTTGGTGGTGCACAGACGCAGGTTCCCCCGATTATCGTGACTTCGGCGCGCGCTTTGATGATGCGCACCCTGCCGCGCCGCGATTTTCTCAAGACCACTCAATACCTGCAGGTGGGCCATCCTTACCCACCGGAGACGCTTGTCCGTGCCTGGGTGCGGATGGGGTACGAGGCAGTAGATACGGTGCTCGAACCCGGTCAGTTTTCGCGCCGTGGCGGATTGCTGGATATCTGGCCATTTTCTGAAGTTGGGCCGGTGCGGCTCGATTTCTTTGGCAACGACCTGGAAACGTTGCGCCGCTTCGACCCTGCCACGCAGCGAACGGTTGAGACGGTGCAAACGCTTTTGATTCCTCCGGCGCGCGAATATCTGCTGCCCGAATCGGAGACGCTGGATTCGCAATTTTCGGAGTTTCATATCCCCGTTCTCCATCCGTTTGCCTCCAGTCTGCTCGATTACCTGCCTGCTGGCGCCCAGGTTTTGCTCGATGACCTCAGTCTGCTTCAACAGACGGTGACAGAAATCGAAGGTCAGGCAGTCGCGCAACGTGCTGAGTCGGTTGCTGATGGCCTTTTGGAAGAAAATTTCCCGGTTCCCTATTTCACCTGGGCCGAACTGGAAGATGCACTCCAGGCGCACAAATGGTTAGAATTGGGCTATTCGACCGCGCAAGAGGCCCCGTCGGAGGAAGAAGATAACGCACTCGCTCGCTGTTTTGGGCATGTTGAGCGCTTTGGGGGCCGCCTTAAGCCTTTTCTGGAATATCTGCGCCAGATTGTGGACGGGGGTGCTCAGGTCGTCATTGTCTCGCGTCAGGCGGGGCGGTTGGCAGAACTATGGGGGGAGCAGACGGCTGTCCATCAGGAGGAACCGGCTTCGGCTATTCCTCCCCGATCACCGATTTTTGTGGAAGTCTCTCTCTCAGAGGGCTGGACTTTAGCGGGGACTGTTCTTGTTACCGATGCAGAGATTTTCGGCTGGGAACGACCGCAGCCGCGTCAGCAACCCCGTCCTTTTGCCGAAACTCCCGAAGCCTCGTATGGGGATCTGCAGCCAGGCGATTGGGTTGTGCACGTGGACTATGGCATTGGCCGCTTTGTCGGTCTTGTGCGCCGCACGCTGGAGGGATTGGAGCGAGAGTTCCTTTGCGTCGAGTACAAGAATGGCGATCAGGTCTTTGTGCCTTTGCACCAGGCCGACCGGCTGACCCGCTATGTTGGACCGGATGCTTCTCCCCCCTCGCCGGCCCAACTCGGTTCGCAAGAATGGCCTGAAACCAAACGGCGGGTGCGCGCCGCGGTGATCGAAGTCGCCCAAGAGTTGCTCGATTTGTATGCCCGCCGGCAGGTGGCACAAGGATATGCGTTTCGCCCCGATACGCCCTGGCAGGCGGAACTGGAGTCGTCTTTCCCGTATGTTGAGACGCCCGACCAGTTGCGGGCACTGGCCGAAATCAAACGCGACATGGAGTCGCCTCGCCCGATGGATCGTTTGCTGTGCGGCGATGTAGGCTACGGCAAGACGGAGGTCGCGCTGCGGGCCGCGTTCAAAGCGGTGATGGACGGCAAGCAGGTGGCGGTGCTCGTCCCGACCACGGTGCTGGCGCAGCAGCATTACGAGACGTTCCGGCAGCGTCTGGCGGCATTTCCGGTGACGGTGGAGATGCTTTCCCGCTTCCGTACCCCGCGCGAGCAGGAACAGATTCTCTACGGCCTTTCTACCGGGGCAATTGATATTGTCATTGGCACTCACCGCCTGATTTCTTCTGATGTCCGGTTCAAGGACCTGGGGCTGGTGATTATTGACGAGGAACAGCGCTTTGGGGTGACCCACAAAGAGCATTTGAAGCGACTGCGGACCGAGGTGGACGTCTTGACCCTGACGGCGACGCCGATTCCGCGCACCCTTTACATGGCGCTGACTGGCGTGCGCGACATCTCGAACCTGAACACACCGCCAGAAGAGCGGCTGCCCATTGTCACGCACGTGGGGCCATACTCGCCGAAACTGGTGCGTCAGGCCATTTTGCGCGAACTGGAACGGGGCGGGCAGGTGTTCTTTGTCCATAACCGCGTCCAGACCATTCACGCTATGAAAATGCACCTGGAAAAACTGGTTCCCGAAGCGCGCATTGCCATCGCTCACGGTCAGATGCCGGAGCATGAACTGGCTTCGGTGATGCGTCGCTTCACTGCCGGGGAGGTAGATGTCTTGCTTGCCACCTCGATCATCGAATCGGGGCTGGATATTCCCAATGCAAATACGCTGATTGTAGATCGGGCCGATACCTTTGGCCTGGCGCAACTTTATCAATTGCGTGGCCGCGTCGGGCGCGGCGCGGTGCGCGCCTATGCCTATTTTTTCCGTCACAATAAACTGCGCCCCACGCCCGAAGGGCAGGAACGGCTGGAGGTCATTGCCGAAAATACCCAACTGGGCGCCGGTTATTCGATTGCCATGCGTGACCTGGAGATGCGCGGCGCGGGGGAGTTGCTGGGGACGCGCCAGTCCGGGCACATTGCTGCGGTCGGATTCCACCTTTACACCCGGATGCTGGCGGCGGCAGTTCGCTCGCTCAGGCAGGGGATCAAGGGCCAGGCGATGGCCGGTCAACTCTGGAAAGCAGCCGGGGAGGGGGACGCCGCCTTCGACTCCCCGCTGGGGCTGCCCGTCAACGTGGACCTGCCGCTGGCAATTGGCCTGCCCGAAACGTATATCCCCGACCAGAGTTTGCGCCTGCGTCTCTACCGCCGCATTGCTGACCTGACCGATGAAGCCGCCCTGGACGCCCTGATGGCTGAATTCGCGGATCGTTTTGGCCCTCTGCCGCAGATGGTGACCAATTTGTTTTATCAGATGCGAGTCAAATTGCGGGCTCAAAAGGCTGGCCTGGTGTCGGTTAGCAGTGAAGCCGGGCAAATTGTTTTGCGCTATCCCCAACCGCTGGATCCGAAATCAGCGCCGCGCCTGCCCGACCTGGGTCCAGAAGTGCGCGGCGGCAAGAACGCTTATTGGTGCACCTTCGGAAAGGATGAGAACTGGCCCGAAAAGTTGCTGGAGACGTTAGGCCGCCTGGCAGGTTTAGGACAATCAGACTAATTGTTTAATCTCAGACAACGGTATAATGAAACAAAAGGAGAAAAATGCGTAAGATTTTGTTACCGGTTCTTTTCTTGCTCGTCCTCACCGCCTGTCACCTGCCGCGCCAGACCGTAACCCCCTCTCCGTTGCCCAATGACATCCTGCAGACCAGCGTTGCAGCAACGCTTTCTGCCTTTGATGTCAGCCAGACGCCTTTGCCAACCCCCACGCTGGCGCAACAGTTCACGCCTACGCCGTTTCCGACCATGACGCCCGCCTTCACCAACACGCCTTTGATGACGAACACCCCTGAAGCCGGCTTTGGTTCAATTTCTGGGGCAATTGTGTATCCCTTTGGCGGTTCCCCGCGCTTTACGGTGGTGGCGTATGAGCAGAATCCGCCTTATCATTACTGGTACTGGGTGACTGCTCCGGGTGATTCGTATTACTCCATGAGCGGTTATGTTTCCACCGGGCGTTATCAGGTGGTTGCCTATTCTTCCGATGGGCCGCGCGGAGGCTGTACGACCATTGTCGAAGTCAAGAAGAACGAGACAGCCATTTGCGACATTACGGATTGGGCTGGCAGTTACCGCGATAAACCCGCTGGTGTGCCTTAAA
>DAOTZT010000117.1:0-3230 GCA_034434255.1 Anaerolineales bacterium | reverse complement strand
GAGCAAATCAACAAAGACATCCCCCGCATCTATCTCTACGACCGCCTCTCCATTACCGCCTACCGCACCGAATTCCACAACCTGGTCATTTCGCCCTCCTTCGTGGACTTTGCCTGGAACGCCAAAGACTGGTGGTTAGAGCCGTAGCCAGACTCTTTCTTGCCTCCCCCCTCTTTGCCTGAGGGGGGAGGCGGAGGGGAATGCCGATGGGCACTTACTTCCTGCGCCGCATCCTGCAAGCCATTCTCACCTTGCTGGCAATCAGCATGGTCATCTACGGGCTGCTTTCCACCGTGCCCGGCGGATTCATGACCGTCTATAACGTGCGCGACGACATGACCCCCGAAGACCTGGCGCGCATCCGCGCCAAATTTGGGCTGGACGACCCCCTGCCGGTGCGCTACCTGAAATGGCTCACCGCCACCCTGCAGGGTGATTTGGGACGCTCCTTTACCAGCAAGCGCCCGGTCACGCAGGAAATTGCCGAGCGCCTGCCGAACACGCTTTTACTGATGGGCATCTCCCTGCTCACCACCCTGCTCGTGGCTGTGCCGCTTGGCATCCTTTCGGCGGTCAAAAAATACTCCCTCTTCGATCACATCACCACCACCCTGGCATTTGCCGGGCAATCGCTGCCGGTCTTCTGGTTCGGGCTGCTGCTCATCATCGTCTTTGCGGTAACGCTGCGCGGTGCCGATGGACGCCCGCTCCTGCCCGGCGCAGGCATGTACACACTGGGACAGCCCTTTTCGCTGGCCGACCGCATCCGCCATCTCATCCTGCCGGTGACCATGCTCACCTTCGTCTCGGCGGCGGGCTACATGCGCTACCTGCGCTCCTCCATGCTGGACGTCATCAACCAGGACTACATCCGCACCGCCCGCGCCAAAGGGATGCACGAACGCAAGGTGATTTACAAACACGCTCTGCGCAACGCCCTCATTCCCCTGGTCACCCTTATCGGTCTCGACCTGCCCTCGCTCTTCGGCGGCGCGCTCTTCACCGAAACCATCTTCGCCTGGCCCGGCGTCGGGCGGCTCTACTTTTCTGCCGCGCTGAAGACCGATTATCCCCTCGTCATGGCGATTCTGATGATCGAAGCCGCCCTCATCATCCTCTCCAGCCTGCTGGTGGACTTTCTCTACGCCTGGCTCGATCCGCGTATCCGCCTTTCGTGACCATGACCGCTCCTGCCGAATCCCCCTCCCTGTTCCTGTTCTTCTGGCGGCGCTTCCGCAAACACCGCATGGCGCTGCTTGGCGGTTTCATCACCCTGCTGCTGGCTGTCCTCATCGCCTTTGCCCCTCTCTTTTCCCGCCACGACCCGATGGAACAAAACCTGCGTCAGCGCTTTCAGCCGCCCTCCGCCGAACACTGGATGGGCACCGACGACCTGGGGCGCGATCTGTGGGCGCGCGTCCTCTATGGCGGGCGGATTTCCTTCAGCGTCGGCATCGTGGCGATGGCGGTTTCCATCGGGTTAGGCTCCCTCATCGGCTTGATCAGCGGCTACTACGGCGGCTGGATAGACGCCGTGCTGATGCGCATCACCGAAATCTTCCTCTCCACCCCGCGCCTGTTCATCCTCATCGCCCTGGGCATGTTCCTGCGCACGCTCGACCTGCCCTGGCTGAAAGCCGGTTCCTTCCTGCCGATTGCCACGGTCATCGGCGCGCTCTCGTGGATGGGCACCGCCCGCCTGGTGCGCGCCTCCACCCTCGAAATGCGCGAGCGCGAGTTCGTCCTGGCTTCCCGCGCCCTGGGCGCCTCCGACCTGCACGTCCTCCTGCGCCGCATCTTCCCCAACATCGCCAGCCCCATCATCGTCTCTGCCACGCTTGGCCTGGCAGACGCCATCATCAGCGAAAGCGGCCTCTCCTACCTCGGCTTCGGCGTGCAACTGCCCACCCCCACCTGGGGCAACATGCTCTCCAACACCCAAAACCAGATGACCACCGCCCCCTGGACGGCCATCTTCCCCGGCCTGATGATTTTCATCGTCGTCATCGCCATCAACTACCTCGGCGACGGGCTGCGCGACGCCCTCGACCCGCGCTCGATTCAGTGAGATTCCCATGCGCCCCTTCCTTTCTGTCCTCCTCCTTCTTGTTCTCTTGACCCTCTCCGTTCCCGCCGCCGCGCAGACGCGCCCCGGCCTGCTCCTGCCCGTCGGCGGCGGCTACATCGACACCTACAACGCCCTCGCCCGGCACGCCATCGCCAACGCCCGCGGCGATACGGTGCATATCCTCGTCCTGGCATCCACCTATGCTACCAACCCCAACTCCATCACCCAGGCGGAATTCGAGCAGAACATGAAAGACGGCGGCGAGCGGCGATTGCAGGTGGAGGGCGCCTGTCAGCGCAACCTGCCGCCCGGCTCCTCCCTGACCTGTAAGGTGGAACTGCTCCCCATCTTCACCCGCGAAGACGCCGTCAAACCCGAAAACCTGGCTTACTTCACCGACGACGTGGCGATGATTTACATCCTCGGCGGCGACCAGGAAATCGGCATGGGCGCCATCCTCGGCACGCCCGTCGAGGAGCGCATCAACCAACTGCACGCCTCCGGCACCATCGTGGCCGGCACCAGCGCCGGCGCTGCCATGCTCTCGCGGGCAATGATTGTCTCCTATCAAGTGAATTATGCGCCTGAGACTGGATTATTCTTTGGCTCCACCCGCTTGTGGAATTCCGACACCGAGCGTGGTTTTGACTTTGGCGTTCGCTATGCCGTGATGGACCAGCACTTCTACCAGCGCGCCCGCATGGGACGCCTGCTCACCGTCATCACCCAGCCCGGACTGCCTCACCTTGGCGTGGGCATTGACGCCTATACCGGCGTGGTAGCAGACGACGAGGTCCTGCGCGATGTCTTCGGCCTCTACACCGTCACCATCCTGGACGCCGAAACCTATCACGCCGCCGATTCGGTGCGCTACGTCACCTTCTCGCCCGACCGTCCGCCGCTGCTCAGCCTGCGCAACGTTCTGCTGCACCTGATGTCGCCTGGCGACGTGACCTACGACCTGAAGACGCGCTCCTTCTCCCTGGCGGCAGCCCCCGCCCGCATCGAGCGCGATTTCGAGGCGCTGCGCACCCCAGCGGGGGCTGGCACGCTCTTCCTGGCTGGCGACCTGAGCGAAACGCTGAAGGGAAGCCCCATCTTGAAGCGCTTTGTGGAGGTGGCTGGCGGCGCGGGTGCCAACATCGTCGTCATAGCCGAGGGC
>DAOTZT010000116.1:0-11105 GCA_034434255.1 Anaerolineales bacterium | reverse complement strand
AGGTAATGAAAACACTCACCATCATCACCACCCTGTTCATGCCGCTTTCGTTTGTGGCAGGTTTCTTCGGAATGAATTTCTTCCTGCCAGATGTCCCCATCACAGAATGGATGACCCGCCCGATTTTCTACGGTGTGTTATCGGTGATGATTGTGTTACCCTTCTTGATGCATGTGTGGATGCGCCGCCGCGGCTGGGTCTGAGCGCCTGGTGGAAAAACAGTGGGCAGGTTCGTTGCCGGACCTGTCACCCGTTTTCGTTTTGACCATTAAACTCTGCATAAATTGTGAGATAGATTTGCCTTGAGTGTTTCGCCCCAGATTTCACGAATTTACACAAATTTTGATAAAAATGTGGGTCAAAGAAGTGCTTTTGTGAGAAATCTAATAGAAACTACCAGCCTAAATAGCGGTCAATTGCAGCCGCGGCTTTGCGACCAGCGACCATGGCTGTCACCACCAGATGCGGCCCGGTGACTACGTCGCCGCCGGTAAAGACTCCCCGCCGAGGGGTTGCACCCGTGTACGCATCTGCGAGAAGGAGACCTGACTCGTTAGTTTGAATGCCGGGTGTAGTTTGAGGAATGATTGGATCTGGTTTATAGCCAATCGCCAGGACTGCGGTATCGGCGTTCAGGACGAAATTAGAGCCTTCGATAACACGGAAACTGCGGCGACCACTTTCGTCTGGCTCGCCCAGTTCGGTGCGAACGCACTCAATTTGAGCCAGGCGGCCATCGGGTCCCGCAATAAAGCGCACGGGTTGCGTCAGGAAGTAATATTGCGCGCCTTCTTCAATTGCCATCTTACGATCTTTGTAACCGCCAGGCATTTCAGCCTCGCTGCGGCGATAGAGGCAAAAGACATGCTCGGCCCCCATCCGTAGAGCAGTTCGCAGGCAATCAGCAGAAGTATCACCGCCACCAATCACCGCCACTCGTTTGCCAATTTCCACAGGCTGACACATCTCGTGGGGTAACAAGTCTTTGTCAACGTTGGTGCGAATCAAGAAGTCAGTGGCCTTATAAACGCCGGGCAAATTCACTCCCGGCACATTCAGTTCAGCGTCAACCGGTGTCCCCAGTCCCAGGAAAATGGCATCATAACCGCCGGCAAATAATTTATCCACCGTGATGCGGGGGCCAATGTATGTGTTTCCCACAAAAGTTACACCGGCGCGCAACAAGTCGTCCCAGATGTCAAAGACCACCTTCTTCGGCAATTTGAAATTCGGTATGCCGTAAATCAAAAGGCCGCCGGGAGCCGGGCGAGCATCGAAGAGGGTCACCCAGTGACCAGCGCGCACCAGTTGTTCAGCGCAAGCCAGGCCCGCCGGTCCGGCGCCGATAACAGCCACCTTTTTCCCCGTAAACTTACCTACCGGAATGCTAACACCGCGTTTGCGACGCTCGTAATGGGTGGTAAAGGCCTCGAGGGCGCCGGTTGGTACCGGCAAATCAGCGCGCTTGCCGCGCACGCAAGCGCCCTCACAGAGACGTTCCTGGGGGCAAACGCGGCCACAAACCTCGGGCATGGAACTGGTCTGGCGATATACCGCCGCTGCCTCAAGGAACTGCCCATGCTCGATTAACCACATTGCAAATGAAATGTCGTTGCCAGCCGGGCATGCTCTCTGACAGGGAGCCGGGGCAGGGCAATGAATGCAACGTTTGGCCTCATAGACCGCCCAATCCTCATCCAAACGAATGATGGCTTCATCAAAATCTTTGACGCGTTCCTGAGGAGGACGAACAGGCAGTCCACGAGATTGAATTTTCATCCGCTCTTTGCGGTCCACAGACGAAAAATCGCGCAGAGGAAGGGAAGATTGCGTGCTCATCAGACCATCCTTTCGAAGAGCAGAAAAAGAGGGGCGGCGTCTCCCAAATTGGAAACGCTAAATACATTATAGGCATTTGTGCAATTTATTACAATCACCCCAAAAAGTTAGTTTCCTGTTCCCCACTTCCAAAAGGTCTCCTGAAGCGAACTCCGATCACTCACATAATTCTGCATCGGCGCGGCGCAAAATTTCGTCTAATTTGCCGACAACAGAATCGGGCAGCGGATCTACCAGGGGAGCAGATAGAATTTCCTGCACTTTTTCTCGCGCCGCGGAGTACATGGACGGCTTGCCAAGCGATAACCAGGTGTCGTAAGACTGGCGGTTGACATAGCGAGCCTTGTAAAACTCATTCGAACGGGCAGCCGCGCGGGTGCTCTTCAGAGCCAGGAAATGGCCCCCGGTCCTACCTGCGCAATATCGTTGAACAGGTCCTTTTCAGGAGAAGTGTCAATCCCCTGCGAAAGACGCTCGCAGAAATGGGCAATTTCATTGTCCACCAAAATCTGCTCCAGGTAGAGGGTCTGGTCGCTTTCTCTTCGCCAAAACCGATGATGATGTCGGAACCAACCAGCAATCCTGGAATGGTAGAAAGCATTTTTTCGATCACGGCTTCTGCCCCGGGTTCCTTGGCATCAGACGTCATCCCTGCTGAGGTGGAGGGGAAGCCATAGAAGCGCCCCATCTGAACCAGAGCAGCAGATTGCAGGCCCATCTCCGCCGTGCCGGCCAGGTAGGCGCCGGTGCGGAAGTCCACGCTGCCGTTGGCGCTGCTGTAAATAAGCGGTCTCCCCGGATGAGCCAACTGGAAGATGACAAACGCAGAAAGCGTCTCAGCGTTGGCCAGCGCGACGTTTGAGAACAAACTGGCGGGCCCGGTCGTCCCGTTGACGGGCATGGGCATAATCATCACCGGCAAGCCAACTTGCCCGAGTTCGAGATAAGCATCCAGCATGGAGCCATCGTGTGTGAGTGGCGCAACCGGGCAGTAGATGAGCGAGTAGAGATTTCTTTTTTGCAACGCCTCGGCTGAGCCAGCAATGGCTTCTAACCCTTCCACAAGGTAAGGGACCTGGGCCACCGTGTGGAGTTCGTGTTGGGCATGTTTGGAAGTATATTTCGCCATGGTAAAAAATTCATGCAAAGGGCGCGACGGCGCAGGAGCATCAGAGGCACACACCGGCGGCCAGGCCATTATGCCCAAATCAGCCTGTTGAAAAACGCGCATGGCGTCGGCAATATCGCGGCATTGGCCATAGCGGCGCTCACCAGTGACAAAATCGGCCATGAAAGCACCGGTACCATCCATAGCGTAACGGGTCACGGGAGAAGGCAAAGGGTAGTCAAAGGCCGGATTACGCGCCCCCAGGACAACGGTCCGCGGCGCAGCGGCGAGAGCATACTCCACCAATTCAGCGGGGATGCGGGCAATGCCCGTCTCAAAGTCCACCTGCGCCCCTGCAGCAGCCAGGAGGGGAAGTCCTTTTTCCCCATGCACGCGTACTCCAACTTCGGCGAGAATGCGTAAACTCTGCTGGTGGATTAGGTGTTTTTCTTCTTCGCTGAGCAATTGCGCGGTCAGTCTCATAAGTCCTCCACAGCATAAATTTTTTAGCAAGATTATCGCACAGTTGCGGTAAAATGTGGGCATGGAAGTGCAAATTGCAGTTGCAAAAACAAATAAATACGCGGTTACCGAAAGCGGCGATACACTCGAGGTGGTAGAACGCCCAAACGGTGGTTTGTCAGTGGTGTTAGCCGATGGGCAGACCTCTGGCCGGGGAGCAAAAGCCATCTCCATGATGGTCGTGCGCAAAGTGATTTCCCTGCTGGCCGAAGGCGTGCGCGACGGGGCAGCAGCCCGCGCTGCCTCGGATCTGCTTTACACCGAGAAACAGGGCAAAGTGTCCTCTACGCTCAATATCGTCTCCGTTGACCTTGAAACAAGTACTGTTGTCCTGACACGGAACAACCCGGCCCCCTTTTTCATTGCCCGTAACGACCAGATTGATTGCATTGGCACGTCGTCCTCGCCCATTGGGATTTCACGTAGCGTGCGTCCCACGATTACTGAGATTCCTCTTGAGCCGGGTTTAACGATTGTGGTGTATACGGATGGGCTGATCCATGCTGGCGAACGAATCGGTCAGCCAATGGACGTTGGTACCTCCCTCAAATCCATGCTGGAGGAGCAAGACCCCCCACCACAAGAAATTGCTGATACCTTGCTCAAAGAGGCGCTGCGGCTGGATGACAACCGTCCTTGCGATGACATCAGCGTTCTTGTATTGAAGGTTGTTTCTCGCGACGGCGACAATGTGCGCCGTATGAACGTTCGCTTGCCGATTTGATGGGTAAATTTTCCTCCCTGTTGCGGCGCTGGAAGGCTTCCTGGCGCGATACGAACCTGCTGCTGAAGCAATTCCGCCTGCCCCTGTTTGTTTTCCTGACAGCAGTGATTGGGGCGGGGTCGCTTTATCAGTTCATTGCCGCAAGAGTCAATGAACCAACAGACAACTGGCTATCATCGGTCTATCTGGTGCTGACGATGGTCTTCCTGCAACCTTCGGGGGAATTTCCGCATCATCCGCTGTTACAACTCTTTTATTTCATCATGCCGATTGTCGGCATTGGCGCGCTGGCACAGGGACTGGCAGATTTCGGTATTTTGCTTTTCAACCGGCGGGCGCGCAGCAAGGAATGGGAAATGGCTGTTGCATCCACATTCTCCAATCATACTGTTCTGGTGGGGCTGGGACATCTTGGGTACCGCGTGGTGCATCAATTACACACGCTGGACGAACAAGTGGTGGTCATTGAACTCAACCCATCTGCCGACCAGGTGAGCGCGGTCCAAAAGATGGGTGTGCCAGTCATTCAAGACGATGCTGCCCGCCCTGCGGCGCTGGAAGCAGCCGGCGTCGAGCGCGCTAAAACAATCATGCTCTGCACGCAGAACGACGCCCTGAACCTGCAAATTGCGGTCAAGGCGCGCAGCATAAACCCGCGTATTCATGTCGTCATCCGCATTTTCGACGAAGATTTTGCACGCTCACTCCAGGAGCAATTCGGTTTCACTGCCCTGAGCGCTACTGCCATGGCTGCCCCCGCTTTTGCCGCGGCCGCCGCCGGTTCAGACATTACCAGCCCAATCACGGTAGAAGGAGAAAGCCTCAGCCTGGTGCGAATCGAGGTGGGAGCCACATCCGCCCTGATTGGGAAAACAGTCGGCGAAATCGAGCAAAATTACGACCTGAGCATCGTGCTGTTGAAGCATGGCAACAAAAAGGACATGCACCCTGCCGCAACCCAAACTCTTTCGCAGGGAGCCATCCTGGGGATACTGGGAACGCCAGCGCAATTAAATCGCATCGTCCATGACAACCGGTAAGGACTTACTCATCGGCATCGTAGGACCCTGCGGAGCAGGGAAAACGACCCTGGCAAATGGTCTGACCGCCCTCGGTTACAACGCCCGAGCCATTGCTCAGGAACATTCGTACGTTCCGGACATGTGGCAACGCCTCACCCGTCCCGACGTGCTGATCTTCCTCCAGGCTTCACGCGATACTGGCGCTCAAAGACGGCACATGAACTGGACAGAAGCCGAATGGCAGGAACAGCAACACCGCCTCCGCCATGCCCGTCAGCATGCCCATTTCTACCTTGAGACGGACACATTTTCAATCCAGGAAGTGCTGCAACAAGTACTGAATTTCCTTAATTCCAGAAAGTGAACCTTATCTCTGTCAATCAGTAGTATAATCGCCCCGCCGCTTTTACACTGGCGGGTATTTTTTGTAACGGAGATTCATGGATGAAAAAACAGATTACACGCCTGATTCTCATTCTCCTGATCACTGCTCTCGCCATTTGGGTAGATGTCAGCGACATTGTGCGCATCGCAAACCCATTGAACGGACAGGTCATCTTCGAACGTAATGTCAAAACTGTGCTGGGCCTTGATCTGCGCGGCGGGCTTCAGGTAATTCTCTCGGCCGTTTTGGACGAAGGTCAGACCGTGACGGCTGAGCAAATGGAAGTCGCCCGCTCGATTATCGAGAACCGTACCAATGCCCTGGGCGCATCCGAAAACCTGGTGCAGGTGGCCGGGGAGACGCGCATCGTCGGCGAGTTTCCGGGCCTGACCGAAGAAGATGCGCAGAGCATCCTGGACATTATTCAGCAAACCGGCTTGCTAGAATTCGTCGAGATGGGCAACAATCCGCTGCCGGAAGGGACACGCATTGAAACCTACACCGGCGACACACCGCCTGAAGGCGTGGAAAATGCCTACCACACCATCATGACCGGTGCGGAACTGAAGTCTGTTGGCGTCAGCAGCCATCCCATGACCGGCAAGCCGGTCATCACCTTTACACTGACGGATGAAGGCACCAAAATCTTCGGAGATTACACCACCACCCACGTCAACCAATATCTGGCCATCGCGCTGGACAAAACCATCATCTCGGCTCCCCGCATTGGCTCTGCCATCACCAGCGGGAACGGTATGATCGAGGGAGAATTTACCGTCGAAAGCGCCAACGCCCTGGCCATTCAGTTGCGCTATGGCTCTCTCCCTATCCCGCTTGAAGTTGTGGACTCCCGCTATATCGGCCCCACCCTGGGCGAGGACTCTCTGCAGAAAAGCATCATTGCCGGCGTGATCGGCATGATCATCGTTGTCCTTTTCATGGCCATCTACTACCGCCTGCCTGGCATCGTCGCCGATATTTCCATTCTTGTCTATGCTGCGCTGGCCTTTGCCATTTTCAAGTACTTCCACTTCACCCTGACCCTGCCCGGCATTGCTGGCTTCCTGCTCAGCACCGGTTCCGCTCTTGATGCGAACATTCTCATTTTTGAACGCATCAAGGAAGAACTGCGCGGCGGATTAACGCTCTCAAACGCCCTTGAAAAAGGATGGCAACGCGCCTGGTCCTCCATTCGGGACTCGAACATTGCCACGATCATCACATCCCTTATCTTGTTCTGGTTTGGGTCAAGTTTCGGCGCCACCATCGTCAAGGGCTTCTCCCTGACCCTGTTCCTGGGTGTCGCCATCAGCCTCTTTACCGCCCTGTTCGTTAGCCGCACCCTGCTGACCCTGGCCATTGACTGGTTCAAACCAACCAACCTGGCGCGCTGGTTTGGCATCTAGGAGACCGATATGAACATTCTGAACAAACGCTACCTGTTCTTTGCTCTCTCACTGCTCATTATCCTCCCTGGCCTGATCATTCTCATCAGCCAGATTGCCCGGAAACAACTGCCACTTTCGATTGACTTCACCGGCGGAAGTTTGCTTGAAATTCGTTTCGAGTCGGCCTCCCCTTCCCCGGCAGAGATCATCTCGCTATACGAGGAAGTGGACATCCAGGATACTCAGGTTCAAACGACCGAACAGGGCACTTTCCTGATTCGTTCCTCCTACATCAACAACGACCAGCGGGATGAGGTCTTGAGTTTGCTGGAAACCCGGTTCAGCTCTCCGGTCGAGATTGTGCAATTCGACAGCGTGGGCCCGTCCATCGGCAAGCAAGTCACCTCGCGGGCAGCCATCGCCGTCGGCTTCGCCGCCCTGGCGGTCGTCATCTACATCACGACAGCCTTCCGCGGGATGGCCCATGCCTTTCGCTATGGAGCCTGCGCCATTATCGCCATGATTCACGATGTGGCCGTTGTGTTCAGCGTCACCGCCATCGGCTCGATTTTCTTCGGCTGGGAAATGGACGCTCTCTTCCTGACCGCCCTGCTGACGGTGATCGGCTTCTCGGTGCAGGACAAAATCGTCGTCTTCGATCGCATTCGTGAAAACGCAGGGATTCACCGCAGTCTCGACTTTGAGACGCTCGTCAATCACTCCATTGTGCAGACGCTGCAGCGTTCCATCAACACCCAGTTGATGACTGTCGAGTTCCTCCTGCTGGCGCTGGCGCTGATGGGCGGCGTCACCCTGCGCGAATTCGCCATCATCCTGCTCATCGGCCTGCTGAGCGGCACATATTCCTCGATTTTCATTGCTGCGCCAATTCTTGTTCTGTGGGAAAACCGGGAGTGGCGCACCTGGTTCCGCCGCAAGCCTGCCGCTGCCTGACGCAAAAAGACACAGCCTTACAAAAAAGCGATGACCTCAACGGCCATCGCTTTTTATTTTTTCTCAACGCACCCGCTCAAAGATCGGCAGCATTTCGAGCGGAGCAGGAAATTCGGTCAGCACATCCGGACCTGGATACTGCTCGCCCGTCCAGTAATCACGCCACACGCCGGGGGCAGGTAAATCTCACGGCTGCGCTGTCCAGGCCGGACAACGGGAGCAGCCAGAATGTCCTCACCGAGCAGGAACTGGTCGTCGCAGGTCAGGGCGCGTTCATCGGTCGGGTCCAGCCACCAGAGCGGACGGATGATTGGTGTGCCGGTTCGCGCCGATTCGTTTGCCAGTTCCAGGATGCGGGGGGCAAATTCCAGGTGCAGTGTGGCATAGCGGCGGCAGATGATGTTGCAGGTTTCGCCATACTCCCAGGGAGCCAGGCTGAACTGCATGGCTGGCAGCAGGGCGTTCAATTGCGTCCAGCGGATCATCAGTTCGGCATCGGGCTGCTCGTCGTAAGCGTTGCCGCCAATCATATCGGGCAAAATGAACGGGTAGCCCGACAAACCCAGTGCGAGGATGCCCGTGAGCACAGAATGCAGGCCGTTATCCAATCCCCAGGTGGACCATTTGTCCCACTGGCGGAAGAAAATGGGAGCGGTCTGATTCTTCCAGGCAGAGCGAACTTCGGTCAGTCGGAAATGGCGGGCAACGAAGTCAATGTAGTGGTAGGTGTAGTCGTTCGGGGACAGGAATTCAGTGCTGACAGCATCGGCAGGGAAGAAAGCCGCTTCGCCCGCATCAAATTTGTAGCCATCGAGACCGGTTTCCCGCTGGAGCCGTTCGAGGCGTTCCCGGAACCACGCTAAGGCGGACGGGTTGCTCACGTCGAGCAGGGCACCCACTCCCTGCCACCAGCGGACGGGATAGGGGTCTCCGTCGGCCTGGCGTACCAGAAAGCCCTGTGCCTTGCCCTCGGCAAAGGTCGCCGATTGCGGGTCGAGGAAGGGGATGACCCAGGCTGTGACCTGAAAGCCTTTTTCATGCAGTTGCGCAATCATTCCTTTAGGATCCGGGAAACGCGCCGGGTCAAAGTCCAGGTCGCCGTAATGAACCTGCCAGCGGTCGTCAATCTCCATCACGCCGTAGGGATAGGCGTTTTGGATGATTTCATCGGCAAATTGCAGCACAGTTTGCTGGGAAACGGCAGTTTTGTAGCGCGCCCAGGTTGTCCAAATGGGCAGGCGGAAGAGGCGATTGGGGGGTGTTTGGGTGGGGTGACCAAAGAGACCGTTCAGGTGGTGATAGGCGGCGCGGGCGTCTTCGTTCAGGTGGATGGATAGATGCAGGCCTTTTCCGCTGAAGGTCAGCAAGCCGTCGCCTTGTCCGCCGGGGTCGGCAAAGGGCCGATGAGCAAAGGGGCCTTTTTCTGCGCCCAAACTCCACGGGTAGTGCGGGAAATGATCAGGCGGCTGGTTGATTCCCACTGAAACAGGGGTATGCGCAACGATGGAAATGCCCTTCGAGGAGAACCAGGCCGGGTTGGGCTTGCAACTCTGCCCGGCGGGGCCGTTGTCGAAGGATTGGAAGGGGCTTTCGGGCAGCATCAGCCGGTTGAGGGGGTGTAGAGTTGGTGAATGAGTTCGCCATGTCCGTACCAGGAGCCGGTCATTTCAAAGGAGATGGAAAAACTGGCTGTTGGGGGAACAAGTTGCAGGTCCCAGCCTTGAGCGTTGGGGGTGATGGAGAGGGTGGCGGAGGGGAATTCCACCTCCACGCCGGCCCTGGTCTGCCGGAGGGAGAGAACCGGTTGCGGGTGCGGAGCGCTGCGCAGGCAAGTTTCTCCGTCCCGATAGATGGTGAATCGAAACGGCGCCTGCTCAAGTGAGAGGAGAAATCTTCCGACTTGAAGCAACATTTTCCTTTCCTTTTTCGGGCAAGAGAGCATCAGGGCGACCGGTTGGGGTCGCCCTGAGGAAGATTTTATTGGCGGACGAATTTCTTGCCCGTGGCGAGTTCGACGCTTTTGTATGCGCCGTCGTACAGGCCAATTCTCTTGTTCTTGACGATGAAGTCGCAGTACATCGTCAGCAAGTCATCTTCTTCGGTGATCAGGTCAATAGCCTGGAGTGTTTGCGGGATGGCGCGGGTTTCGACAGTGCTATCGGCGATTTCGGCCCCGCGAATGGCTCCCCACATCTCGTGACCGCCAACGCGAGCGTTGAAGATCTTGGGAACAGGGTAGAAGGCCAGTTCGGAGGGTTTGGTAATCATCACGTCCACCACGCGCATCAGGTAGTTGGTGGCATAGACGGCGTGGAAGGTGTTGTCGTGCAGGAAGACATGCAGACCATGCGCAGGCTGTTCGCGAATGCTATCGGCGAAGGCTTTGGTGTCTTCCCAGGTGAAGTGGGTGTTGATCATGCCTTTGTGTTCGGCCAGTTCACCTTGCAACCATTCCCAGTTGTTTTTGTGGTCGCCCAGGTTGATGAAGAGGGCAATTTTGTCTTTTTGAATCATCGAGTCTCCTGCAAAAAGGTGAAAATCGAACCACAAAGACACGGAGACACGAGTAAGTAAATGAAAGGAAACTTTGTGACTCCGTGTCTTCGTGGTGAAACTTCAGGGTTTTTGCAGTGGAGTCATCATCGGGATGGCGTGTTCGATGATGGCTTTGAACAGTTCGCGCTGCGCCCCGGCGCCACCCATCGTGACCAGGAAGCGGCGCGGTTCTTTGGCCTTCATGCGGCGCAGACGGGCATCGCAGTCATGTTCGATGTTTTCGACAATTTCGTGATCCACATGATGGCCGACATAGTAGAGGGCGTCGGTGGGAACGGGTTTCATCACCTTGCCACTTTCGTCGAAACCGCGCATCACGCGGAAGCCGTAGTAGCCAGAGGGAGATTGGACAGCATGTTTGGCACCCTCCGTCAACTGGAAGGCCATCGGCCAGTTGTCAAACATCATATCCACGACGTTGGTCATGCCACCGGCTACGGCGCCCATGCAGTTCCACATGTGCGAGGTAAGAGTAGTTTGACAATGTCATCTTTTCGTATAGTTGTCATTGCGAGGAGCGTTTTTTGCGACGACCGCGAAGCGTACCCGAAGGGTAAGCAATCCCCTCGCAAACCAGGAGACTGCTTCGCTTTGCTCGCAGTGACAA
>DAOTZT010000115.1:0-7045 GCA_034434255.1 Anaerolineales bacterium | reverse complement strand
TTTTCGCGGACGATGAACTCGCGGGCGATGACCTCCTCCGGCGAGTTGGCCGTCAGGCTGTAGGTGCCGGGCAGGTCCACCAGGCGCAGGCGGCGGCCGTTCAGGTCAAAGTGGCCTTCGCGGCGCTCAATCGTCTTGCCGGGCCAGTTGCCGACGTGCTGATTCAGTCCGGTCAGCAGGTTGAAGAGGGTGGACTTGCCCATGTTGGGCTGTCCGGCCAGGGCGATGAGGGGAGCGCCCGTTTCCACCGCCAGGTCCACGGCGCGGGCAGAAAGGTCATGGCATTCGGCCATTGCCGCCTCGCTCGACCAGGATTTTGGCCGCCTCGCCGCGTCCCAAAGCCAGGCTCGCCCCTCGCACGCGGACGATGAGCGGGCCGCGCCCGTAGTTTTGGACGATTTCCACCGGCGCGCCAGGGGTAATCCCAAGTGAAGCCAGGCGGTTTTCCACCGCCCGCCCGGCCTGCAACCGCCGCACGACGGCCCGTTCGCCAGGGCCGATTTCTGCCAGGGGAAGAAACGAGACAACTTTCTCCATCAGCCTACCTCTGTAACCGGCAACGCCAGGGTTCGGTTTTGCCAACGGATCCCTGCTGCCGCTGCGCCCAGGTAGGCCAGGTAAGCCAGCACCTCGGTCAGGGAGGGGTTGCCATTGTACCCAAAGAGTGCTTTGAGAATTTCGCCTGGAGCAGATTTTTCGTTCAGGTAGGGATTGATGTCCCAGACATGCTCAATGACAGCCGGAATCCAGCCGGCCTCATTGAACTCATGAACGCCATGCGCCACCAAGCCGGCGGCAAAGAGCAAGAGAAGAACGCCGGTCACCTGGAAGAAACGACGCAGGTCAAGCCGCCGCGTGCTGCTGAAGACCAGATAGCCCAGCAAAACGGCTGTCCCCAGGCCCAGCACAGCCCCAAGCCAGATTGCCCCGCCCTGCAGGGCGAACGCGGCTGCTGTCAGAAAGAGCGCCAGTTCGATGCCCTCCCGCACTACTGCCAGAAAAGCCAGTCCAAACAGAGCGCCGCGGCTCGCTGCGGAAGCGGCTGCCTGGCGGACTTTCCCCTCCATCTCGGCGCGCAAGAAACGTCCCTGACGATTCATCCAGAAAATCATCCAGGTCAGCAGGGCGGCGGCTAAAAGCATGGTGATCCCTTCAAAGACATATTCGACCTGCCCTTCCAGCGAAAAGCCAAGCGCGGCAAGCGCTCCCCCCGCTGCCAGGCTGACCAGCAACGCTGCTGCCGTCCCCGCCCAAACAGCAGACTTGAGGTCGGGGCGGTTGACTTTGCGCAATGCCCCCAGCAGGATGCCAATGATCAAGGCGGCTTCCAGGCCTTCGCGCAGGGAAAGAAGAAAAGATGGTAACATTAAGTTTCTCCTCAGGTGATTTTGACGATAACAAGATATAATTGAAATTAAACACACGGAGATTATTATATGCTAATTTTTTAGATTAGCATAATAAAAATTAGAAGATTTTGCCATGACAAATGTCACATCTTTCTCGGAAACAGACATCTCCGGCCTGAGCGCCACCATTCAGGATTACCTGGCGCTTATCTACGTGATGGAACGCGACCAGGAGCCGGTGGTCGGCACGCGCCTGGCGGAATTGCTGCGCGTCACCCCGCCGACGGTGACCAACACGCTCAAGCGGATGGTGCGCGACGGTCTGCTGACGATGGACAAAAACGGCACGCATCTGACCGAGGCCGGCTGGCGCGCCGCTCGCACGGTGATGACCCGTCATATGCTGATGGAATGGATGATGCTCAAGACCCTGCCCTGGTCAAAGTTACACGGCGAGGCCCATCACCTGGAACATGCTATCTCGGCCATGACCGAGAGCGCCCTGCTGGAACAACTCGGCTACCCGCAGACCTGCCCGCATGGCAATCCCCTGCCGGGGCAGGAGGAGGCCGTGGCCGGCTGGCTGCCGCTGACGCAGATTCCGGTCGGGGCGCAGGTCATCTTACGGCGCATCCACGAACTGGCCGAGGAAAACGCCGATTTGCTGGCCTACCTGGAGCGCGCCCATCTGCTACCGGGCGCGGCCCTGCACGTGACCGAAATCTTGCCTTTCAACCAGACCATCACGGTCGAGGTAGAAGGGCAGAGCGTGGTGTTGGGCTACGCCGCGGCGCGCTATCTTTTTGTAGAGAGGGATAACGCGGAGAAACGCGCATCAGGTGGAATTTGATGGGTCAGTGACTGAAATTGTTTCTGACCACCTGCCATGAGCCATCAGGGAACCCCTGTCACTGCCTGCAATCAAGCAAAGAAGGAATCTATCCCTTTGTCCTTGCGAGCGCGAAGCAATCTGCTCGACAATGCGACTGTCCTTGCGAGCGCAGCGAAGCAATCTCCTCGACAATGCGACTGTCCTTGCGAGCGCGAAGCAATCTCCTCGCAGGCAAGCGACTTGCCGCCCTTCGGCTACGCTTCGCGGTCGTCGCTGGGAGCGGCTCGCCATGACAAGGGGGAAGTATTAAAATGAGTCTCCTGCAAAAAGGTGAAAATCGAACCACAAAGACACGGAGACACGAGTAAGTAAATGAAAGGAAACTTTGTGACTCCGTGTCTTCGTGGTTCAGGGTTTTTGCAGTGGAGTCATTAAAATACCTTTGTGATTTACCAATACAGGAAGAATAGATCATGACAGAGTTTCGTTCCGGTTTCATCACCATCCTGGGCAAGCCCAACGTGGGCAAGTCCACGCTCGTCAACGCCCTGCTGGGGCAGAAGATCGCCGCCGTCTCCCCGCGGCCGCAGACGACCCGCCGCCGTCAACTGGGCATCCTGACGACTGAGACAGCGCAACTGATTTTTGTGGACACGCCCGGCATTCATGCCCCGAAGCATAAACTCGGTCAGTTTCTGAATCAGGAAGCCGAAGAGGCGCTCGATGGGGTGGACATCGTGCTCTTCCTGGTGGATGCGGGTCAGGAGCCGGATGAGGACGATCAGCGGATTGCCAGCCTGCTGGCCTCGCTGCGGCGCAAACCGGACCTGCTGCTGGGCCTCAACAAGATTGACCTGGTGCCGGCCGAGGCGTGGGAAACGCGCCGAAACGCGTACCAGGCCCTCGTCCCGGACGCTCCGGCGGTGGCCTTTTCGGCGGTCACCGGCCGCGGGCTGGAGGAGTTGCTCGCGGCGCTGGAATCCCGCCTGCCGGTCGCGCCGCCGCAGTTTCCCGAAGACCAGTTGACCGATCTCTATGAGCGCGAAATCGCGGCCGATTTGATCCGCGAGGCGGCCCTGCTGCTGTTGCGCGATGAGGTGCCGCACGCCCTGGCGGTGCGCATTGATGAATTCAAGGAGCGCAGTGATGATGTGGCCTACATCCATGCCACGCTGTTGGTCGAGCGCGAGTCGCAAAAGGGGATTGTCATCGGCGAAGGGGGGCAGATGTTGAAGAAAATCGGCATGACCGCGCGGCAGGAGATTGAGGCAATGAGCGGGCGCAAGGTCTTCCTGGAGTTGCGGGTGAAGGTGGAGAAGAACTGGCGTCAGCGCGAGGATGTCTTGCGACGATTGGGATACCACTTGAAGGAGAAGAAAAAATGACTCTGGCGTTGGTTGTAGTACTGGCAGTGGCCGCCCTGGACTGGGTGGCCGTGGCGCGGGATTGGAAACGGGTGGAAATTCTCACCAAGCCCTGGACTCTGGCGGCCCTGTTCTTCCTGCTGGTGCAGTTTGGGCTGGCAGAGACAGGATTCCGGTCACTGCCGCTCGTGTGTTTTGCCATTGGCTTGCTTTTTTCGCTGGCGGGGGATGTGTTCCTGATGCTTTCAGAACGCTGGTTCCTGGCCGGGCTGGTTTCGTTCCTGCTGGCGCACGTGGCCTATATTGTCGGTTTCAATGTGCCGCTGCCGCAGGTTGAGCCGCTCTGGTCGGTGAGCGTGGCCTTGATCCTGGCTCTGGCGGCTGCCAGGGTGCTCAGGCGAATCGTGGGCGGGTTGCGGGAGCGAGCGCTGTCAAAACTGGCGGCGCCGGTCGTTTTGTATGGCACGGTGATTACCGTCATGCTGCTCTCGGCTCTCTTGACCCTCTTGCGCCTCGACTGGCAGCCCGGCGCAGCAGTGCTGGCGTCACTCGGAGCGTTTTTGTTCTATCTTTCCGATATTATCCTGGCATGGAATAAATTTGTCGCCCCGATCCGCAACGGGCGGGTGATGAATATGATTGCGTATCACCTGGGGCAAATTGCTCTGGTGGTGGGGGTTTTGATCCAGTTTGCGCAGTAAACCAGCCTCCCGCAGGTTCCAGCCCCGCGGGAGGTTGATTTTTTTTCTTTCTGGCTATTTCACGCCGTAATACGCTTTGGCTTTCTCGAACACAGCCTGTTCCAAACGTTCCGCCCGCTCGTTGTAGCAGGGAATGTCCTCCTCGCACATGTTGGCAATGGCCTGTGGCGGGAAGATGCGCTGGATGCTGGGCCAGTAGTCCACGCCATCGAGAGGAATCTCGTGACTGATGACGGCATACTCGTTGCCGGATTTCTGCAGGTGGAGGGCAACCGGCAGGCTGCTGGCCGTGCCCATCGTCAAGGTTTTCCCCTCCAGGTAATACTCGGCGCACAGCGCCCAGACGTACAAATCCACTCCATCCGAGCGTTGGGCCTCCTCCAGGAGGTCCCAGGCGCAGAAGACTTTTCCGCCAAAAGAGGCCAGCCCAATCTGTTCGACGAGGTATTCTTCCACTGCCGTCAGATAGCCAGGGGGCGTTTGTGGCGGGGCGGCGGCATCTTCCGTCTGAGGCGGCGCTGCCGGCTCAAGGGTTGCGGGGGATACCACTGCGCAGGCCTCCAGAAGAAGCCATATCAGCATGACAATCCAAAGTCTTTTCATCAGAGTTCCCCTATGATTTCCTGAACGGCTGAAAGCCCTCGCCGAGGGCCTCATGCGCCTGACCGATGACCATGAAGGCCTGCGGGTCGGCCTCGTGGACAATGGTCTTCAATTGCTGGACCTCGGAGCGGGTGATGACGCAGTACATGACCGGGCGGGGGTCCATGGTGTAGGCGCCGGTAGCGTGCAGGAGGGTAGCGCCGCGCCCCATCTCGTGCAGGACGCGGTCAGCGACAGCCTCCACGCGGTCGGTGACGATCATGGCGGTGCGCACCGTGCCGGCGCCCTCGAGGGTGCTATCCACCACCAGCCCGCTGACATAGAGGGTGATGATGGCGTAGAGCGCCTTCTCCCAACCGAAGACAAATCCTGCAGAAAGGATGACGACGGCATCGGTCATCAGGTAACTTTGGGTCATGGAAATGCCGCGCCAGTGGTTGAGGATGCGCGCCAGGATGTCGGACCCGCCACTGGTGCCCTGACCGCGATAGACGAGGCCGTAGCCGACGCCGCTGATGACGGCGCCGTAGAGTGAGTTGAGCACCGGGTCATCGGTCAGGCCGTTGGCGGGGAAGAACGGCAGCCAGGTTACGGCTTCGGCGAAGAAGGAATAGGTGGCTACAGCGGTCAGGGTGCGGAAGGCAAACCGTCGTCCGCCGAGCATTTTCCATCCCAGCAGGAAGAGCGGAATGTTGCCGAGGAAGACCATCAGGCCAATCGGCCAGTTGGTGAATTTGTGAATGAGTTGGGCAATGCCGCTGACGCCGCCCGAGGCCAGTTCTGCCGGGACAAGGAACAGGCGCAGACCGATGGCCTGTACCAGGGCGCCAAGCACAATTAAACTGTAGTCACGGATGGAGGAAAAGTGTTTTTGCATGTTCATGAGAGCCGATTTTACCTCCAAACCTCTCCAAATACGGGGATCAAGAATGGTCAGGGGACTCTCAAAAACAGAGGGGAATTTCTGCCAAAAATTCCACGAAGGGGAAAGAAATGTTCCGAGAAATCACCGTTGCCCCGTCATGGCGAGGCAAAAACCGGCGATGTACTCTTTGTGGAGGCTGAGGCAGCGCCTAAGTTGAGGGAGGAGGCGGAAGCAATCTGGATCAGAGCGGGGGGAGGAGATGAGGAAGTAGGAGGCAGTAAGGATGCTCTGGAGGTTGCAGAAGAGGAATTACGCCGCCGTCAAAGGGTCAAAGGCGGGATCGGCCAGGCGCGAGAGTGGCAACACACGGACTCGGTCGGCAAGCGGATAGGGGCGTTCGCCGGGGTAGAAGACCAGCAGGCGGTCGAGGCGCAGGTCGGCGAGGGCGGCGCGCATGGAGGCGGTCAGCCGCGGCGCGTCGCTGTGCTTGCATTCCACGCCCAGGCGCTGCCCGTCTTTGAAAATCAGCAAGTCCAGTTCGGCGCCGCCGTGCGTGCCCCAGAAGTAGACTTCGTCAGCGTTCACGACCTTCAGCACTTCTTCGATGGCGTACCCCTCCCACGAAGCGCCAAGTTTGGGATGGGTCTGCAGGTCGAGTTCGCTGCGGATGCCCAACAGGTAGTGCAGCAGGCCGCTATCGCGAAAGTAGATTTTGGGGGCCTTGATTTGGCGTTTGCTCAGGTTTTCGTGCCAGGGCGGCAGGACGCGCACCATGAAAATCTCTTCCAGCACGTCCAGGTAGCGGCGGGCGGTGGGTTGACTGATGCCCAGGGCGCGGGCCGGCTCGGCGGCGTTCCACACCTGACCGTGATAGTGAGCCAGCATTCTCCAGAAGCGCAGCAAGGCCGGGGCGGGGATACGCACGCCCCATTGCGGCAGGTCGCGTTCGAGCAGAGTCTGGATGAAATTCTTGCGCCAGGCGAGGCTGTCTTCTTCGCTCTCGGCCAGGAAGGATGGGGGCAATCCGCCGCGCAGCCAGTGATGGCGCAGGGCTTCGATGCCGAGTTCGGCCAGCGAAAAGCCGGGCACGGAGAGGATTTCGACGCGGCCGGTCAGGCTCTCGGAAGCGGCGCGCGTCAGGTCGGGGGAGGCGCTGCCGAGGATGAGGAAACGGGCCGGGGCGGGGTCGCGGTCGCTCAGGACGCGCAGGAGCGGGAAGAGGTCGGGCTTGCGCTGGATTTCGTCTATGACGACCAGCCCTTGCAGCGGCTGGAGCGCGGTGAGCGGCTGCTCCAGGCGCAACAGGCTGACCGGGTCTTCCAGGTCGAAGT
>DAOTZT010000114.1:0-10723 GCA_034434255.1 Anaerolineales bacterium | reverse complement strand
TGGCGTAATTTCGTGAGTTTGATCTCATTATAACGCCAAAGGGAGGCGATGTCTATAGTATTGCCCTGAGAATCGATCACAATCGTAAAGATTTTGTAGCATGGCATTCATGCCGTATTGGGGCGCGGGATTTATCCCGCGCTACGGCATTTAACCGGTGATGAACGGAGAGAAAAGGGATTTGCTCGATAAACATCGGTTTGGGACCATTGAAACTGCAAAACCATCCTTGTTCATCTCCGTTTATCTCCGTTTATCTCCGGTCTGTTTATCTCCGTTTATCTCCGGTCTGTTTATCTCCGGTGAATCAGGATCACCAGTGCGGGATAAATCCCGCACTACGCTACTTCGTTTCTTGTGTGTTCAATTCTTCGCCTGACAGCATTTCGAGAATGCCAATCACTGCCGAGTTGTCCAGGCTACCCATGCCGTTCTGGAGCATGGCGTTGTAGAGTTGGGCGTCCACCGCTGCGGAGGGGAGCGGGATGCCGTACTCGCGGGCGGTTTCGAGGACGATGTTGAGGTCTTTGGCCTGCATGGAGGCCTTGAAGCCAGGAGTGCGATTGCCTGCAAACAGGCGCGGGGGCTTGACGTCCAGTGTCCAGCATTGGGCGGCACCGCCGCGAATGGCCTCGACTACCTTGACCGGGTCCACACCGGCTTTTTGGGCGAAGATCAGCAGTTCGCCCATGGCGACCATCTGTGCGGCGACCATGATTTGATTGGCAGCCTTGGCTACCTGCCCGGCGCCAGCCTCGCCGACGTGTGTGACCGTCTTGCCCATGGCGCGGAAGATGGGCATGACTTTTTCGAGCGCTTGGGCGGGGCCACCGACCATGATGGCGAGGGTCCCGTTGCGGGCGCCGATGTCGCCGCCGGAGACGGGGGCGTCGAGGGAGAGGACGCCTTTCTCGGCCAGGCGCAGGCTCAGGGTCCGCGCCGCAGCGGGTTTGATGGTGGAATTGTCCACCCAAATCAGGCCGGGGTGCGCTCCCGCCAGGATGCCGTTTTCTCCCAACACGACTTGCTCGACATCGGGTGTGTCGGGCAGGTTGGTGAAGACGACGTCCACCTGAGCAGCCACTTCGGCGGGGGAGAAGGCGGGTGTTGCTCCCTCCGCGGCGAGTTCATCTACGGCGGCGCGAGAGCGATTGTGGACGACAAGCGGAAATCCGGCTTTGAGGATGTTGCGGGCAATGGATTTGCCCATCAGGCCAAGTCCGATGTAGCCGACGGTCAGCATACGAACTCCTTTCAGGGGGTGGATGGTGTTTCGGTGGGGGTGGGCGGCAGTGTTGGCGTTTCGGTCGGGGTAGGTGTTTCAGTGGGGGTCAAGGTGGGGGTCGAGGTCGGGGTAGGTGTTTCAGTGGGGGTCGAGGTCGGGGTAGCAGTTTCAGTGGGGGTAGGGGTGGGCGTGGGCGGCAGGAGGTTGACCTGGACTGTCTTCTCGGCGTAGCCGCCGGAGTAACTTTCCATGCGCAGGCGCAAAGTGACGGGGCCAGCGGGCAAACCGGTCAGGTCCCAGGAATAGGGGGAGGAGGTCAGGTTGGGAGCGAGCATTACCCAGCCGGAACCGGCGTCGTATTCCAGACTGACGGAGCGGAAGCCGTTGTCGGCCTGGGCGATGAAACTGATGGGGAAGGGGGATTGGGTGATGGTGGCGCCGTTGGGGAGGGCGACGAATTCGAGGTGAGCGTGAGGGTCGTCGGCGTCACAGCGGGCCTGGGGGATGAAGATGACCGGGTCGAAGCCCATGTCGCGTGCCCATTTTTGCCCCTGTTCGGTGTCACGAATCCACTTGATGGCCCATTCATCGGTGACGTTCAAGACCAGTTTCGTCTCGGTAAATTCTGAGCATTCAGGCGTGGCAAGGAAGCCGGTCCAGGTATCGAGCAGGACTTCCCGCCAGAGGTCGTGGTCGGGGGTCAGGGCAGGCTGTTCGACGTAGAAGTATTCTTCGCGCTGTGCGGGGCACCAGGGGGAGGGTTGGGTGCCAGAGATGGCGCAAATTGTCTGTTCGATGATGCCGTCGGGACGGATGAGGGGGGTGGGGTTGCCGTTCGTGAGGTAGGGAACGGCAAAGGTCATGAATAGTGCCCATACCGGTCCCGCACCGGTCACGCCGGTGGTGTTGCCCATGGGGGTATAGTCGGGGTTGCCAACCCAAACGCCGACGGCCAGGTCGGGGGTATAGCCGATGGTCCAGTTGTCACGGGCGTCGTTGGAGGTACCCGTCTTGACCGCGGCGGGGAAGGGCAGGTTCAAGATGGAGTTGTAGCCAAAGACGGGGGCACGGGCGGCACGATCGGAGAGAATGGAGGTGATGAGGAAAACGTGTTGTGGCTTGACGACCTGTTCGCCTGCGGGAATCTTGTATTCGTAAACGACGTTGCCCTGGAAATCTTCGATTTTTGAGATGGAGAAAGGAGGCACGCGCTTGCCGCTATTGGCCAGCACGGCGTAAGCACCGGTCATTTCCAGGAGGCTGACTTCGCCGCCGCCGAGGGTGAGCGACAGGCCATAGTCGTTACGCGTCAGGCTGGTGATGCCCAAACGTTGTGCCATGCCCACCAGGCCATCTTGCTGGGGGGTGTTGGGATCGTCATAGACGCCGACGAAGTAGAGCGTGCGCACGGCCGGGATGTTGAGCGAATTTGCCAGCGCCATGCGCACGGTGACCGGCCCCCAGAATTTTCGGCTGTAATTGTCGGGGATGTAGGGCGGGTTGGGGTCATTGTCCAGCCCGGAGGGAGGAAACTCGGTCCGCACGTCCCACAGCAGGGTGGCGGGAGTCCAGCCTTTTTCAAAGGCGGCCAGGTAGGTGAACGGCTTGATGGACGAGCCAGGTTGGCGGGTGGGGCTGACAGCCATGTTGATCTGGCCCGAATTGGCTTCGTTGTAGAAATCGGGGGAGCCGACCATTGCCAGAATTTCGCCCGTGGAGGGTTTGATGGCTACCAGCGCACCGCCGGTGACGTGCAGGTCAGCAATGGCGGCTACCTGTTGGGTCACCATCTGCTGGGCGGCGTCTTGCAAGACGGGGTCGAGGGTGGTGTGAACGGTGAAGCCGGAGCGATAGATGGTTTGGGGGTCGTATAGTTTCTCCAGTTCCGTGCGGATGTACTGGACCCAATGCGGGTAGCGGATTTCCGTGACGGGTGGGGTGAACTGGTAGGCCTCCATCTCCTCCAGCGCAGCCGCGGCGGCCGGCCCGTCCACACAGACGGGGGTGGGGCTATTGCTGACGGCAATGCAGCCGCGCTCCCGGCTGAGGGCCATCATGGCCAGCAAGACGCTCTGGAAGCGCACCATGGTGACATCGCGGGATGTGTACACGTCGTACACCGACGGGGCCTGCGGCAAGCCAGCCAGGAAAGCGGCCTCGCCGAGGGTTAACTCGCTGGCGTGCTTGCCGAAATAAGTCTCGGCAGCGGCTTCGATGCCGTAGGCGAGGTTGCCGTAGTAGATTTCGTTGAGGTAAAGTTCCAGAATCTCGTTTTTGGTGTAGCGACGTTCGATTTCGGTGGCCAGAATCGCCTCGCGCACTTTGCGCATGTAGGTCTGTGAAGCGCGCTCTTCGGGCGAGAGAAGCAAAACCCGCGCCAGTTGTTGGGTGATGGTCGAGGCGCCGGAGACGGTTTCGCCGCTGCGCAGGTTTTGCCAAAAGGCGCGCAGGATGGCAAGAGGGTCAAAGCCTTTGTGGGAATAGAAGTCTTTATCTTCAATGGCAATGGTCGCGGCGACCAGATTAGGCGAAATTTTCTCCAGGGGAACATAGGTGCGCTTTCCACCGCTTGGGTCGTTGAGTTCGTAGAGAACGTTGCCCTGGCGATCGAGGATGCGGGTTGTTTCAAATTGTGAGGCCCGCGCCCGCAGGTCTTCCACAGGGGGCAGTTCGCGGGCGATGTCGTAATACTTGTAAATCATAAACGCCAGGCCTAACAGCAAGACGGCTACGGTGATAAACAGGCCAATCACCAGGGAGCGCACCATACAGCCGAGGGCAACCTGCCCATTGAAGGGGGGCAAGTTTGACCGGCGAGGCAAACGGTCTTTTTTGCCCGAGGAGTGCCGCATGGTGGCGCCTGCCGGGGCATTGTAAGCGGCGGGGGTGACGCGCGTGGCGTCCATGTCCAGTTCCTCCACCCGACGAGGCAAGGGCATGCCGTCAGCATCCAAAGCCGGTCGGCGCAGACCGTGCGATGGCGTCAGTTCTTCTTCGGGGGGGAGCGTTTCGTCGTCTGGGGTGGTGGTCAATCGGCGCAAACGCTTGCCGGGGTCTTCTTTTTGAGACATAGTTCATCTCTCGTCAATCATCATTGCAATGCAGACTGAATTGACTGCGTCTTGGGGGCGAAATGGATTCTGGCATCGCATCCGCGTAATCTGCGTTCCCAAATTGACAGAATGACAGCGGGTTTGGGGGCAACGGATCGCATCCGCGTCATCTGTTCCATCCGCGTAATCCGCGTTACAAGATTTTAGCACAAAAAACCTTTGACCTTGCGCTCAAAGACCCTTATACTACAAGTATGCGAACCTGGTCTCTTGGCCCTGGCGATCCCCTGCAACTGACGCTTGCAGCCGATTTTCGGCTGTGTTCTCCTGATTACTCCAATGATCACATTTGGGAAGTAGAGCCTGGCGGCGGTGATCCCCCTGCTCTGGCGCTGACGACGACCTATGGCCTGCGGGCGCGGCGAATGCGCATCTTTCCCCGCTTCCACCTGCAAAACACGGCTCTTTCTGACCCGGCCGGCTTTGCCGTTCCTCCCGTCTTGCGTCGCTTTGCGCCCAATTTTCTTCACTTCACCTGCGAACCATTCCCTGCGTTGCAAGTCAACCTCGAATACTGGGTTCCCGATTCGCACACGGTTGCTGGCCGAATCGGTTTTCTCAATCGCGGCGCCGAGCCGGTCTCTGTCCTGCTCGAACTGTGTGCCCAACTTGTTCCTATCGATGGCCAGCCGATGGCTGAGACGACGATGCAAGCCGTCAATGTCCTTGCCGGGCGTACCAGCGACCTCTCACCGGTCATCTTTTTGACCGGCGGACCGTTGCCGGGACCGGGTCCCTACCCGTCCCTGACCGTGGACCTGGCGCTGGCTGCTGGCGGAACGCGCACGCTGACGTGGGTGGAGGCTGCCCTTGCCTCGGCCTCCGAGTCTTTTGACCATGCCCGCCGCGTGGCTGCCCGGCCATGGGATGCCGAAATTGCCTACCTGGAACTGGTCAACGCGGCCGAGACGGTCGAAATTCACACCGGCGACCCCGACTGGGATGCGGCCTTTGCCCTTACCCAAAAGCAGGCCTTCAGTCTGTTCATGGGGCCGGGCGCGCATCTGCCGGCGGCTTCTTTTGTCCTTGCCCGTCAACCTGACCATGGCTACTCCCATCCAGGCGATGGCACAGACGCGCCACCCGTCTGGAGTGGTCAGACTGCTTTGGAGAGCGCTTACCTGGCCTCGTGCCTGCCCGGCGCGCCTCATCTTTTGGCTGGTCTCATTCAAAACTTTCTCTCCACCCAATTGCCAGATGGCACGGTGGATGGCAAACCGGGCCTGCTGGGGCAGCGTGGGCGATGGCAATGCCCCCCGTTGCTGGCCAAAATGGCCTGGGACTACGCCCGTCGCTCTGGCGACTTTGAATTCCTGCGCGGCGTGTACCCCAAACTGACCTCGTTCCTTGGTTCCTGGCTCAGTGACGTCCACGATCGCGATGGCGATACCTTCCCGGAATGGGATCACCCCACCCAGGCCGGGCTGGAAGATCATCCCCGTTACCAGCCCGAACAACCCGAAAGTCAGGCCAGCGGCCTGCCCTATGTTGAAACCCCCGCCCTGGCAGCCATGCTGGCCAGTGAGTTTCGCGCCCTGGCAAAGATCGCTGCTGCGCTCCGAATGCCTGTCAGCGCCCAGGAGCATACCACGACGGCAAAACACCTCATTGCCCATATTGAAGATTGCTGGGATGACGGAAAAGGCCTTTACCGCGCTCGCGATCGCGACAGTCACCTTTCGCCGGGCGGGCAGGAGGTCATCGTCCAGAGCGGACCGGGCAAAGTCACCGTCCGCCAATCCTTCGGGCAGCCGCGGCGGCTGGTGGTCCGTTTGCAATTCAAAAGCGCCCAAGTACGTTATCCGCACATTGTTTTGCGCGGGCGCCTTTCGCACACCGCGCGCATGGAACAGTTCGAGCGCGCTGACTTTCAGTGGTCGGAGGAGAGCGCTACAGCCATTACCAGAGGGTTGTTTACCAGCCTTTCCTCGCTGGAAGTGGCAGGGATCGAGAAACGCGACCGGCTGACTGTTCGCGTCATGGACTTTCAAGACGAAGATCTCAGCCTCTTCCTGCCATTGTGGGCGGGGATTCCGTCGCTGGGGCGCGTCCATACTCTCCTCCATCGGCACTTACTGGCGGCAGATCGCTTTGGGCGTCCCTTTGGCTTTTCCTGGATGGCTTCTCCTTCTCTCAAACCGGCCGATGCCTGTGAAGCGGTCCACATTCCCTGGAATGCGATGCTGGGAGAAGGTTTGCTGGCTTATGGCTTACGAGAAGAAGCGGCGCGTCTGACAGCGCGCTTGATGGCTGCGGTCATCGAGAGTCTGAAAAAACAACGGGCATTCTACCGCGCCTATCACGCCGAGACGGGCAAGGGGCTGGGAGAACGGAATCCGGTTCAGGGTCTGGCGCCGCTTGGTTTGTTCTTACAAGCGCTGGGGGTGGAAATTGATTCGCCGTGCCAGGTTACTCTGCGCGGAAAGAATCCGTTTCCCTGGCCAGTTACGGTAAAATACAGAGGACTGGTCGTCACCCGCCAGATGGAAAAGACAACCGTCGCCTTTCCTGATGGGCAAACGGTCATCCTCGATGACCCAACCGATGCGGTTATTACCGAAGAATAGGAGGCTTTCTATGAAAAATGCCCCCATCCGCTTTTTGATGATGGCAATTGTTCAGGAACAAGATGTGGACATTGCCATGCGCGCCCTGGCTACGTTGAAAATTCCTCTGATTCATCTCGCCAGCACAGGGGGATTTTTGGGACGACGGAATGCCACGTTGCTGATTGGCCTGCCCGAACATGGGGGAAATGAAGTTTTACTTGCCTTGCAGAAGTCATGCCGCCAGCGGGTGGAGTATCTTTCCACCCCGCTCGAAGGTGCGCCTCTCCCCATCCCCACTCCCATTCCGGTGACAGTGGGGGGAGCCACAATTTTTACCTTGCCGGTAGAACGGTATGAGGAGTTTTAGCCATGAAACTGATTCTCGCGATCCTTCGTGATGTAGATGCCGATCCGGCGACAAGCGCCCTCCTGGATGCTGATTTGCGGGTGACGCGCATTGCCAGCACGGGCGGCTGGTTACGCCGAGGCGTGACTACCCTCATGATCGGCGTGGAAGATGCCCAGGTGGAGCAGGCGCTCAATTTGCTCAAACAGGCCTGCTCCCCTGCTGCGGAAGGTGAGAAACGGGCCACCGTCTTTGTCCTTCCAGTGGAGCACTTTCACCATATTTAGGAGGGCCTATGCTCATCATCGTTAGCGATTTGCATCTGACGGATGGGACATGTGGCAAATCCATCTCGGCGGCTGCTTTTCGCCTTTTCGCCGACCGCGTCCGTGAACTTGTCTTACGGGCCTCTTACCGACGGGATGGAAAGTATCGCCCCATCGAGGAAGTGGATATCCTTTTGCTCGGCGATATTCTGGATGTGCAGCATTCCACGCTTTGGCTCAAACACAAAGACGGCACTCCCAATCAGGCCCGCCCGTGGACGGATTACAATGATCCGGAATTTATTCGTACCATCCAGGAAATCACGACGGACATCTTGAATAACAATGCCGAGGCGGTTGGTTTGCTGAAAACTTTGAGCACGCCTGGTGCCCTGCTTGACCTGCCGCCGTCCAATCGGCAGGGAGAGCCAGCAAAACTGACTTGCAAGCCAGTTAAGGTGAAGGTCAACCTGCATTACATGGTGGGCAATCATGATTGGGTCTATCACTTGGCCGGTGCGCCATTCGATTCGATCCGTGCCCAGGTGATTCAGGCCATGGGCCTGGCGAACCCGCCGGGGCCATTCCCGCATCAGCCAAAGGAATCGCCGCGACTGGAAGATCTGCTCAATCGCTATGGGGTCTATGCACAACATGGCGACCTGTACGATCATTTCAATATCAGCGAAGACAAGGACCGCAACAAAGCCGCTCTTGGCGATGCCTTTGCCGTAGAAGTCATTAACAAGTTTCCGGTGCGCGTGGAAGAGGCGATGAAAGAGGAACTGCCTCCGCAGATGGTGACTGCTCTGCGTGAGCTGGTCAACGTCCGCCCCGCGCTGGCTACGCCCCTCTGGATCAGCAGTCAATTACGTCTCAATCAGATTGGGCTGGCTCAGCAGAAGAAACTCAAGATGATCTGGGACCAGTTGGGCGATGAATTTCTTTCTCTGGAGTTTGTGCGCGGGCACGATAAAAAGCGTCTCAAACCCGATATTGTTGATGGCTTGCAGGCCCTCTTTGGTCTTACTGACCTTGTTTCTTTCAAGGCCCTTGACAACCTGGTTCTTTGGCTGCGCAAGCACTTTTGGGCCGATGAACTGACGCTTGCTCAACATGCCCTGCGCGAAGAAGCCTTTCTCAACCATAAGGCCCGGTTTGTCGTCTATGGGCACTCCCATTATCATGAAGTGGTCCCTCTCGACTTCATGCCGTCTGCCAGAGAGGCCACTAGCCAGATGTACATGAATTCCGGCACCTGGCATACCTACTTCGACCTCGCCGTCCACAAACCGGAAGAGCAAAAATTCATCCCTTATCAGGTGCTCACCTATCTCACCTTTTACAAGGATGATGAGCACATGGGACGTCAGTTTGAGACCTGGTCGAGCGCGTTTGCAGAGTGAGACTCTCTTCCATGCCAGAATACATCTACCTGCTCCATCCCTTTCGCGACGGCTTCTTTGAACAGCCGACGCCCACAGAAAAAGCCATCATGGGAGAACATGTTGAATATCTCAAGCAGGCCACTGTGGAGGGCGATGTATTGCTCAGTGGTTCCTGCCTGGATGACACTTTTGGCCTCATCATTTTCCGCGCAGAAAACGAACAGGCCGCCCAGGCTTTTATGCTCAATGACCCTCTGGTCAAAAAAAATGTCATGATGGCAGAACTCCATCCCCTGTGCATCTCTCCAGAGGGGAAATTCCCATTGGTCACTGACCACTAACCTGCTTTTATGCCTACCCTCCCTCTTCTTGCCATCGCCCGTACCACTGGTAACCCTGTCATTGAAGGTCACACCGCCACCTTTTTGTGGGAAGGCAAATCCCCCCCTCTCCTCATCGAGGACTTGCATAACTGGGAGGATGACCCTCAACCGATGACGCGCGTGGCGTCGAATGTTTGGAAAGTCACCCTGGAACTTCCCCCCGATGCCTATCTCGAATATGCGTTTATCGATCCCGACACGCGTCAACGCCTGGCTGACCCGCTGAACCCGCACAAGGTCTGGAACGGAATCAACGCCTGGAACCATTATTTTTACATGCCGGAAGCGCGTCCGAGCGATCTCATCCGCCCGGCCCGAGGCGTGCCGCGGGGAACGGTCACCAGACACCAGGTCCGGCCGCGGGAGTATGGGGGCAAGGCCCCCCGAACCGTGTACCTGTATCGGCCGCCGGTCGAGAAGCCGGTTCCCCTGCTCGTCGTCTATGACGGCGTTGATTACCTCAAGCGTGCCCACATCAATGTCATCGTTGACAACCTGATTGCTGCCCGCCGCGTGCGCCCGTTTGCCATGGCGCTGGTCCAAAATGGCGGACCGGCGCGCGTGCTGGAATATTCCTGTGCCGATGCCACTCTGGCTTTTATCTTTGACGAGGTGATCCCGCTGGCGCAAGAGCATCTGGTGTTGTCTGCGCCTGGACTGGAGCCATATGGTGTCCTGGGGGCCTCGATGGGGGGGCTGATGGCGCTCTACACTGGCCTGCGCCTGCCGCATGTTTTCGGCAAAGTGCTGAGTCAGTCGGGAGCCTTTTTCGTTCCCGAACTCCACTCGGTCATCGAAGACCTGGTGCGTTATTTGCCGCGGCCTCCCATCGAAATCTGGATGGATGTGGGCAAACTGGAGTGGTTGCTGGAGGAAAACCGACAAATGAGCGCATTACTCCGAAGCCGCGGCTACGCTCTCACCTATCGGGAATTTTCTGGTGGGCATAATTACACGTGCTGGCGAAATGACGTGGGGGAGGGATTAATCAAGGCCTTCGGCACAAAAGGTTGAAAAAGGGAGTGAAATGATTTCACTCCAAAAAGGCTTTTAACCACGAAGGTCACAAAGTACACGACGGCTAAAAAACTGAAAAGATTCCTTTTGTGCCTTTCTTGCCTTCGTGTTGGACGAGTTTTACAAGCAAGTCTGAAATAGTTTGGTTCGGTTGAAACTGACTTAGCGAGTCTTTGGCCATTGCTTTTATTAGCCACAGATGAACGCTGATGAAATAGATTTGGTTTGATCAACACAAAAATTGGCACATCAAGGAATGTGAACGCATGTAAACTGGGGTTATCAAATCAGAGTTTACTTGGATTGTAACTATTTTGACAATGTCAAGTTAAACTCTTGTTCTATAAACTCTACGCATTTTGTCACTGCGAGCAAAGCGAAGCAGTCTCCTGGCTTGCAAGGAGATTGCTTCGTCGCAAAAAACGCTCCTCGCAAT
>DAOTZT010000113.1:0-1937 GCA_034434255.1 Anaerolineales bacterium | reverse complement strand
GCGCTGGCGCACGCCTCGTCCCGAAGATGCCACCAGCGGAAGCGCCTTTCTCGATAGTGTGGCAAGAGGCGTACACCATACGCTGTACCTGCTCGCCTTCCTCATGCCGCTCAGCGGGTTAGCGCTTTCTGCCCGCTATGGGCTGCTCCCGATTGTTTTCGAGGGGCAGGGAAGCATGCCCGCGGACTTGAATCCCGCGCTGCACGGCCTGTTTTTCTTCCTCTCCGCGCTGCTCATCCTGCTGCACATCGGCGCCGCCCTCTACCACCAGTTCATTCTCAAAGATAACCTGCTGGCGCGCATGTGGTACGGGAAATAGCCCTCACCCCCGCCCCCTCTCCCGCTGGGGAGAGGGGAGGCAGGTCTGAAATATGAACCTCCCCCAACCCGTCGCCCTCTCCCCCCATCGGATTGACCCGCGCACCCTGCCGGGACATGTCCATCTCAAGGTTGCCAGCCTGGAGAATCAACTGCTCTTCTAGCAGCCCCTTGACAGATTTGCGATGGGGGGGGGTAAAATAGTTACCAAATCCCATTCAAATCAAACGAAGGAAGACGATGAATAGACTTTTCTCCTACTTTCACTCTTTAATCTTTATCCTTGCTGTTGTTGCCATAATGGTTTTTCCTACCCAAAAAGCATTGGCTGCAACTTGTACTGCTTCGGCTTGTAATGGGCTTAACCCACAAGGTACAACATGTTGGAATGACGCTTATAATGCGGTTGTCCGCTACGCATCCACTATGTACAATGCCAACAAATATTCTCCAGGCTGTATTGCAAATTGGTCATACACTCGTAACACATCGAAAACATGGCTGGCAGCAGAGACGGTTGGCGTTTATACCTATCACGGAGACCAAAAATACCTGTATGTCTGGAATAGTATGTGGGATGGCAGCGGCCTGGTCTGCACGCGAGGTTACATGGGACCGTCCTACAGAAATTACAATGTGTCTACCGCCAGTGCCTGTGCCTGAATTCCCTGTTACGACTCGTCCTCTTTCTGCAACATTTACTGAAAAAGGAAGTACACATGCTCACAAATAAACGAATTTTGTGGATAGGGGCGTTCTTCCTGGTTGTTTTGGGTTTCATGCTGCAGCGTTGGGCCGCCCCCACCCGTGCTGCGAGTCTGGAAACTCCTTTTGGTATCCAGGGTTATCTCCGTCAAAGCGCTCCGCTTCCTCTGAAAGCGGAAATTCAAAATGTGCAAACTCTCGCTGATTCGATAGAGGTTGTACTGTGTATTGAAATGCCCACTCTCGAACCGTGGAATCCGTATGCGACGCTTACCATAGGTGAGATGGTGATTCCCAACGTGGAGGTGCGCTTACTGAACGCCAAAGATCCGGCTATCATGAAGAGCGCCCGTCGTTGCTATGCGTTTGTTTTTCCCTTCTCTGCAAGAAGCGCCTCATCGAGTAATAATAAAGGCGTTATCAAGGTGGAAACCCTGTGGTTGGAGATAGGGAATGGTCAGTGGAATGACCAGGTGATTTCAGAAATTCAGCGACGCCTTGAGGCTGTTGCGCCAGGGTTGGATTTTGAAGTGATTTATGTACCTGGCAAGAATGGCGGCGGGATGGACATTCGTCTGCTTTCTCTTCCGAAGGGAATGAGCGAAGAGCAAGCTCTGTCGCTGATTCAGCGTCTCTCGATTGATGAACTTCCTGTAGTCTGGCAAAGTGAAATCTCCTTCAAGTAGAGACTTCTTTTTGCTTGCTCTGCTTCGCCACCTCCATGTGGGTGGCGTGTTTTCTTAAAATTCAGTAACGCACTCCTCTGCTTTGCTTTCAAAATTTGTAACTATTTTGACAATGTCAAGTTAAACTCTTGTTCTATAAACTCTACGCATTTTGTCACTGCGAGCAAAGCGAAGCAGTCTCCTGGTTTGCGAGGGGATTGCTTACCCTTCGGGTACGCTTCGCGGTCG
>DAOTZT010000112.1:0-5104 GCA_034434255.1 Anaerolineales bacterium | reverse complement strand
CAAGCCTGGTCGGGCAGATCCATCAACGGCTTTTTGAGAAGGAAAAAGACCATGAAGGACCAGAGAATCAGTAAAACATGAAGGGCATCGTTTTCATTGAACCAGATGCCAGGCGATTGATAGAGTTGCGCGCACGAATGGCAGCAGGAAAGTCAGCCGGTGGCAGGTTTTCTCGTAAAGATGATTGGGAGGTGAAATGGAGGCTGCGAATCATGTTTTCAGATTATACTCTGCGTTCTCACTTTTCCCTATACCCAACCCAATAGCCGCGCTGCGCTGGCCGTGACGAAGGTGACGATAAAAGCCGTTCCCAGCGTGATGACCACGCTCAAAGTGGCCCATTTCCAACTCTTGGTTTCTTTGTAAATCGTTATAACGGTCGTGGCGCATGGATTGTGAAGCAGGCTGAACAGCATCAGGTTGACTGCCGTCAGCATCGTCCAGCCGTGACCGTTCACCAGCAAGTCGTAGATAGCGGCATTGGTGGCGGGGGCATCGATCATCATGCCTGCTCCCATATACATCATCATCATGGTCGGGACGACGATCTCATTGGCCGGGACGGCGATGATATACGCCAGCAGGATGACCCCGTCTAATCCCAGCAGCAGGCCAAAGGGATTCAGCCAGTCTGCAATGGCGCGCGCCAGGTTGGTCTCTCCAAAAGGAACGTTTGCCAGCACCCAGATGACGGCCCCGGCCGGCGCAGCCGTCTGCATGGCGCGCCATAGCACGAACAGCGTGCGGTCGATCAGCGAGGTGTACAGGATGCGTCCCACGTTGGGGCGGCGATAGGGCGGCAGTTCCAGCGTGAAGGCCGAAGCCTCGCCCCGCAAGACGGTATTGGACAGCAGCCACGACATGAAGAACGTGAATGCCACCCCGATCAACACTACGCCGACCACGGTTCCCGCCGCAACCAGCGAAGTCCAGGCCGGCGAGAAGGAAGCGGCCACGAAAACGGTAGCCAGCATGATGAGAGTCGGGAAGCGTCCGTTGCACGGCACGAAGTTATTGGTCAAGATAGCAATCAAGCGTTCGCGCGGCGAGTCGATGATGCGTGTGGAGACCACGCCAGCAGCGTTGCAGCCAAAGCCCATCGCCATCGTCAAGGACTGTTTGCCGTGCGCGCCGGCTTTGCGGTACAACCAGTCCAGGTTGAAGGCCACACGCGGCAGGTAGCCCAGGTCTTCGAGGATGGTGAAGGTCGGGAAAAAGATCGCCATGGGCGGTAACATCACGCTCACCACCCACGCCAGCCCGCGATACACACCGTCCCATACGAAACCGGTCAGCCACCACGGCAAATGCAGCGCCTGGAAGAGGGTATTGCCCTGGTTGCCAATCCAGAATAACACGGCGGCAATGGCTTCTGAGACCACATTGGCGCCGGAGACCGTCAGCCAAATCAAGATTGCCAGCAGCGCCAGCATGATTGGCAGGCCGGTGAGCGGCGCAGTGACCAGGCGATCCACTTTCTGGTCGAAATCGTATTTCTTTTCTTGGGCGGTGCGCACTGCGCGCCTGGCAATGCGCTCTGCTTCGGCATACAGCGACTTGACCATCTCATCGCGGAAGCCGGTGGACAACTGATTGCGCAAGGTTTCTGCTTTTGCAAGCACTTCATTTGGATTCATCGTGTTGCCTCACTGTCTACGTGTGTACCTCTTACGCCAATTTACTGCCTTCCCTCTACCGACATCTTTTTGCTGAATTGCACATCAGCCTGTTGTTGGCGCGCCACCAACTGCGCCAGTTCGCCGTTCAACAACGCTTGCTGCACGCGCGCGTCGCCGTCTAGCAGGCGGATGGCCAGCCAGCGCGCGTTTGGCACGCCCGGTGCAACTTGCTCGATGAGGGGGACAAGTTCTTCGATGGCGCGCTGGAATTCGGGCGTTCCGCTCACGCGCAGCGGCTTGACGCTTATCTTGCCCT
This sequence comes from Anaerolineales bacterium, assembly GCA_034434255.1. Lineage (GTDB taxonomy): Bacteria > Chloroflexota > Anaerolineae > Anaerolineales > Villigracilaceae > UBA877. Next base: position 3,169 of record DAOTZT010000112.1, on the reverse strand, counting down.
CGATCACCTCTGCAATGGTTTGCAAGAGCAAACTGATGCCCTCGCCCGACCGGGCCGTGATGGGGATGACCGGCACGCCCAGATCGCGCGCCAGACTGCGGGTGTCCACTTCCAGCCCTTTGCGGCGCGCCTCGTCCATCAGGTTGACGGCCACCACCACTTTGTCGGTAATTTCCATCACCTGCATCACCAGGTTCAGGTTGCGCTCCAGCGCGGTGGCGTCGGTCACGACGATGGTGCAGTCGGGCTGTCCAAACAGGATGAAATCGCGCGCCACTTCTTCATCCTGCGAAGCGGAAAGGAGCGAGTACGTGCCGGGCAGGTCCACCAGTTTGTACTTTACGCCGTTGAACTGATAGCCGCCTTCGGCGCGCGTGACAGTTTTGCCGGGCCAGTTGCCGGTGTGCTGTTTGAGCCCGGTCAGCGCGTTGAAGAGCGTGGACTTGCCGGTATTGGGATTGCCGGCCAGCGCTACCACGCGGTCGAAATCGCCGACCTTGATGCCCATCTGCTCCAATTGTGCAAAGGCCGGACAGGTTTCGCAGTGTTCGGTGGGTAAGTTTATTTTCGTGTTTGCCATGCTTTCTCCGAAACGTTAATGATTTACTTCTTTGACCCAAATCTGCGCCGCTTGGTTTTTTCGCAAAGCAATCAAAGTGCCGCGCACGCGATACCCACGCGGGTCGCCAAAAAAATTTTGCAGTTCAGGATAAATCTCGGCGCCGGGTGTCAGGCCCAGGTCCAGAAAGCGGCGGCGGGTAAAACCCTGCACCGCCTCGTCCAAGGCCACAATCTGCGCCTTCCGGTCGTGCGGTAACTCGGCCAAGCGGATGATTCCCTGCGGCTTGACCGTCCATTCTGGCAGCGGGGCAACATGCACATTGGCAGCCACCGCCGGCGCCAGGCGATACTCGTTTTCGCCATCGCTCAAGACATACCGCTGGGGGGAACTTTCCAAGATGCGGACGGTTTGCCCGAGACGCAATCCCGCTGCCAGAATTTGCTGGTAGGCCAGGGCCGGTTCATCTTCGAGATGCACGATCTTGGCCGGACGATCGGCCTGCCAGCCCGTAATGGGCGTTCCCTCGACTTTGGGCAGGTTCCCCTCCCGCGTTGGGATGGGGTCGCCGTGTGGGTCGGTGACGGGGTGCCCGAGCGCGGCATCCAGCGCGTCGAGTTGCGAGTCGGTCAAGCGGTGTTCGCGGCGGTGCGCTTCGGTATGGACTCTTTCGAGCGGCATACGCGCTTCGTCTGCCAGGTAACGTTCCCACAAGCGGTGTGCACGGACGACGTGCAGCGCCCAACGTTCCCCCTGGGCTGTCAGATGGAGTTCGGCGCCGCGCGATTCGAGCAATCCCTGGGCTTCCATGGTAGCGATCAAGGTGGTGATTTTTCTGCGCGGCAGGTCGAGGCTGCCGGCCAGCGACTCAGGTGAAGCGTGCCGCCCCTGCTGTTCACGGTCAAGTAAGTGCTTGAGCGCATCTTCCACTTGTTCGCGCTGGCGTATGGCCTGCCAGGCTCGATAGCGTTCGAGCAGTCCATAGCGGGGCAGGAAAACGACAAGCAGGAAAACGACTGACAGGATGATCCACCACATCATGTACACACCTCCACAAAAACATGGTTGGTAATGGCCGGTCCAATGACCAACTCGCGGTTCCCCGTTTTCAAAGTCAGGTTGCCGTCGAAGGGAGAAAGGGCGGCAATTTCCACACAGGCGCCCGGCACCAGGCCCAGTTCGCTCAGCAGGCGCAGGAAGGCTGCGTCGCTGGCTTGTACACGCTGGACGATGGCAGACTGTGACGGTTGCAGCGACGACAAAGGAACGGCTGTGTCGGGCGGCATGGACAAATCGGACGCCGGGATCGGTTCGCCGTGCGGGTCGCGCGCCGGCTCTCCCAGCACGGCAGCCATGCGCGCCTCGAAATCTTCCGAGATGACATGTTCCAGGCGGCAGGCCTCCTCATGCACCTCGTCCCAGGTATAGCCCAGTGATTGCACCAGCCAGGTTTCCAGCAGGCGGTGGTGACGGATGACCTCCAGCGCGGCGCGCTTGCCGGCCTCGGTCAATGTGACGCCTCGATGTTTGTGATAGTCTACCAGCGGCGGCTGAACCGAAGCCAGTTTTTGGATCATGCCGGTCACGGAGGCGGGTTTCACGCCCAACTGCTCCGCCAGCCAATTGGTGCTGGCCGGTTGACCATTCTGGGTGAGTTCGAAAATGCGTTTCAGGTAATCCTGAACGGAGGAGGTTGGTAGTTTTGCCATATCTAATATAAAATTTAGTTATACCTAAATAAAATATAAGCGGAAACGCGCTGCTTGTCAAGACAGCGCGTGGTGTGAAATGCGGATATTAGCCTAAATTTATAAGGTATAAATAGTTGCCTTCGCCAGCCGTGCGTTTCAGTGTGCGCATGATAAGGTCTATTTTTTGGCTGTTGTCGTAGGGCCCCGCGATATAGAAAGGTTTTCCCTGATAACCAAACTGGACATTGCCTTGCCGTGGATGCGCCTCGGGTGGGTCTAAAATCTGGTCGGCCAGCGTCAAGGTGAAATCAGGATGAGGTTCGAATTCGTATTTTTTGGCGAACTCGATTGCGCCGTAGATGATTTCATGCGCCAGTTCGACCGAACATGGTTCTGGTTCTCCCTGGCATATCTTGAGCAATTTGCGCTGCAATGCTGCTTGGGAGAGGTCTGCAAAGACCGTTACGTCTTTTACTCCCAGGCAATACAAATCAATCAAGTAAGAGCCATACAGTATTCTCCCGTCTTTTTGTTCGCGTGCTACGACGACTGGCGTCAATCCGGTGTTTTGCCAGTTTTTCATCACCCAGCAGCCGAGAATGGGATATTCACGAGCGTGTTGCAGGCGGTATTTCGGCTGAGCAAACGTCACCTTGCGAACCTGCGAGAGGGGAATTTGTGTATTGATTTTTGGGCGAAGTTTTTTGTCTTTTTTCTGTTTTTTCGGCATGCGACTACCTCGGTGCTATTTTACTCCATAAGCCGAAACCGGCCTTTCTTCTCTCTTCGTAACTATTTTGACAATGTCAAGTTAAACTCTTGTTCTATAAACTCTACGCATTTTGTCACTGCGAGCAAAGCGAAGCAGTCTCCTGGTTTGCGAGGGGATTGCTTCGTCGCAAAAAACGCTCCTCGCAAT
>DAOTZT010000111.1:0-2352 GCA_034434255.1 Anaerolineales bacterium | reverse complement strand
TGCCCGTTGGGCGGACATTCCCACAGGCGCAATCCGCCATACGCGGTGGAGATGGGCTGTTCCCAGGTGGAGGTGTGGGAGGCGAGGTCGGCGAGGGTCATGCAGCCGCCTGCCGCCTGGAGGGTGGAGACGATGGCCTCGGCGATCTCGCCCTCGTAGAAGGCATGTTTGCCTCCCCCGGCAATTGCTTTGAGCGTGCGCGCCAGGCCGGGGTTGTGGAAGAGTTCCCCCGGGCGCGGGCCGCGGCCCTCGATGGTCATCTCGAAGCCGTTGAGAGCGGTCTTCAGTTGCCGTTCGGCGGCGCGCTGCCAGAAGTAGGACGTAATCGGGGCGACCGGGAAGCCCTCCTCCGCCAGGCGAATGGCCGGAGCAAGGACAGCGGACAGGCTGAGGGTCCCGTGCCGCTCGAGCAGGTCGCACCAGCCAGCACAGGCGCCGGGGACGGTGACGGTGTAGGGGTGGTAAGGGGGCAGGTCGGTCAGGCCCTCGCGGCGCAGCCGGTCGAGGGTCAGCGCAGCCGGGGCGCGGCCAGAACCGTTGAGGGCCGAGATTTGCCCGGTGGCGGCGTCGTAGAAGAGGGCGAACATGTCCCCGCCGAGGCCGGTGGAGGTCGGCTCGGTGACGTTGAGCGCCGCGGCGACGGCTACTGCGGCATCGGCAGCGTTGCCGCCCTGGGCGAGGAGTTCCAGCCCGGCGGCGGTGGCAAGCGGTTGGGAGGAAGCGACCATCCCGCCGCGCCCCATGACAGGCGAACGGCGGGAGGCAAAAAGGAATTCGGTCATTCCTATCTCCTGTTCTTTTCAGGCATCTTTTTCTTCGTCGGTCGGCTGGACTGGCAGGGTCGTCACCAGCACCTTATCCACCCGATTGCCGTCCATGTCCATCACTTCGAAGCGCAAGCCGCCCCACTCGAAGCGGTCTGCGGCTTTGGGAATCCGCCCCAACTGGGTCATCACAAAGCCACCGAGGGTTTCGTATTCTTCTTCAGCGGGCAAATGACGCAGGTTGAAAATTTCTTTGAAATCTTCGTTGGAAATCATCCCATCCAGCAGCCAGGAGCCATCCTGCCGCTGGGTGGCCTGCGGCTCGCCGCCAAATTCGCCGACGATCTCTTCGAGGATGTCAGCCAGGGTGATGAGTCCCTGGACGACGCCGAATTCATCCACGACAAGCATCAGGTCGCGCTGGGTCTCGCGGAACATTTCGAGGGCGCGGGAGCCGAAGGCCGTTTCGGGGATGTAGAGGGGCGGGCGGGCAACCTGTAACAGGTCTTTGCCGCTGCGCAAGTCAGCCAGCAAGACGTCTTTGGCCTTGACCACGCCCAGAGGGCGATCGAGGCTATCTTCGCCGACCGGGAAACGCGAGTAGGGGCTTTCGGCAATTTTGCGGCGGATTTCGTCCACGGAATCATTGATGTCCAGCCAGACGATTTCGTTGCGCGGGGTCATCAGGGCATTGACGCGCTGGTCGGAGAGCGAGAAGACGCCTTCGACCATGTCCTGCTCGGTTTCCTCGAAGACACCCGCCTGCGTGCCCTGGTCCAGTTGAACGAGGAGTTCTTCTTCGGTCACCGGGACATCAACGCCAGAACGGACACCGAGAAGTTTCAAGACCAGGTCGGTCGATTTGCTCAACAGCCAGACAAAGGGGGTAAAGAGTCTGGCTAAGAACGCCATTGGCCCTGCTACAGCGACCGCCAGGCGCTCGGCATTGGTCAGCGCCAGCCGTTTGGGGATGAGTTCGCCAAAGACAATGGAGAAGTAGGAGGTCACCAGCACGCCTACCCCCACACCGATTGTGGTACGAAACGGCGCCAGGACGGAGACATTGGCAAACCAGTCCATTGAGATTCGCGCCGCCAGGGCGCCGCTGACCGCGCCGACGAGAACATCGGTGACGGTAATGCCGATTTGAATGGTGGAAAGAAATTGGTTTGGGGATTTGAGCAGTTCAAGCGCCCGTTGCGCCCGCCGATCGCCGTCATTGAGGCGCTGCTGCAAACGCGCCTGGCGCACGGAGAGCATGGCAGCCTCAGACATGGCCAGCAATCCGTTGAACACGATCAAGAGAAAGATAGCGAGAAGTTCATTCCAGGTGGAGTCCATACAAATACAATGCTTTCCGGCAAGGATGGTTGCCCCCTTATTTTACCTGAGATAAGCGGGGTTCCGCCGCCGACTGGCTCATTCTCAGCCAACTGCGCCCCATTTTGTTTTCCTGATGGTAACTGTTCAGTCTTGCATCAAAACTGTTGGGTATGTCATTGCGAGGAGCGTTCTTTGCGACGAAGCAATCCCCAAGCGGTCAATCTGGCCTGATAAGTGGGAGATTGCTTCGCCAGAAAACGGCTCG
>DAOTZT010000110.1:0-17210 GCA_034434255.1 Anaerolineales bacterium | reverse complement strand
CTTATGCTGGCAATCATTTGGCACGTGGGCTCAACCTTGCCTGTTTGATGGCATAAACGAGAGGCATGTTTCAGCCTCCGCCCACTATTCTCTATCCTATCCCATTTTCTACCAAATTCGGAACAATCACGGAGTGGAAGGTAGAGAGGCGGTTGAGAAAACTGTCTTTTCTGGCTACTTGTGCTCATATGTGGCATAAAATGTCCTATAGGCTTGTTATTTGGGCTGTTGTGCGCGTCCTGGCGCCTTCAGGCAGTGACCGCAGTGTGTTCAGGGGCGACTCTTACACATTTCTTATACGCTTTTTCTCAAACGAATATTTTCGCTTTGTTATAATGGTGCCTGTACAGCGAAAGGACACTGCCTATGATGCGATTTGACCGCTTTACCGAACGTGCTCAAGAGGCTGCTCAGCGGGCTGCCGAAATTATCCAGCGTTACGGCCACAACCAGATTGACACGGAACACATTCTTCTGGCGCTCATCGAGCAGCCGGGTGGGGTGATTCCCCAGATTCTTGAAAATCTCAAAATCAATGCCCAGGTGATTGCCGATCGCCTCGACCAGACTCTGCGTCTGACGCCCAAAGCGAATATCTTTGGCGGGGGAGCGGGGCAAATTTTTATTACCCCGCGCGTCAAGCGGATCATTGACCTGGCTAACGAGGAAGCCAACCGCCTGAAAGACGAATACATTTCCACCGAACACATTTTCCTGGCGATCATGAGTGAGCGCAATACCTCTGCTGCTCGCATCCTTGAATCGGCGGGGTTGACCCGTGAACGGGTCCTGGACGCCATCCTGCAACTGCGCGGTGGTCAGCGTGTTACCGATCCGCAGGCTGAGACGCGTTATCGCACCCTCGAAAAATACTCTCGCGACCTGACCCAGATGGCGCGTGAGGGCAAACTCGACCCCGTCATTGGCCGCGATACCGAGATTTTGCGGGTCATCCAGATTCTTTCCCGACGTACCAAGAACAACCCGGTGCTCATTGGTGAGGCTGGCGTAGGCAAGACGGCGATTGTGGAAGGGCTGGCTCAAAAAATCGCCAATAATGACGTACCAGAAATTCTGGCTGGCAAGCGCGTGGTGGCTCTCGATTTAGGGGCCATGATCGCCGGCTCTCGCTTCCGCGGCGAGTTTGAAGAGCGCCTGAAATCTGCCATTGAGGAAGTACAGCGCTCGCAAGGCGAGATTATTCTGATGATTGACGAACTACATACTGTGATCGGTGCCGGGGCGGCCCAGGGGGCGATGGATGCATCCAATATGCTTAAACCGGCGCTGGCGCGCGGCGAGTTGCAATGCATTGGCGCCACTACCCTCGATGAATATCACAAGTACATCGAAAAAGACGCTGCTCTCGAGCGCCGTTTTGCTCCCGTTTACGTCGAAGAGCCATCGGTCGAAGATACGATCAAAATGCTCCAGGGTCTGCGTGACCGCTACGAGGCCCATCACAAAGTTCGCTTTGCAGACGAGGCCCTGGTGGCCGCGGCTCGTCTCGCCGATCGCTATGTGACCGACCGTCATCTACCCGATAAAGCCATTGACTTGATTGACGAGGCCGCTGCCAAACTGCGCGTTGCCCTTTACTCCCTGCCTCCTGACCTGAAGGAAATGAAGAATGAAATTGAGAGGTTGCGCGCTGAGGAGGAGCAGGCCGGCCTCGAACGCGATTACGAGCGCGCTGCTCAGAAAAAGGCTGAGCGCTTGCGCCTGGAGCAGGAATTCAATCAAAAGCGCGAAAAATGGGAACTGGAACACCATATTGACGAAGTGGTGGACGTGAGTGACATTGCCGAGGTCGTCCACCAGTGGACGGGCATCCCCGTCAGCCAGATGATGGAAACCGAAGCCGAAAAATTACTCCACATGGAAGAACGCCTCCATGAGCGCATTATCGGTCAGGATGAAGCCATCCATGCGGTGGCCGATGCCATCCGTCGTGCCCGTGCTGGTCTTAAGGACCCTGCCCGCCCGATTGGCTCCTTTATTTTCATCGGGCCTTCTGGGGTGGGCAAGACTGAACTGGCCAAAGCCCTTGCCTGGTTCCTGTTTGATGACGAGGATGCTCTTGTGCGGATTGACATGTCCGAATATCGCGAGCAGCATACCGTTTCTCGCCTGTTTGGTGCTCCTCCGGGCTATGTCGGTTACGAAGAGGGCGGTCAATTGACCGAAGCCGTCCGCCGCCGTCCGTATCGGGTGTTGCTGTTTGACGAGATCGAAAAAGCCCATCCTGAGGTCTGGAACGCTCTCTTGCAAATCCTGGATGATGGGCGAATGACCGACGGGCAGGGCAATGTGGTGGATTTCCGCAATACCGTTCTCATCATGACCTCCAACCTGGGCACCGAATATGTGCGCAAGGGCGGCACTCTTGGCTTCCTGCCTCGCAGCGATGATGACGAAGAGCGTGAAGCCCAAAGCAAGATTGAAAAGGCCCTGAAAGGCACGTTCCGTCCTGAGTTTCTCAACCGCATTGACGAAATCATCATGTTCTCGCCGCTGACGGTGGAGCAGATGGAGCAAATCGTTGACCTCCAGATGAAAGAAATTCAGGAACGGTTGAATGAATTTGGCGTTCGGGTTGAGTTGACCGATGTTGCCCGCAAGTGGCTGGCCCGCCAGGGGTACGATCCGACCTTTGGCGCCCGTCCTTTGCGCCGCGCACTGCAAAAATACCTCGAAAGCCCTCTCTCAGTGGACCTGTTAAGCGGCAAATTCACCAGTGGTAAGATCATTGTGGCGGATATTCGAGAGGGCGAGAACGCTTTGTACTTCAAAGAAAAAGAAGAGCAGAACTAAAGCGTGCCCCCGCAAACGGACTTGCGGGGGCTTTTTTATGCCTGCACCGTTCTTTTGCTCTCTGCTGGGTAGCCAATTCAGCCATTTTCGGTGCGAGGGGGGACTTATTTTTTTGCCAGTGCCAGGAAAACATCTTCGAGACTCGGCTCGCCGCGCTCGACCCGCAGCGGAGCCAGACCTCGCGCCTGTGCTGCTGCCTGAAGCGTTTTCGTTCTCAGGCCGCGACGGGCAATCACCCGCAGGTGATCGCCGCTCAGCCCAACCCGTTCCACCCCTTCGATCCCAGCCAGGACCTCCAGGCCGGCTTCTGGGGGCTGAACATGCACTTCCCACACCTCGCCGGGGATGACAGATGCTTTCAGCGCGCTGGGCGTATCTATGGCCAGCAGTTTGCCATCGCGCATGATTCCTACCCGCCCGCAGTATTCGGCCTCGTCCATGTAGTGTGTGGTGACCAGCACCGTCACGCCGCTCTCGGCCAGGCCATAGATGAGGTCCCAAAAGGCGCGACGGGCGCTTGGGTCCACGCCGGAGGTGGGTTCGTCAAGAAAGAGAAGGCTTGGCCGGTGGACGAGGGCAATGGCCAGCGCCAGGCGTTGCCGGTAACCGGCCGAAAGGCCCCCCACCAGTTCGCCTCCCCAGCCAGTCAGCCCTACGAGGTCGAGCGTTTCCTGGAGACGGCGGCGGTCGCGCAGGCCATAGACGCCGGCGTAGAAGGTCAGGTTCTCGCTCACCGTGAGGTCGTCGTAGAGGGCAAATTTTTGCGACATGTAACCGACGCGGGCGCGCACCTCCTCCGACTGGCGGAATGAGTCGAAGCCCAGGACGGTGGCGCGGCCCTCGCTCGGTTCGAGCAGGCCGAGCAGCATGCGGATTGTCGTCGTCTTGCCGCAGCCGTTCGGGCCGAGGTAGCCGACGATTTCTCCTGCCTGGATGGTGAAGTTGATGTGGTCCACGGCGGTAAAATCGCCAAAGCGGCGGGTGAGATTTTCGGCGGAAATTACGGTTTCGGTCATGGTACCTTTCGGGGTTTACACGTTTACACGTTTACACGTTTGAACGTTTGAACGTTTGAACGTTTCAACGTTTCAAGGTGCTAACGTTCCAACGCCAGGAAGACATCCTCCAGCGTCGGGGGGATGCGACGCGCGTTTACCGGCAAGCCGCTTCGGGCGGGGAAGGCGTCGCCCAGGGCAGCCAGGACCGCCTCGGCTCGGCCGGGGGCAACGCGCAGGTGCAGTTTGTCGCCAAAGGCGCGCACGTCTTCCACCCCTTCAATTTGGGCGAGTGCGCGGCGCATTTCTGGCAGGGGGCGGCCGCGGACTTCGAAGATGCGCCCGTCGAGGGCGGCGCGCAGGTCGGAGGGACGGCCCTCTGCCAGGAGACGCCCGCCGCGCATGAAGCCGACGCGGTGGCAGCGGGAGGCTTCGTCCATGTAGGGGGTGGTGATCAGGACGGCCACTTCTTGCGCCGAGACGATGCGGATGATGAGTTGCCAGAAGTCCTGACGGGTGACCGGGTCCACGCCGGTGGTGGGTTCGTCCAGGAGCAGGACTTTGGGGCGGCTGACGAGCGCCGAGGCCAGGCCGAGTTTTTGTTTCATGCCGCCCGAAAGTTGACCAGCGCGGCGTCCTTTGAATTCGGCCAGGCCGACGAACTGGAGGATGTCGAGGCAGCGCGGCAGCCACTCGTCACGCTTCAGGCCGCGTAATTCGGCAAAGAAGCGGATGTTTTCCAGCACGGTCAGGTCTTCGTAGAGTGAGAAGCGCTGGGAGAGATAACCGATGCTGGCGCGCGCTTGTTCTCCCTGGCGGTTGATGTCGTAGCCGCAAATGGAGATTTGACCGGCGTCCGCTTTGAGCGCCCCGACGAGCAGCCGCAGGGTGGTGGTCTTGCCGGCGCCATCTGAGCCGACCAGGCCGTAGATTTCGCCTGCGCCGATGTTCAGGCTGAGGTCGTTGACGGCGAGGACGGGGCCGAAGGATTTGTGCAGGTGTTGGGCGGTTATCATGGGTTATGCGTTTGCACGTTGGGATGTTACACGTTTAGACGTTGGCAGGTTTACACGTTTACACGTTGGCAGGTTTACACGTTTACACGTTGGCAGGTTTAGACGTTGGCAGGTTTAGACGGTGGCAGGTTACACGTTTGCACGTTGGCAGGTTTAGACGTTGGAAGGTTTAGACGGTGTATTCGGGTCGGTCTTCGGAGATGCGCCGGGCTTCGGGATGGCCTTCCAGGTAGGTCATGAACCGCGCGATCTGGCGGCTGGATTTATCGGCAAGGTCAAGAGCCTGCCGAAATTGTTCGTCGTTCAGGTAGTGAATGTCGAGGGCCACATACAACTGCGAACGAACCTCGCCTGCTGATGCTTTTGCCAGGCCGAGATAGCGAATGAATTGGGCCTGGGTTGCACTTTCGAAACCTTCGGCAATGTTGCTCATGACCGAGACTGCGGCCCGACGAATCTGGTCTTTCAGCCCGAAATCTCTGGCAAAGGCACCCTGGTCGGTCAGCCGGTAAATCAAAACAGTCAGTTCGCGAGCGGTTTTCCAGGCTTCAATGTCTTCGAAGCGGGTGATGGTGGTCATTGTTCCTCCTTAAGGCGTTTGAAGGTTGACACGTTAGAACGTTTGCACGTTTGAACGTTGGAACGTTTAAACGTTGGAACGTTCTAACGTGTAAACGTAACATCAGCAGGCATTCCTGGCTTCAACTTCCCCTGCGGGTCCTGAACCTGGAGCCGGATGGCGTAGACGGTGCTGGAACGGCCCTCGACGGTCTGGACGTTGCGCGGGGTGAATTCGGCCTGGTCGGCGATGTGGACAATGGTCGCCTGGAAGGTTTCGCCGGGGAAGGAATCGACGCTCACGGTAGCAGTCTGGCCGAGGGAGAGTTCGCCGTAGCGGTCTTCGGGGACATAGACGGTGATGGTCAAATCGTCGAGGCGACCGAGTTTGAGGGCAGCCGCGCCGGCGGGGATGACCTCGCCGGGCTGGATGATGCGGGTCAGGATGACGCCATCAGCGGGGGCGGTAACGGTCAGTCTGGCAATCTGGGTGTCGATCAGAGCCAGGCTGGCTTCTGCCTGAGTCACGGCCAGGTGCGCCTGTTCGGCGGCGGCCTCGGCTTGACGGACGGCGGCCTGGGCGGCGGCCAGGCGCGGGGAGTAGAGTCCGGTTTGCAGGGCCAGCAGACGGTCCTGGGCCGATTGGTACCGTTCTTCGGCGGCAGCCAGGTCGGCGCGGGCTTTGAGAATAGCGCGGGCGGGGTCGCTGTCTTTCAGGTCGTCATAGGCGGCCTGGGCGTCGTCCAGTTCGTTCTGGGCGGCATCGTAGGCAGACTGGGCGGCGTCGCGCAGGTCGGCGTTGGAGGCGAGGGCGGCGCGGCGCAGGACGTCTTGGGCGACCAGGAAGGCGGCGCGAGCCTGGAGTAGACGCGTTTCGGCGGCGACGAAATCGGCGCTGGCTGGGTCGGCGAGCAGGTCGTTCAGGGCAGTCTGGGCCTGGTCACGGGCGCTGCGGGCGGCCTCGACCTCGGCCTGAGCGGCGGCGATTTCATCGGCCTGCGGCATGAGGGAGGGGAAGGATGCTCTCCAATCGGCGGTGCGGGTGGAAGCGGCTTCGAGACGGACGGCGTTGAGGGTCAGGTCGTAGTTGGCGCGGGCGGTTTCGAGGGCGGCATCGGCTGTTTGCGCGGCGGCACGCGCCAGGTCCAGGTTGGCGGCGGCGACGGCGCGCTGGGCCTGCAGGAGGGTGTCGTCCAGGCGGAAGAGCAGGTCGCCGGTCTGCACCGTGTCGCCTTCGTCCACGTACACTTCAGCCACTTTGCTGCCCAGTTCGGGCGAGATGGTGATGGTCACGGCTTCGATGGTGCCGGAGGCGGTCAGCGCGCTGTCGCTTTTTTCCGTCAGCAGGGCGCGGATGCCGAAGTAGCCAGCAATCAGCAGGGTGAGGGCAAGGAGAATGATGACGGGCAGAGGGGGGCGTTTGTGGGACATATGGAACTCCTAATCCAAAATCTGAAATCGGCAATCGAAAATTAAGAATCGTCAATCCAACCGCTTGCGGAAGCGCAAGGCTGCTGCGCCGAGGATGAACACACCGAAAAGTGCCAGCGCCAGCGTTTCGGGCCAGATGGCTGCCAGGCCGACGCCTTTGATGAGCAGGGCGCGGATGATGACCAGGTAGTAGCGCAGCGGGACGATGTAGGAAATCCACTGCAACACTGTGGGCATGGCCTCCAGCGGGAAGAAGAAGCCGGAGAGGAAGATGCTCGGCAAGAGCGTCATCCAGACCGTCAGCATGGCCTCCTGCTGGGTGTTGGCGATGGTCGAGGCGTAGAGGCCAATGCCCAGGCCAGAGAGCAGCAGCAGGCTGGAGCAGGCCAGGATGAGACTCAGGTCGCCGCGCACCGGCACGCCAAACCACCAGTGACCGATGGCCAGCACTTCGAACGTGTCCACGAAGGCCAGGACGATGTAGGGCAGAACTTTGCCGACCACCAGTTCCCACGGGCGGATGGGGGTGACAATCAGTTGCTCAATGGTGCCGCGCTCGCGTTCGCGCACGATGGCAGTAGCGGTCAGAATAGAGGTGATGGCATAGAGAATCATGCCGATGACGCCGGGGATCATGAAATAAGAACTGACCAGGTCGGGGTTGTACCAGACGCGCGTGCGCACCTCGAGCGGCGGCTGTAGGCGGCTGATGTCCATGCCGCTGCGCTCCAGTTTTTCGAGCATGAGCGCAGTGGCATGTTCCTGACCGATGAGCGTGGCCGAGGCCAGGGCGGTCGAGCCGGCGGTGGCGTCGGAGCCGTCCAGGATGAAGGCGACCTGGGCGTTCCCCTCCGCCAGGGCAACGTTGTAATCGGGCGGGATGAGGATGCCGGCGCGGGCGTCGCCGCGCTCGATGAGGGTGCGGATTTCTTCTTCGGAGTCCACCACGTAGGCCAGACGGAAATAGTCGGCGGCGCGGTAGGCATCCAGCAGGGCGCGGCTTTCGGCGCAGCGGCACTGGTCGAGAACTGCCAGCGGCACGTTGCGGATGTCGGTGGTGGCCGAGTAGCCCATCAAGAATAATTGCATGATGGGAATGATGAGGGTGATGACCAGTGTACGCTTGTCGCGCGTGATCTGGATAAATTCTTTGCGGATGAGGGAGAGGAGACGGTTCATGGCATCAGGCAGAGGAGGTGAGAAAAGGTCAGCCGTTTAAGGGAGCAGATTTGTTGGTCAAAATGCCGTGCAGGAAGATTTCGACGAAGTGATCGAAAGCATGGGCTTGTGTGGAAGCAAGAGGGGAGTCGGCGATCATGAGTTCGGTCATGTAGTAGGAGAAGAATAGCCCCAAAAAGGCGCGGAAGAGGACAACTGGCGGCAGGTCACTTCGCAAATTACCTTGTTGGCTGAATTTCTGGATGATGGGCGTAATCTCGGGCACAACTTGCTCCAGGACTTTGGGCATGTTGTGGCCTTTGAATTCCACCAGTTCGATGAGCATTAACTTGATGAAGTCGGGGCGGCGACCGAGTTCGTCCACCATTGCCTGGGCTGCGGATCGGACGAAGGTCTCCACGTCCTCGGCGGGGGTGGCAAGCAGGATGGGCAGCACCTGTCGGTAAGGATGCCGCTCGAGGATGAGTTCGCTGAAGATGGCTTCTTTGCCGGGAAAGTGATTGTAGATTCCACCAACGGCCAGGCCGACACGTTCGGCAATCTGACGCATGGATGTGGCGGTGTAGCCCTGTTCGAGAAACAGTTGATAGGCGGCTTCGAGAATTGTCTGGCGGGTGCGGTCGCCTTTTGAGAGGGGGGTATCATTCATAAAATGCTCCAAAATGAACGAACGTTCGTTTTTATTTTAGACTTTTTGGCGGATTTTTCAAGGGTGGTAGAATCAGCCTTATGTCGCTGCTTGAACAAGCCGTGCGCAAGCACTTGAAATATAACCTGCTCGTCAACCTGATTGACGGAGCCTTTTTCGGGCTGGGGTGGGGGTTTGGTTCGATGGGAACTGTCCTGCCCCTCTTTGTCAGCCGCATGACCGACTCAGCCCTGCTGATTGGTCTCATTCCGGCGATTCACGCCGTCACCTGGCAGTTGCCGCAACTGTTTATGGCCAACCGCGTGGCCCGCCTGCGTCGTTATCGTCCGCTGGTGATGATGTTGACGCTCCACGAGCGTTTGCCCTACCTGGGATTGGCGCTGGTGGCGTTTTCGCTGTCGCTGCTTAGCCCTGCTGCTGCGCTGTTCTTGACCTTTTTGCTGCTCCTGTGGCAGGGAATCGCTGCCGGGCTGACGGCGAATCCGTGGCAAAGCATGATCGCTAAAATCATTCCGCCCGATTGGCGCGGCACGTTCTTCGGTTTGCAGGCTGCTCTGGCGAACATTGCTATCAGCCTGACCTCAGTCGCCGCTGGTTTTCTTCTAAACCGGCTGCCGAATGGCGTGGATTTTGGGGTGTGCTTTGTCCTGGCTGCTCTCGGAATGGGGATTTCGATGTTCTTCCTGGGTCTGACGCGCGAACCGGAAGATTACGAAAAAAAGGTTCCTGAGCAGGCCCCTTTCCCCTGGCATGAGTGGCTCGATATCCTCCGCCGTGACCGCAATTTCAGCGCGTTTTTGTTCGTGCGTTTCTTTTCCAGTTTTGCGACGATGGGATTTTCGTTCTACATCGTCTATGGACTGCGCCGCTTTGCCATGGATGAGGTGACAGCGGGTTTTCTGACTGCCGCGTTGACGATTACCCAGACGGTTGCCAACGCGGTCATGGGGTGGTTGGGCGACCGGTTCGGGCATCGGGCCATGCTCATTACCGGTTCGTTTGCTGTGACAGCCAGTTCTCTGCTGGCGTGGGGGGCGCCGTCCATCGCCTGGCTGTATCCGGTGTTCATTCTGGCCGGCCTGGCAAACGTGGCCTACTGGACGATTGGCATGGCCATTACTGCTGAATTCGGGACAGAGGAGACACGGCCCACTTACATTGGCCTTTCGAATACACTTGTGGCCCCGGCGACGATCCTGACGCCGCTCGTCGGTGGCTGGTTGGCCGATGCCGCCGGTTTTCAAACTACTTTTCTGGTTTCTGCCATTGGGGGATTGCTGATTGTGGCATTGCTTCTCTGGCTGGTGCGAGACCCGCGCCGGTGCCATGCTGTCATTTCTTGACATTTTGCCAAAGGTTGGTCAACGGTTATGTCGGGCAGGGGGCAGAACAAAGCCTCGATTCCACGTGATCTGGTGTCTGTTGTGGTGAGAGGCGTGTTTGCAGCAGAGCCGTGATGATCGGCGCCCTGTGATTGCGAGCCGTTGCAGGCGGCGCTTGCGATTGCTTTCCCCTGCTTCGCTTGCCCTGAGATGGCCTGAGGCAGGTCATGATCCCCAGCCTTAAAATTTTTCTCCTTTGCTTGACTTATTCGAACGCATGTGCTAACATTGATTCGGAACATTTGTTCTAAATTCTGTTAAGGCGGACCGATGTCAACGACTGACCACTTTCTTTTAGCCCTGCGAGCGTATCAGGAAATCTGTGCAGAACTGCGCCAGCAAGAAGCAGAAGAACCGGTTGCCGGGTCGGCGCCGGTGCAGAGCGATGTACAACTTCCTGATGGGACGCTTCTGCTGGGGCTGGGGGAGGACGGTGTGCCGCTGACACTCGACCTCTTCGACCCGACTCCAGGTCCGCTGCTGGTAGCCGGGGACAGCGGCTGTGGCAAAACGGCCCTGCTGCAGTCGCTGGCGGGTCTGGCGGCGGACCAGCCGGACGTTTTGTTTTGCGTCCTGACGGCTTTTCCAGAGGAGTGGCGTGGTCATGAGGCGTTGCCGAATAGTTTGGGAATCTGGCCGCTCTACCATGCTGCGTCCGGAAATGTCCTTGCCCAACTGATGGATTGGACTGCGGTGTTGCCCGAAACACGTCAGGCGGTTTTGTTACTGGTAGATGGTTTGGAACTGATGCGCCTGAGTTCAGATGTCCGTTATGCTCTGCGCTGGTTATTGACCTATGGGCCGGCTGGTCAGGTCTGGCCGGTGGTGACAGTCAATCCAAATCACCTGTCGCGGGGGCATTCACTGCTGGAGTATTTTGAGACGCGCATTGTCGGTTCTATTCGCCGCCCGGCAGCGGCGCGGCTCTTGCTGGAAAATCCCCCCGCCGACGTGGCAGATCTGATGCCGGGCGTGCAGTTCTTTTTTTCCTGGCCGCAGGGAATTGTGCGGTTTTGGATCCCCCCTGTAGAAGGAGTGTCATATGAACGTAGGAATGCTCTGGTTTGATAACGATGTGCGCACCCCGCTCCCGGTCAAGGTGGAACGGGCAGCCGATTACTATCGCCGAAAGTACGGGTTAACGCCGACGGTTTGTCTGGTACATCCTTCTATGCTTGGCAATCAGGCGGAACAGCCCGGAAAAGAGACGCAAATTGGCAGGCTGGCTCTGCGCACCAGTCGTGTGATTATGCCCGGTCATTTGTGGATCGGGGTAGAGGACCAACAGTGAGCGCCGCCCGATAGAGAGGGGGGCGAGTCCCATCGCCGCGCGACGGCCGCGGCGAGAAAAATCTCCTGGCGTTTCGAGATGCCAGGAGATTTGCGTTTTTGGGGAAGCAGGGTTATTTTGCCACGACGATGGCCGCGGCGATTTCTTCGCTGTGAGTCAGGCTGACTGCCCACTCGTTCAGGCCCAGGGTACGGGCGACCTGTTCGGCGCGTCCGTGCAGGATGAGGTAGGGTTCGCCGGAGGGGTGGTGACGTGTCTCGACCTCGCGCCAGGAGACGGGTCCGATGCCCGTGCCGAGTGCCTTGACGGTCGCTTCTTTGGCAGCGAAACGGACGGCCAGGGCTTCGGCCCGGCCGCGGCTTTCAGCGATTTCTTCGGGGGTGAAGACGCGCTGGAGGAAGCGCTCGCCGTAGCGTTCGAGGGCGGCCCGAATGCGGGCAATTTCGATCAGGTCAATGCCGGTTTTGAGAGTCATGGTTGCTGGGTGCAGACCTCCTCAAAGTCTGTCATTGTGCGCGTAGCGACTGCAAAGCGTGCCCGTAAGGACAAACAATCCCCTCACGTGCATGGAGATTGCTTCGGGCTTTGCTCTCGCAGGATTAGGGCCCGGCGACGGCAATGGCAAGTTTGTCGGCATCCAGGTAGCGGCGGGCCGTTTCAACGGCTTCTTCGAGCGTGACGCTGCGGACCAGAGTTGGATAGCGCCGATAGTAGTCGAGACCCAGGTCGTAGCGTTCGATGTTGAGCAGGGCGTTCATGATGCCGCTGTTGGATTCAAGGGAAAGCGGCAAACGACCGACGAAGTTGGATTGGCTGTCGTCCAGTTCTTCGGGAGTGATGCCGTCGTGCAGGAAACGGTGGATTTCGCTGCGAATCAGGTCAATGGTCTTGGCGACGTTTTTGGGGTTGACCCCGGCAGAGACCGTCCACGCGCCAGGGCCGGTACCGGCGCTCAGGTTGGAGTAGGCGTAGTAGGCCAGCCCCGATTTTTCGCGCACGGTGTCGCCAATGCGCCCGCCGAGGCCAAATTGACCGAGGACAGAGTTGGCCAGGGAGGCCGCCAGGTAGTCGTTCGCTTTGCGGCTGGGGCCAGCAGAGCCGATGACGATGTCGCTTTGCGATTTGCCGGGGATGTTAACTTTGCGCTGGACAGTGCGGGTGAGTGGTTTGAGAGGGGGGAGGTCGGGCGGGGGGACCTGGCGCGGCGCATGCCATTGGCCGAGGTATTTTTCTGCTTCTGCGATGGCGTGCTTGGGGTCCACCGCGCCGACAATGGCAAGCACCATTCCCTGTGGGCCGTAGTGGGCGGCGTGGAATGTGCGCAGGTCGTCGAGGCTGATGGCCTGAATTGTTTCGGGCCAGCCATCTTCAGGCAGGGCGTAGGGATGCCCGTCGAAGACGATTTGGTCGAAGGTCAGGCTGGCCATGTCGGCAGTATCCTGGGCGCGGATGGCCAGGCGGGTGAGCAGTTGGGCGCGCAGGCGTTCGATCTCGGCTGCTGGAAAGACGGGGCGGATGAGCGCCTCGGCGGTCAGGCTGAGGAGAAGAGGTAAGTCTTCGGCGAGGGCATGGCCAGAGAAGCCCGCGGTGTGGGTCCCGCCAGAAAATCCTAAACTGGCGGCGTTCGATTCGAGCAGGTCATAGAGTTGCTGAAAAGAGTATTTCTCGGTGCCGCGCATCAGGGCCAGGGCGGTGAAATCGGCCAAACCGAGTTTTTCGGGCGGGTCGAAGAGCGAACCAGCGGTCAGGTAGCCGCCGATGACGACAGACGGGCTGTTGAAGTTGGGACGCGTGAGGACGACAATGCCGTTCGGAAGGACGGCGCGGGTAATATCGTCGGGGCCGGGCAGGGAGCGTGCGAGGAAATCGGTGTTCATTGGCCGTCTCCAGTGGGCAGGTAAATGCCAACGACGCGATTTTGTGGACGCAAGTATTTTTGAGCGGCTGTTTGCACCTGGGCGGGGGTGACTTTGGAGAGTTTGTCCAGGTAGGTCAGGAACCACTCATAAGTGTCGAACATTTCGGCGTGGCCGAGCCAGAAGGCCTGGTTGGTGATGCTCTCGGAGCCATAGGCGAAGAGGGCGCGCGCTTGTTTGACGGCGCGGGCGATTTCCTGTTCGGGGACGCGCTCGTCGCGCAGGCGGTTGATTTCGCGGTCCAGCGCCTCGAGCACTTCTTCGGCCTGTCGTTTGGGGTGGACGGTGACGGTCAGGGTGTAGAGGAAGGGGTCAATGGTGGTGATGAGACTGCCGTTCACAGAGACGGCCAGTTCGGTATCGACCAGGGCGCAGTAGAGGCGGGAGGTCTTGTTGGAGGTGCCGCCTCCGCCGAACATGTTTAAACTGCTGGGGCCGGCAAGCAGGCTGTCGATAACGGTGAGGGGGAAGAAGTCGGGGTGATTGCCTGGTGGAACGTGGTAGGAGACCTGCAGGTAGGTCGTCTCGCCGGGGCCTTCGACTGTCAGACGGTGTTCGCCGCAGGCTTCCGGTTCGGGACGGGCCAGGCGGGGCGGAAGCGGGCCGGCGGGAATCGGCTCGTAGAGTTCGCGAATCCGCTGGAGCATGCTGCTGGTCTCAAAGTCGCCGGCTACAGCCAGGACGGCATTGTTCGGTATGTAGAACGTACGGTAGTGGCGATAGAGGTCGTCGCGCGTCATGGTTTGCAGGTCGGCTAAATCGCCGATGACCTCGTGGTGGTAAGGGTGGACGCGGAAGGCGGCTTGTTGAACGGCTTCGCCGAGCAGGAAGAGGGGTTCGTTTTCGCTGCCTTCGCGCTCCGAGATGATGACGGTGCGCTCGGAGGCGACTTCCTGTTCGTCAAACAGGGAGGCTGTCATCCGGTCGGCTTCGAGGCGGAGAGCCAGGTCAATTTTGTCGGCAGGCATGGTCTCGAAGTAGGTCGTCCAGTCCATGTAGGTAAATGCGTTCCACATGCCGCCATCGCGGGAAATGGCTTTATCCAGGACGCTGGCGGGGAACTGGGGAGTTCCTTTGAACTGCATGTGTTCGACCCAGTGGGAGATGCCGGTCTGGCCCGTTGCCTCGTCCCGCGAGCCAACGCGGTACCAGACCCAGAAACTGATGAGGGGAGCGGTGTGAATTTCTTTGAGCAGGACTTTCAGCCCGTTTGAGAGGGTGACTTCGGTGTAGGTTTTTTTCATGGGGTGCTTTGGGGTTTGTAGAATTTGCCTTCGCAAACCAGGGCGGCTGGCGAGTCGGCTGGGTGAGTGAAGAGGCAGTAAAATGGTCCAACGGTATCTTGCAGTCCGAGGAAGGCGGCGTGCAGACTGGGCTGTCCGGCAGGCGGGTTGGCTTCAGATAACTTGATATAGACTGGCACGTCCAAATCTACGGTCAGCGTGGTATCTACCGGGACCTCCATGCTGAGAGCGATAGGGAGTTTTGTGCCGGCAGGCAGGGTGACGTTGGTCGGTACGCTCAGCACTCCAACGGTGGCGTTGCGGATGGTGACGTCGCGCGTGAGGGTGACGTAAATTTCCTCTTGCTGGACGGGCAAGACAAAGTTGATTGGAATGGGGATGTCTTCGACGTGAATGGTGGTGGCAATGGCGGCATTGTCCATCACGACGAAGTTTTCATACAGTCCGCTCAACACGCTGTTGAGGGTATTGGTGACGTGTTTGAGCGAGATCGCCAGAACCAGGACCAGGATGATGAGGACGATGTTGATGACGATGGAGATGGCCTTGTAGATGTTGACGGCGGCTCGTACAAATCGTTGTATGGGCAGGCTACGAGGTTCAGCAGAGCGTGTATTCTTCGGGGCGGCAATCTGTCCGGCGGATGGTTCTGCAGGGGAGGGCCGGGAGACGTTTTGAGCTTGACTGGTGAGCAGGCGCATCCGTTCGCCAGGGGTTGGGGAAGGTTGGGAGGATGGCGTGGCAGCGGTTGTCTCTGGTTTACTGACAGTGCTGGCAGGAGTGGGGCGGCGGTTCGCAGCAGCGGACCCCGCCCGGGCGCGTAACCGGGCATTGTGCTCTGCGGCCGGATTTCGCCGGCTGGAAGGCGTGGCGGCGGGCTTTTTAGCAAAGAGCGGCATGAGTCACCTCCTGAGAAGGATTTTTTTGGTTTGAAAAGAGGAGAGAAAAGTGAGAATATTGACACCGAATATAGCATAGAGTTGAATTTTTGGTAACTATTTGCTGCATATTGCGGTATGGAAAGTGATTTCTTCTACGAGGTGGCGGTATAATTCAGCCGCCTATTCAGGATTAAGGAGATACAAATTGTGTTATGAACAACCCGCAATACATCGTGGCTGTTATTGGGGCCGGGCCGGCTGGCCTGTTTGCCTCGCGTAAACTGGCTCAAGCCGGGGTGCGTGTGGCCTTGTTTAATCGTGATATCAAACCAGGTGGCCTGGCGGAATACGGTATTTATCCCGATAAGTACAAAATGAAACAAGGTTTGCGCGCCCAGTTTAAGCAAATTCTGGACGATCCGGCAATTGAGTATTTCGGCAATGTGACCGTTTGTGCCAACGGCGCAATTACGCTGGCAGATATTCTTGAATCTGGCTTCCAGGCTGTTTTGGTGACGACGGGTGCCCAGGGAACGAAGTGGCTGCGTCTCCCTGGTGAGAATTTGCCTGGGGTGTATCATGCCAAGAATATTGTCTTTCACTACAACCTTCTCCCGCCCTTCAGCCAGAAAAAATACTTGCTTGGCAAACGAGTAGCGCTGGTTGGCGCGGGAAATGTCATGATGGACATTGCCCATTACCTTGTCCGCGAGCGCCAGGTGGAAGAAGTAATTGTGGTGGTGCGGCGCGGCCCGCTGGAAGTGAAATTTACTCGTAAGGAAATGGAAAACGTCGCTGCGAATCTCGACCTCGACGCGTTGGATGCAGAACTGGCGCGGATTGCCCCCCATTTGCAGGCCATCGGTCAGGACCTGCAGGTGGCGCGCGCGGCCTTTGCCGATGCCATCCCGAAGGCGCTCCCACGCGTTTCAGATACGCGTCTGCGCTTTCGATTTCTCTCTACCCCTGTGCGCGTGATGGGGGACTGGATGAATGGTGTCAGCGGCCTCAAGGTGGAAGACAACAAACTCATTGTGCAAGATGGGGTAGTCAAGGCCCGTGGCCTGGGCACCTCGCACACCATTCCTGCCGATACAGTCATTTTTGCCATTGGCGATACCGTGGACAGGGATTTTTGCATTCCTGTCTATAATGATGCTTATGTCACTGCTCCCCAGCCGCGTTTTCCAGTGGAAGGAATTTCGTTTGAAGCCTTCGATCTGGATTCCAACCGCCCGATTGAGGGCGTTTTCCTGGCTGGATGGGCACGTCAGGCCAGCACTGGCCTGGTGGGATATGCCCGCAAGGATGGCGAACTGGGCGCGACGGCCGTTCTCCAATATCTGCAGACGCAGCCGCCTTTGCCTGATGCCGCAGTAGTTTTTGAGCGATTTAAGAAACGCTTGATGGAGACGCATGAACGCGTGGTGACCAAGGAATGGCTGGCGAAACTGGAAGAAGCAGAAGAGGCCGAAAGAATCAAGCGCAATTTGGCAGAATTCAAATTTGCGCTCAACGAAGAGATGTTTGCGGCGATGGGAATGGGGGAAAGGAGAGAGTAGAGAGTAGAGAAGAGAGAAGGGAGAAGGGAGAAGAAGCGAGAAGGGAGAAGGAAGAAGGGAGAAGGGAGAAGGAAAAGGGGAAGAAGGGCGGAACTTTTCTCGAAGGGTCGGGTTTTACAGGATAGAACTCGTTCCTGACCGGCTCTTTTTGTAGAAAGGACGTAACTATTCAGCCATGTCATTGCGAGCCGTTTTTTGGCGACCGCGAAGCGTACCCGAAGGGTAAGCAATCTCCCGTTTATCAGGCCAGCTTGACCGCTTGGGGATTGCTTCGTCGCAAAGAACGCTCCTC
>DAOTZT010000109.1:0-50445 GCA_034434255.1 Anaerolineales bacterium | reverse complement strand
CCATCGAGAAAATCGAGTGGATGGATATTTCGGGGGAAAAAATTTACTTCAGTGTGCGGATTTTCCCGTATCAGGGGGGCTTGCTCCTGCTGCTGATAGATGTGACCAACGAAGCGCGCCTGGAACAGCGCATTACCCAACAGCGCAATGAACTGAATTTGCTCAGCGCCCAATTGGCGCGTTCGCGCGCTGAATTGAACGACCTGTTGCATCGTTTGATGCCCTCTCGCGCTGCTGACCAAGCCATCTCTGCACGCGGTCAGGTTTCGCCAGGTGGCCAAAAGCGTCTGGTTAGTGTCTTGTTTGCAGATATGCGCGGTTTCACTTCTCTTGCCGAATTACTTCCGCCGGAAGAATTGCTCGATTTACTCAATCAGCATTTTCGCTTGATAGGGCAAGTAGTCATTCAACTGGGTGGTGAAATCACCAATTATGCTGGCGATATGCTCATGGCGGTTTTCAACGCCCACGGCGACCAGCCAGACCATGCCGACCGGGCGGTGCAGGCCGGGCGGGAATTGCAACACGTCTTGAGAGACCCGTTCCAAGCGGGACGCTCTGCTCAGCCCTTTGTGCTCGATTTTGGCGTGGGTATTTCCAGTGGCGAAGCCGTGGTGGGCTATTTAGGTTGCGATGACCGCCTGGAATACACCGCCCTTGGTGAGCAAATCAATATTGCTGCGCGCCTTTCTGGCTATGCTCAGGGTGGGCAGGTTTTACTCACTGCGAGCACTCGGGCAATGCTCAAACTCCAAATTGCTCTTTCCCAGGAGATGGAAGTGATACTGCGTGGCATCAACCAGCCGGTGAAAATGTACGAAGCGCTGTGAATTTCACCCAACGCCAATCTTTCTTACGGAATTGCTACCGGTGTCAGCAGAGAAGCCGGGACAGGCGCAAACAGACCGATGTCTTTGCAGGAGGGTTGTCCCACGCGTACAAGCAAGCTTTCCCCGCTTTTCACTTCCACCTGGACAGGTGTATCTTGTTTGTAGGTGCTGTCAACGGTCAATTTGAGCGTTGACTGGAAGCCATGCGCCAGGGCGGGCAAGCAGACCGTTTTGTCTGGATGGATGCGGCCTTCATCCAGCGCAAACAGCGTGGCGCACAGGTTGGGAAGGTCGCTGCCGCTGGCATTTTTCAAGATCACGAAGGCATTGGTCACTTCACCCATGCCATGTGTAATGTCCAGGCTGGTGTTACAGCCCAATATTTCTACTTCAATCTTGGCAGGGATGGGCGAATTGGCGGGCAGGCTGGTGGAGGTTGCCGAAACGGTGGGCGTTTCGCTGAGGGCCGTCGCGGTCTCTGTGGGAGGGGAGACGGTGGTGTGCGTTGCTGTGACTGTCGTAAGGTCAGCAGTAGGGGTAGAGGTTGCCGTCAGGAAAACAGGGGTGGGGGTATAAATGCTGGGCGTGATGGTGGGGGGCGGCGCCGGGAAGGTTGGCACCACATAAACCCAGCCGTCGCAGGCGGGCAGAAATATAAGCGCAAAAATTATCCAGAGCAACAGGGTCTTTTTCATGGCTGGCTCCTTTTCGAGACAATTGTAAACGTTTTTTGTGTACCTGTGTCGTTGTTCGTTGAGATGGCTGATGCCAAAACCTAATTCTTGACAAAATTGACATCTTTTAGTATATTCTTTCATATCCCCCCCAGGGGGGTGGGGTAGTAGGAGGCGTAATGAAAAACGAAGATGCCTTGCGGCGTTTGAAAATTGTCGAAGGTCACCTGCGCGGCGTGATCCGCATGGTGGAAGAAGATGCCTATTGCATTGACATCATCCGCCAGATTCAGGCGGTGCAGGCGGCGCTCAACAAGGTCAGTGGTCAGATTCTCGAAAATCACCTGCACTCGTGCGTCATCACCGCCATCGAGGGCGAGGACCCGGCTGAGCGCGAGCGGGTGTTGAAAGAGATTGCCGAGGTGTTCGAGATGGCGACGAAGGTTTAAGGAAAGTACACGCGCAGGCAGGTAGGCAGGTAAACAAGTAAACAGGTAAAAAAAGGAGCATTCTATGACTACCGTTACTTATATTGTTCCCGCGATTTCTTGTATGCATTGCACGCATACCATTGAAGCCGAAGTTTCCGAATTGCCGGGCGTTCAGTCTGTGAAAGCAAAAGTGGACACCAAGGAGGTTGTCATCACCTTTGACGCTCCAGCCACCGAGGATAAGATCAGGGCGCTTTTAGCAGAAATCAATTATCCGGCTGTAGGTATGTAGTACACAGGTAAACAGGTATACAGGTATACAGGTACACAGGTACACAGGCCCTGTCTACTTGTGTACTTGTCTACTTATCTACTTGTGAACTTATTTTCCCTCCCCATGCCCCCAACCAAGCAACTCACCCTCCCCATTACCGGCATGACCTGCGCCAACTGTGTGGCGACCGTGGAACGCAACCTCAAGAAACTCGACGGCGTCCAGACGGCGGTGGTCAATCTTTCGTCGGAGCGCGCCACGGTCGAGTTCGACCCCGCCGCGGTCGGTTTGGCGGACCTCATCGCCCGCGTCCAGCGCGCCGGTTACGGCGTGGCTACCGGCGAGGCCGATCTGGTCATCAAGCGTCTGGCC
Source organism: Anaerolineales bacterium (assembly GCA_034434255.1). Taxonomy (GTDB): domain Bacteria; phylum Chloroflexota; class Anaerolineae; order Anaerolineales; family Villigracilaceae; genus UBA877. Next base: position 47,864 of record DAOTZT010000109.1, on the reverse strand, counting down.
GATGACAACGACGCTCGCCGCCTGGAGAAGGCCCTTGCCCGGCTCGAAGGCGTGCTGGAAGCGCAGGTGACCTTTGCCAGCGAAAAAGCGCGGGTCAAATACATTCCCACCCTCATCACGCAGGCAGAGATTCGCCGGGCGGTAGCCGCGGCTGGCTTCGAGGCGCTCGAACTGGGCGGCGAAGCCGAAGACGCCGAGGCAAAGGCGCGTGAGCGCGAAATCCGCGAACAACGCCGCCTGCTGCTCATCGGTCTGCTCTTTACCGTCCCCTTGTTCCTGCTCTCGATGGGCAAGGACTTTGGCCTTTTGCCCGATTTTGTCTATTCCATGCGCCCCATGCCGGGCATGATGCCCGAAGCCAGACCGTGGTTCAACTGGCTGATGCTGGTGCTGGCCACTCCCGTCCAGTTCTACGTTGGCTGGCAGTATTACGTCGGCGCGTACAAAGCCTTGCGCAACGGCTCGGCCAACATGGACGTGCTGATTGCCATGGGGTCATCCGTGGCCTACCTCTACTCGGTGGTGATCACCCTGGGCCTGTTGAGCGGACACGTCTATTTCGAGACGGCCGCGGTCATCATCACGCTGATTCGGCTGGGGAAGTATCTCGAGGCCCGCGCCAAAGGACGCACCTCCGAGGCGATCAAAAAACTGATGAGTTTACGCGCCAAAACGGCCCGCGTCGTTCGCGACGGGGAGGCGGTGGAGGTCCCGATTGACGAGGTGCGCGTCGGCGACGTGATCCTCGTCCGTCCCGGCGAGAAGATTCCGGTGGATGGCGTGGTGCTCGAAGGCCGCAGCACGGTGGACGAATCCATGCTGACGGGCGAGTCGCTGCCGGTGGAAAAAGGCCCCGGCGACGCGGTGATTGGGGCGACGCTCAACAAACTGGGCATGCTCAAGTTCGAGGCGACCAAAGTGGGCAAGGAAACCGCCCTGGCGCAGATCATCCGCCTGGTGGAAGAGGCGCAGGGCAGCAAAGCGCCGATTCAGAGACTGGCCGACCAGGTCTCGGCCGTGTTCGTGCCGGCGGTGATTGGCGTAGCCCTGCTTACGTTTGTGGCCTGGTATTTCTTCGGCGCGCCGGGCGATTTCACGCGGGCGCTCATCAACATGGTGGCCGTGCTGGTCATCGCCTGTCCGTGCGCCATGGGGCTGGCTACGCCGACTGCCATCATGGTCGGCGCGGGCAAGGGCGCCGAGATGGGCATCCTCTTCCGCAACAGCGAAGCGCTGGAACGTGCCGGGCGCGTCAACGTGGTGGTGCTGGATAAGACGGGCACCATTACAAAAGGTCAACCGGCGGTGACTGATTCAGTCATCAGTGATCAGTTATCAGTAAGAGGTACTGATCACTGGTCACTGATGACTGATGACTTATTACGCCTGGCCGCGAGCGTGGAGAGGGGGAGCGAGCATCCACTGGGCGAGGCGATTTGGGCCGAGGCAACCGCGCGGGGCTTGAGTTTGGCGGAAGCGGCCGGGTTCGTGGCCCTGCCCGGGTACGGAGTCCAGGCCGAGGTCGAGGGGCGGAGCGTGCTGGTGGGGAACGCGAAAATGCTCGAGGGCCGCGGCATCCCGCTGGGGAGTCTGGCTTCCGAGGTCGAGCGTCTGCAATCCGAAGCGAAGACGGCGATCCTCGTGGCGGTGGATGGTCAGGCCGCCGGGGTGATTGCTGTGGCGGATACCCTCAAAGAAGGTTCGCAGGAAGCGATTGAAGAACTGCACCGCATGGGGTTGAAAGTGGCCATGATCACCGGCGATAACCGCAAGACCGCCGAGGCGATTGCCCGCCAGGTGGGGATGGATATGGTGCTGGCGGAGGTGTTGCCGGAGGGCAAGGCGCTCGAAGTCAAACGTTTGCAGGTTGGGACGTTGGAACCTTCAAACGTGCAAACTTTCAAACCTGCAAACATTGTGGCTATGGTGGGGGATGGGGTGAACGATGCGCCGGCGCTGGCCCAGGCTGACGTGGGCATGGCCATCGGCACGGGCACGGACGTGGCCCTGGCTGCCGCCGCGGTGACCTTGATGAGCGGCGACCTGCGCGGCGTGGCGCGCGCCATCCGCCTTTCGCGTAAGACGCTGACGACCATCAAGCAAAATCTCTTTTGGGCGTTTTTCTACAACGTGATTCTCATCCCGGCTGCCGCGCTGGGATTGCTCAACCCGATGCTGGCGGCGGGGGCAATGGCCTTCAGCAGTGTGTTCGTGGTGAGCAACAGTCTGCGGCTGCGAGGGGCGAAGGTGGGTTGAGATTTATCTCTGGATGAGCCAGTAGAGGCCGGCGGCGAGCGAGGCTGTGGCCGGAATCGTGAAAATCCACGCCAGGGCGATTTCCTGGGCGACCATCCAGCGAACTTTATTGAAGCGGTCTGCGGCTCCAACGCCCATGATGGCGGAACTGACGACCTGGGTGGTGCTCACCGGTCCGCCGAGGATGGAGGCGCTCAGAATCACGCTGGCCGCAGCAAGTTGGGAAGTAAAACCGTCTACCGGTCGAATCTTGAAGAATTTTCCTCCGAGGGTTTTGATCAGTTTCCAACCGCCTGTGGCGGTTCCCAGGGCGATGATGCTTGCACAGAGCAAAATCACCCATGAAGGGATGTTGAACGAGTCCAGGTAGCCGCTGGTGACAAGCGCCAGCGTGATGATGCCCATCGTTTTTTGGGCGTCATTTGTGCCATGACTGAGAGCGAGGGAAAGGGCTGTCAGGACCTGGACACGACGAAAGAAGGTATTGATGCGTGGCGTGGCTTTCCAACTGAGGAGCAGGACAATTCGTAACAGCAGGTAGCCAACGACAAAACCAATCAGAGGCGATGTAAACAGGGCCAGGAGGATTTTTTCGATTCCATCTATTTTGATTGCTTGCCAGCCCGCGCCCATCATGACGGCCCCCAGAATGCCCCCGACGAGAGCATGGGAAGAACTGCTGGGCAAGCCCAACACCCACGTCAAAATGTTCCAGAGAATAGCGCTGAGCAGAGCCGCGATGAGCACATTTGAGTTGATGGTGTTTGCTACGACGATCTCGTCGCCAATGGTTTTGGCAACGGCGACGCCAAACACAAACGGGCCGATGAACTCTGCCAGGGCGGTGATCCAGAGCGCTACGCGAGGGGGGAGCGCCCGCGAGGAAATTATGGTGGCGACAATGTTACTCGAGTCGTGAACACCGTTCAAGAAATCAAATACAGTAGCCAGCGCGATGACCAGAATCGTAGAAGTTGCCATGACAACAACGCTCTCTATGCAATTTTGACGACAATGTCGGCAATAACGTTGGCGGCCTCATCTCCCCGGTCGGCAGCATTGCTGAGGTGACGGTAGACCTCGCGCAATTTCAGGATGGTGATGACGTGTTCGATGTCGTGCGCGCCCTGGAATAACTCAGCCAGCGCCTCGCGATAGACATCTTCGACGCGGTTTTCAAGCGATTTGGCGCGTTGGGCGTGATCAGCGGCCACGTTGGGGTTACGCTCGAGGCGCTCAACGGCCAGCAGTAACTCGTAACTGGCATCTCGCAGCAAGGAGGCGATGCGCTTCATGTAGGAAGTTACCTCGACTTGAAATAACTCCATTTCGCTCACTGTGCTATAGGCATAGTCAATGACATCGTCAATGGTGCGCGAGAGGGTGAAGATGTCTTCGCGATCAAAGGGGGTCACGAACGTGCGATTAAGTTCGTCAATCAGAATCCGCCGCGCTTCATCCGCTTCTTTCTCTTTTGCCTTGAGCGTCTTGGCAGCCTGCGGGTCCTGGGTTTCCATGTAAGTCAGCAGGGCTTCCAGACCTTCCAGGGTGAGCAGGGCCTGGTCGTGGATCAGGCGGATAAAAATGTTTTGCCGTTTCTTGAACCACGTGTGCATGGCGTTTCTCCTGAAGAGCAGAAAATGGCAGAGAGGGTGAAGGGACAAAAAAGGTCACCCAATGGGTGACCCTGGTGGGCGCGGAGGGGCTCGAACCCCCGACCTCATCAATGTGAGTGATGCGCTCTAACCGACTGAGCTACGCGCCCGTTCACAAAGCGACGGGATTATAGCCGAGGTTTGCTGCTTTGACAATAGTTTAGGGCGGTGGTAAGAAATTGAGAGGGTCAACTTTGCCGTAAACAGAATTCATTAACTCCAGGTGCAGGTGCGGACCGGTGGAGTTTCCTGTGCTTCCCAGGAGGCCAATCAATTCACCCTGGCCTACATTTTGTCCACAAACCACGTTGACAGAATTGAGATGGGCGTAGAGCGATTGCCAGGAACCGGTCGGCGTCTCGCCGTGGTCAATCACAACCAGGTTGCCATAGCCCCAATCGTTCCAGCCGGCATAGACGACAACTCCAGCGTCAATGGCCACGACTGCGTCCCCAAGAGAACCGCCAATGTCAATGGCCGGGTGGTTGATGTCTGGGCGGAAAGGCGTACCCGAAATGTAATGCTTGGGCGTAGGCCAGATGAACGTTCCGAAGCCGATTTGCCCGCCATTCACGGCTCCACACGAGCCGGGACCGAGGACGCGGGTGGTGGCTGGGCTGCTGCGGGTGGCGCCGATCGGCGCGCTCCAGGATGTGAATTCGCGCGTCCCCCCGGGAATGACCAGCCAGGTGCCTGGGGGGATGTTCGGATTCTCAAGATCGCCGATGGTGTCTGGGTCGAGGTGATTGCCTGGGAAGTTGATAATATCTTCCGGCTGGACTCCGTAGAATCTGGCTACGCCGGTCAAGGTTTCGGCACCGCCGCCGATCCACTGGTAGTAGGCTCCGTCCACCGGCAAAATGTTGAGTTCCTGGCCGGGCCGCAGGCTGTGCGGGGTGTCTTTCAGTGTCTCGTAGTTGGCAAACAGGATGGTGCTTGGTTTTAGCCCGAATTTCTCCGCAATCCCAAAGACGGTATCACCCGGTTGAACGGTATATTTGATGACATCAATGCGGGGACGGCTTGGGATGGTGGTGTGGGGGTCTGCCTGACGGGGAATGCCATTCAGGGAGGCAGCAACCGGTTCGATTGGGGGCAGGGAAACACTGGCAGACAGGCTCACTTCTGTCGTCGGGGACAGGTTCGATGTCGCTGTCTCGACCGGTTCGCGGTAAATGAATTGCATGAGGGCGACGACGCCTGCAATGGCCAGAACAGCGATGATGTTTGTCCCCAATCGAAGGGCAGTTTCTCCAAGGCCAAAACGTGCCAGACTGTTCAAGATACGATGAAACAAACTGCCATCAGAGTCGTGCGGTTGTTCGGGAGATGAAAATTGTTCTTGGGGACGTTTATCCATGGCTGTCATCATAACATGCCCAAAAACGACCGTCAAGCGGAGCATTAAGGTCTGGTTAGACGATTTTTTGACGGACGACGGGGTATTTCAGGTGAATGGCCAGGGCGGTGAGCAGGCAAATCGCCCCTGCGACAAGCGCGGCAGTCGGTACGTCGCGCGTCTGCGCCAACCAACCGATGAAGAGGCTCCCAAACGGTGCCACTCCCTGCACCGCCCACAGGTAAACGCTAAAGACGCGCCCGCGCAGCGTGTCGGGCACTTCGACCTGGATCAGGGTGTTCATGGTTGCCAGTTGTGAGACTAATCCCCAGCCGAGGAGAATGATGATGGGGAAGACGGCTTGCAGGCTGCGCATAAACGAAGCGGTAATCAAGGCCGTGGAGAACAAAAATTGTCCAATCGTGAGAAACAATCCCTTGCGGCGCATCTGGCTGAAACTGGAAAGGAAGAGAGCGGCAGCCAGTGCCCCCATCCCTTGCGCCAGGTAAAGGCTGCTGGTGCGCGCTTTGATGATGGCTTCGGTGTCGTTGGCAGTGGCCAGCACATCGCGCGCCAGCGCCGGGATTTGTTGCACGAAGGGGAAGCCGAAGAAGCCGATTAACGTGGCCAGCAAGAGGACTGCCGTCACCAGGGCGTTGCTGCGAATGTAACGGATGCCTTCGTGAAAATCGCTTTTGAGAGAGCGCTTTTCTGTTTGCGTTTCCGCAACCACCCGGTAAGGAGTGCGAACAAAGAACAACCCCACGATGACGAAGAGAAAACTCATCCCATTGATGAAAAATGCCCATCCCTCGCCCTGGTTTTGGACCAGCAAGAGGACAATTGCGGTGAGGGAGGGGCCCAGGACGCGCGCCAGGTTGAACACGGTGGCTTGCAACGCAATGGCGTTGGGCAAGGCTTGTTTTCCCACCATTTCTACCAGCATGGACTGGCGGGCAGTGATTTCGATGGCATTGGCGCTGCCCAGGATAAAGGACAGGACCACAATGTGCCAGATTTGAATCAGGTTGGTAAATGTGAGCACGGCCAGCGCAAAAGCCTGAAGCATCATCACGGCCTGCAGGGCAATGACAGTCTTGCGCTTATCCAGCCGTTCGATCAGGACGCCCCCCGGCAAGGCCAGGAGCAGGGTGGGCAGGGTGGAGGAAAAGCCGATGATGCCCAGATCGAGAGGCCGGCCACTCAGGCGATAGGCCAGATAGGGCAGGGTGGTGTTCTGCATCCAGGTGCCGATGAGCGAGAGAAACAGACCAATCCAGAAAATGAAAAAGTCGCGCGAGGCGAGGGCAGGGAAATGTTGGGCGAGACGGAGTTTTTGAATAGTCATGACAGATCGTGAGAAACAGGAAAGTTTTGCTACCAATGACACAAATTGCACGAAGGGATTTGCAGTTTGCGTCTGCTGAAGAAGCGGAGAGATTACCCGCACCCGAAAGTCACGACTTCAATTGCCGTGCATCGCCCACGCGCACGGTGATGCCGGTGGTGTCGAGATATTCCAGCAGGGCCTGGACGTATTTGCGGCTGGTGCCGAGCAGGTCGCGCACTTCGGCCAGGGTGACGGCGCCCTTTTGGCGAATGGCCTGGCGCACCTGCCGCACCATTTCCTCGTAATCTTCGCGCCGGAAGACCACCTCTGCCGAGACCTGAATCAGGTTTTCGCTGTCGAGCAGGGCGGCAAAGACCTCTTCACCGACTGCCGCCTGACATTCTTTGACCGAGGGGGGAGCGAACGGCGCGTCGGCAAATTGTTTCATCAAATTTTGCACGGAGGTTTCTTGCTCTGGCGAGAAACGGACGCGGTGCTCTGGCAGGGCGAGCAGGGGGGCAGCAGATGGAGCGACCACGGTGCCCTGCTCCAGCAGACGGGCGACAGCCAGGTTGAACAGGCGCGCCGATAGTTTCAATTTCGAGCGCAATTCTTCGCGCGGCATGCCGCGTCGCAACGGGTAGGCGCGGTGGTAGGCGGCGAGGGCAGCCTGAGCATTTCCGAGGAGCGTTTGCCAGTGACTGGCGCTGAGGAAGAATTCTTCCAGTTGAATGAGTTGACCGGTCTGGAGCAATTCTTGCAGGGCAGAACGCGCCCGCGACTCTTCCAGCCGGGAACGGGCGAACAGGTCTGCCCACGTGGCCGGACCGAGGGCCTGGGCCGCCTCCATCAGCACGTCCGCCGGGGAACCTTTGGCCAGCGCCTGCAGCGACTGAAGGACAGAGGCATCGAATCGTTTGTGCCGGTTCCGGGGATGAGCGTCCACCACCACGCCGCCGCCGAGCGTTTCTGCGGGGGAGGGGCGGCGCAGGATGAATCGGTCTCCGCGGACGGCAACGAGCGGGGCGCGCAGGTCGAGTTGCAGCCAGCCGGTTTCGCCGGGCTGGAGGATTTCTTTTGCCAGCAAGCGAACGTTGGCAATGGTTTCAGCGGTGCCGAGGAAGAGTTTGACCTCGGTGTGATGCTGGAGGGGGGAGGCGTCAGCCAGGAGACGGAAATGGACGTCGAGCCGACGGGTGGGCTGGTACCGGCCAGGGTGGGCGAGCACGTCTCCCCGCCGGATTTGCCCGGTCTCCACCCCGCTCAGGTTGACGGCGGTGCGCGAGCCGGGGGTGGAGATGTCTTCTTTGCGGCGGTGGGTTTGCAGGCCGCGAATGCGTCCCCGCAGGCCAGCAGGCAGGATTTCTACCTCGTCGCCGAGGCGCAGACTGCCGTCGGTCAGGGTGCCGGTGACGACGGTGCCAAACCCAGGCATGGTGAAGACGCGGTCTATTGGCAGGCGCGGGCGACCGAGATCGGGGCGGGGAGGCCGGTTTTGCAGGATCAGGCTGAGGGTCTGTAACAGGGCGGGGAAACCGGCGCGGGTCTGAGCAGAAACGCGGACGATGGGCGCGTCTTGCAGAGCGGTTCCGCGCAGGATGGCGCGGATGTCTGCCTCGAGCAGGTCGAGCCATTCAGGCTCGTCTATCAGGTCAATTTTTGTGATGGCAACCACGCCGGCGGGGATTTGAAGGAGATCGAGAATGGCGAGGTGTTCGCGGGTTTGTGGCATGACGCCCTCGTCGGCGGCGATGACCAGCAGGGCGGCGTCAATCCCGCCCACGCCGGCCAGCATGTTCTCGATGAAGTCGCGATGGCCGGGAACGTCCACGATGCCGACTTCCTCTCCGCCTGGCAGGGTGAGCCAGGCAAAGCCCAGGTCAATGGTCATCTGGCGTTGCTGTTCTTCTTTGAGCCGATCGGGGTTAATGCCGGTCAGGGCGGTAATGAGGGTAGTTTTGCCGTGATCTACGTGGCCGGCGGTGCCGATGACGTGCATAGTTTCTCGCGAGGAGGAAGATGGCAGGTCGGAAGTGATTACCTGGTCGAGACGATTCGCTCGTAGGCCGACAGCACTTCATGGATTTGGGCCAGCATGCCTTGTAAGAGTTGCTCGTTGGCTTCTTGTGTTTGCTGGAAGATGTCTTGCTGGGTCTGTACCTGGTCTTCGATGGCGGCAATTTGGGCGCGAATCTTTTCCACGCTGGCCTGCAAGTCTTTGCGGGCTTCGTCCTGGGTGAGGGTGTAGGAGGTCCAGCGTTTTTGGTTGTCGGCTTTGAAGGTGACCCATTCCTGGCGGAAACGGTCTTCGGCCAGACGCTGCATTTCGGAAATTTCGTTGATGCGGCGCTCGAATTTTTGGACCATTTCTTCATAGGCTTCCTGAGTGCGCTTAACGGCCCGCTGGGCGATTTCCCATTCCTGGGGGATGTTTTCGATGCTTTGGATCTGTTTCTGGCTGGTCTGCAAACTTTCCTGCCAGAGTTTCCATTCGCGGTCTCGTTCGACCTGGATGCGGGATTGGGTTTCGATGAAGTTCATTTGTGCCTGCCGTCGCTCGGTTTCACTGGTCAGCAGTTCGTTGATGCGGGTTTCGAGGCGGCGCAGGTCGTCGGTGAAGAGTTCGTGCTTCTCACGCACTTCGTCGAGGCGTTTGCGGGCGGCATTCAGGTCGCCAGCCAGATCGGCCAGGCGGCGCGACTCTTTCTGGCGGGCTTCTTCGGCGACTTTGATGGTCCGTTCGACGTTCTCGGCCAGGGTGAAGATGGCTTGCAGACGGGTTTCCCACTCGGTCATTGCTTTGTTGCGGCGAGATTCCTCCGCTGCGACGGTTTTGAGTTCACGTTTGAGTTCGGCGATCGGTTCTTTATAGCGGTGAACTTCGGCAGTAGCGGCTGTCAGGGCGGCGAATTGTTCCTGATAGCGTTTGTCGGCCTCCTGCAGGGCTTTTTTGGCCGAGGCGTCTATCGCTTCGATTTGTTTGACCAGGTCAGTACGCTGTCGGGTCAGCGCTGCCTCAATTTGTTCCAGGCGGGCTGGGGTCGTGCTGACTTGATCGAGTTGGGTTTGCAGTTCTTTGATTTTCTTTTGGGCGGCATTGAGATCACCCTCCAGGCTTTTGATTTGTTCCTGAAGCGTGGCAATTGCAGTTTTATCTTTACGGCGTTCTTCATCCAGCCAGTCGAGCCGTTTGATGAGTTGCTCAAAATCCATCGGGTTGCCTCCGAAGAAGTTTTTACCCTCGGTTTGTTGCGAGAACACGAGGAGAAATTAGCAGAGAGTGCGCGGGTTAGCGTAGTGGATTATAGCATGGGTGACGGGGAGGATACGGGGAACGTGGAGTGGTGGGATGCTGACCGAGATTTTTTTACCCGTAACCGTCAAATTGAGTTTGCAGCCTGCCTGCGTACGGCGCGAATTCTTCAACCTGAGCGCAGAACAGGCCCTGAGAGCCTGTTCGATACGTGCCGACGATTGAGCAGGCAAGATTCTGGCAGCACAACCAAGCGTCGGGATGTTTGTTCGGCTGATCTTAAACCGACGTTATGCAATGCAGCAGGAAATACTCGCGGTCACTCTCCCTGGTCGAATTGGAGCAGTTGCAAAATATCGGCCAGGGCAGCGTCGAATACTTCTTGCATAATCGTCTCGGCTACCTGGTATTTCCCGCCAAAGGAGCCGTCACCATAGACCTGGCGCGTGGTTTCCGCGTTCATGATGGCCGATGGGACAAATGGCGGAATTTTTTCTTCTTCTGGAAGATCGCTGACGATGGTAAACGGGAAGGCTTCCAGCCAGTTGGCATGCTCTGGTTTGATTTCATGTTTCAAAGCGACTGCTTCGATGCTGTGAGACTTCCACCATTCGTACCAGTTGATTTTGAGGTCGGTGAGTTCGTTGACCAGTTCTGTCAGGCGGGCTTTTGCTCCAGTGTTGCCACCGTGACCGTTCAGAATCAGCAGGCGCCGGAATCCCTGGCGGTGTACTGACCGAACAATGTCTTCAATGGCATCCAACAAGGTCGAGAGGCGCAGGCTGATGGTGCCCGGATATGCCAGGAAGTAAGGGCTGGAACCGAAATTAAGGGGGGGAGCCACCAGCACACCGGTCTGTTGGGAGGCAGCGTCGGCCAGAGCAAGAGGAATTTTGATGTCGGTGAGCAGACTCAGGTAGCCGTGTTGTTCACAGGCGCCGAGAATGAGGATAAGACGGTCGTCATGTTTGAGGTATTCCTGGACATCCATCCAGTTGAGGTCTTCCAGTCGCATATTTTTCTCCTGAGTGAGGGGATATTATTGACCCAATCGTTGGAAAAGCGGGGGGAGCGTGGTCCACAGGGCGATTGCCCATTGCGGGAATAGTCCAAACAGGAACATGGCCAGACCGCCGAGGGAGAGAAAAATCTTTTGTCCCCAGGTCTCTTGTGTTTGCCAGGGGGTGTTTTCCGAAGGGACAAACAGGTTGAAGAGAATGCGCAGGGTGGCTATGGTGAGGCCAAAACTACCGATCAAGATCCAGATTGCCAGGGAAAAAGAGAGGTCAGCAGCCGCGTTCCAGATGGCCAGATGGGCCGCAAACGAGGCGAGCATGGGCAGGCCGGAGAGCGAAAGAATGGCGAGCGCCAGGGCGACTGCTGCATAGGGACGCGAACGGCCTGCTGACCTGAGCGCTTCTAATTCCATTTTGGGAGAATTTGCTGTCAGGATGCTCAATGTGTAGGCCCACAGGGCGAGGGCAAGGGCGCGCGGGACGAGAAGCAGCAGGAAGGATGTGAAGCCGTACTGACCGCCCAGGCCAATGGCAAACAGGGAGAAACCGGTTTCTATGATGACTGCGTAGCCGAACAGGCGCCCCAGGTGACGTTGAAAGGCAGCCAGCAGCCCGCCGCTGGCAATCATCACCACGCTGACGAGTTGCAAGGCGGTGAGAAAATCCGGGGATTCGCGGAGCCAGGTATATCGGTCCAGGAAACCAAGCCCGAAAAAGGTGGAAATGGTGGTCAGTGTCCACAGGATGAAACCGATGAGGTAAGGGGGATTTTCTTCTGCCAGCATGGGAATCCAGGTGTAGAAGGGGAAAACAGCCAGGAGCAATGAGAAACCCAGCCCCAGTAAAGTCACGGCACGGGTAACGGAGGCCACGTCTCCGGGATTCGCTTCCAGACCGGTCAGCAGCCAGCCAGAAAAGAGAATAAATGGCAAGGCCAGGGTCTGGAAGATGAGAAAACGCAGGGCGCCTTTTCCTGGACGATGCGTGCTGGCAGCGAGGATGAGCGTGATGAAGAGAACAGCAAGTTCAATGAGAAGGGCCGCGTACAGGAATGGCTCAACGGCCAGGGCAGAAATCAACAGGGCAGTGAGTACAAGTCCTGTCGGGACAAAGTGCGGTTTTGTCTCAACTGAAGCAGAAGCGAGGAACCAGAGGGAGGTCATCCCGTAAAGGAAAACCAGCAAGGCACGATCGGCGTTTTCCAGGGTCAGGCGACGGCCCAGCAGATTGACTGCAGGTGCAATTTTGAGATTGAACTGGCCGAGGCTCAGGGCAGCGTCGATCGGGAGCAAAAAGGCAGTGATGGCCAGGAAGAGGCAGAAGAACCCGCCGATGATGGCGTTCAAGCGTGCATTGCGGAAGAGCAGGAGCAAAATCGCCAGTGCGGCAGGCAAAAAAATCCATATGAAGGGGGCATTCATTCCGTCTCCTCCTGTGCTTGCAGGGTGAGATAGTAGGCTCCTACCAGTCCCAGGCTCAAATTGACGCCTGCCAGCAAGCCGGCTACCAGGACAGATTTTTCGACGGTAACGTAAACCATCTCAAAACCTGCCAGCGTGGTCAAAAGTCCAAGGATGATACGGAATGGTTGCGAAGTGAAGCCTAGGACGATCAGGCCGGTTCCAATCAGAAACAAAGCGCCCCACGCCAGTGGGAAGGAGACACCCAGCCAGTTGCTCAGATTGCCCGCTGCGGCCAGCGAGAGGGCCAGGGCGATGCTGATGGTCACCAATCGAAAGAATTGTTCCGGCGGCAAGAGTGCTTCTTTTTCTTCGCTCGAGGTTGATCCGGGGTGGGAGAGAACAATCACAGCGCATACCATCCAGCCGGTAATCAATTTGACCGCGCCTATGGCGATTCCTGCTTGTGTTTGTACAAACCAAAAGACCGTGGCATATTGCACGGCGGTGAAAATGATCTGCCAGCGCCAGGTGCGGGCGAGGAAAAGACCGGTCGCAGCAATAAACAGGACGAGGAGCGCAAACCAGTTTGCCACCAGCATTAGCGGCCTCCTGAGGCAATCAGCGTGACCAGCAAGACTAACAGAAGAAATGACCAGAGAATGCCTCCTTCGCCCTCTAGTAAATTGGTGAGAAAGAGTGCTATGTTTTCGAGGATGTGAGAGAATGCGTCAATGCTGCGATACAGCCAGTTCAAACGAATGACATCGCCCCATTGCGCCGGAGTCCGGGCGGAATGATGTAGAAACCGTACTGCCAGGAGAAAGAAGGCTGCGCCGATGACCGAGGCCAGCAGGCTTTGTCCCCACTGCCCGACGCGGGCGGCTCCCTCCCAGCCCCAAAGGCCGCAGAGAACAACTACGACAGCCAGCAGGAAGAGACCGACTGGATAAATGATGCGTCCCCATTTCTCCTGCGATTCAAAACTGGACTCGCCAGGATGCAAGGCATGGCGGAGAAAGCCTGCCAGGAAGAGCGACTGGGCGAGAAGAAAGGGCAGAGTAAAGAACCACGTGGTTGTGTTGTTGCTCCAGACGATGGCCGTTGCTGAGAATGGCAGTCCCGAAAGCGCCCACAAGCCAGGCAGAATCAACCAAATCAGTCTGCGCTGGCGCGCGGAGTACAAAAAGAGCAAGCCGCCGGCGAGCAATGCTATTCCCCATCCTGCGCTGCTCAGGGGATTTCCCAACAGGGTTGTCGCGATAGAAAGTGCGGCCAGGCCGAGCACCCAGAATGGACGGCCGATCAGTTCATCGGAAGAACGCAGCCACATCCAGCCGGCGTAGAGAGCGGGCAGGGCGGTCAAAATCAACAGATAGGGTTGTAACGGAGAAGAAATGGACGAGACAGGGATTTTTCCCAATACCGAGAGGCTGATTGCCGCCGAGATGAGGCGCAAGGTCGTTCCAAAGCCGCGACGTAAAACGCTTTCGCTCTGATACGGCAAGCGAAGCGGCAAAATTCCCAGGCGCAGGCCTGTTCCCATCAGGAGGAGCAGGCCAGAAACCTGAGAGAAATCCGCGAATTCCAGCGGTAAATGGGCAGATTGCTGGGCCTCGATGGCCAGGATCAAGAACCCCATTCCCAGCAGCCGCATGGTGTAGGCAAGAATGATATTGCGGATGCTGTTCTCTTCGTTGACCGAACCGATCATCGTAGCCAGTTCGGTCAGATCGAAGACTGCCCAAACCATGACCAGGGTCAGTGGATCGGCGGCGGCTGCGGCAGAAATGCCAAACGCAGCCAGCAGAAGAGTCCCTGCCCAAATGAACGGGCGATTTTCGTTCCGCACCGGCGAAGTCAACACGACGGCAAGCGTGAGGGCTGCGATCCCCATGGCATAGGGCCAGGAGACCGAGTCAATGCGCCAGTGCGGACGGTAGTTGAAAACTGAAACGGGTTGCCAGGCAGGCAAAAAGAAGGTATTCGGGAATCGAATCTGCCACAGGAAAACAGCAACCAGCGCCAGCATCGCTCCTGAGACGGCCACCAGCCATGAATATCTGAACTTCAAGCGGAAAAATTCCACCATCAGGAGGAGGAAGGCGGCCAGGGTAAAGATCAGAATCGGCAATAAAATTAACATGGCGGCGGTAATTTTATCAGAAACCATCGGCGCTGTTGCAAACACCTGCAAAGTCTTTTACTCCGGGCGCAATGCCCGCATCCTGTGCCTGGGGAAAGCACTCTACTGGCCATCAGGGGCGACACTTGGTGTCCGTTGTTGGCGTCAGATTTCTCTGTTTTTTCTCCTATTCTCATGTACAATTGCGCCTACCGTTTGTGGCTGCTTCAACAACATTTTTCGGAGAGGAATATGTCTATCTTGCTGATTGTCAATCCGATTTCCGGGCGAGGATATGCCGGGCACCATCTGCCCGAGTTAGAGCAAAAACTGAAAGAGTATCGCATTGACTATCGTCTCGTCCTGACCGAGCGTCCCTGGCATGCTGCCGATTTGGCTGAACAGGCTGCGCGCCAGCAATATGACGCGGTGGTCGTTGCCAGTGGCGATGGAACTGCCAACGAGGTCCTCAATGGCCTGATGCGTGCCCGTCAGGCTGGTTTTAACCATACCGCCATGGGGATCATTGCCGTGGGAACCGGCAATGACTTTGCCTATGGCATGGGGATCCCGGGTGGCATTCAAGCCGGCTGCAAAGTGCTGGCCGAAAATTATCGCCGCCGCATGGATGTCGGCCTGGTCAAGGGTGGGGATTACCCCGATGGGCGTTATTTTGGCAACGGGGTGGGAATCGGTTTCGACGCCGCTACCAGCTTCGTCGCGGCGAATATCCGCTGGACCCGCGGCTTGCTTCTTTATCTCATCGCCGCGATTGAGACGGTGTTTATTTACTACAAAGCCCCGCATGTGAAACTGGTCCTGGACGAGCAAGAAATGCACGTCTCACCGCTCATGATTTCCATCATGAACGGCAAGCGCATGGGGGGTGGCTTTTTCTTTGCCCCTAATGGTGACCCGGCGGACGGCGTCTTCGATATTTGCCTGGCACGCAGTGCCAGCCGTCCGCGCATCTTTGCCCTGATTCCCTACTTCATGAAGGGCACCCAGGCGACCCAAAAAGAAGTCAGCATGCATCAGGCGCGGCGGGTTCATGTGGTGGCCGAGCAGGGAACGTTGCCGGTCCACTGCGACGGCGAAACGGTCTGCTACGCCGGTCAGGAACTCACCATCGAAATTCTTCCGGCCCAAATTGACTTCATTACCAGCAAACCAGCATGAAAAAGCAAATTTTCTCTTTGCTCAATGGCGTGATTCGCCTGGGAACAAGCGTGCTTTGCCGCATTGACAAAACAGATTTCAGCAAAGTCCCATTGCACGGTCCGTTGATTCTGGTTGCCAACCACATCAATTCGCTGGAGGTCCCGCTTTTGTTTACTCATCTCCAGCCGCGCAAGATGGTGGGCCTGGCAAAAATTGAAACCTGGGACAGTCCTTTCATGGGCTGGCTGTTTGACCTGTGGGAGGCCATTCCCGTGCGGCGCGGCGAAGCCGACCTGATGGCCATCCGTCGCTGCCTGGAGGTGCTCGAAGCAGGTAAAATTCTGGTCATTGCCCCCGAAGGAACCCGTTCTTACGACGGACGCTTGTTGCGCGGCCAGCCGGGCGTCGTCACCATCGCCCTCCGCTCCGGCGCTCCCATTCTGCCCCTCGCTCACTGGGGCGGAGAAAACTTCACGACCAATCTCAAGCGCCTGCGGCGGACCGACTTCCACGTTCGCGTTGGACGCCCCTTTTACCTGGACCCTGACGGCGAACGCGTGACCCCTTCCTTGCGCCAGGCCATGGCCGATGAAATCATGGGCCAGATTGTGGCCTTAATGCCCGAAAAGTATCATGGCGAATATGCCAATCGCCTTGCCGAGCCGCGTTATCTGCGTTGGGCGTAGTAAAACAAACGCAGATAGGTTACAATCAGTCAAAATCACCACAGGAACAAAGTGATCGCGAGCCCCATCTTCGCCTGTCTGTCAGAGGGTCTGGCGCTCCTTTTGTTCCGGGAGGCTTTCCTCACCCATGCTGGCCAATGACGAAACAGAGGAATCCCCCGGCGCGTTTCTCCAGCGTTTGGGACTTCCCTTCAAAGACAAACTCATCCTGGCCCGCGCTCTGACGCACCGCTCCTACGTCAATGAGCACCCGGAAGCGATCGAAGACAACGAGCGCCTCGAATTCCTGGGCGACGCTGTCCTCGATTTTCTGAGTGGCGCGTGGCTCTACAACCACTTTCCTGAAATGGACGAGGGTAGTTTAACGCGAATGCGCTCGGCCCTTGTCCGCACCGAGCAACTGGCCGAGTTTGCTCGTCAGATTGACCTGGGACGCGCCCTCCGCCTGGGACGGGGGGAAGCGGCTGCCGGCGCCCGTCAGCGCGATGTCATCCTTTGCGCTGCTTTCGAAGCCCTGGTGGGTGCCCTTTACCTCCAGGCGGGCATTGAAGCCGTCAGCGACTTCGTCTTCCCGTTCTTCCAAAAAGCCGCTGAAAAACTCGTCACCAACCCGGCCATCTCTGACCCCAAAAGCCGCTTGCAGGAATGGTCGCAGGCCCAACATTACGGCCTGCCCAAATACGTCACCGTCCAATCGAGCGGCCCCGACCATCAACCGCAATTCGAAGTGGAAGTGCACATCAACGGAAAAGTCTATGGCCGCGGTCGTGGCCCCAGCAAACAAATCGCTGCCCGCAACGCTGCCCAAAATGCTCTGGAAAACCTCGCATCCTCCTGAAATTTCGCTCTCTGACTGATTCTCCATGCCTCTTCGTCTCAAATCTCTCGAACTTCACGGTTACAAAACCTTTGCCTCGCGGGTCAACTTCGAATTTGCTGAAGGAATCACCGCCATTGTTGGCCCCAATGGCTCTGGCAAGTCCAACATCGCCGATGCGCTGCGCTGGGTGCTGGGAGAGCAATCCTACAGCGTCCTGCGCGCCAAAAAGACCGAGGACATGATTTTTGCCGGCTCTGAACAGCGCCCCCGTTCGGGCATGGCCTCGGTCACGGTCACCTTTGACAACTCCGACGGCTGGCTGCCGGTGGACTTTTCTGAAGTCGCCCTCTCGCGCCGGGCCTATCGTGATGGCCGCAACGAATACCTGCTCAACGGCCAACAAGTCCGCCTGCGCGACATCAACGAACTGCTGGCCCAGTCTGGCCTTGCAGAACGCACCTACACCATCCTGGGGCAGGGCCTGGTAGATGCTTCGCTCGCCCTCAAAGCCGATGAGCGTCGCCGCCTCTTCGAAGAGGCTGCCGGAATCGGCCTCTACCGCGCCCGCCGCGAAGAAGCCTTGCGCCGCCTTGAGACCACCCACCGCAACCTCGACCGGGTTCTCGACATCCTCGCCGAACTCGAACCCCGCTTGCGCAGCCTCGAGCGCCAGGCTGCGCGTGCCCAGGAATATGCCCAGGTGCAGGCCGACCTGCGTGCCTCACTGCGAGAATGGTATGGCTACCACTGGCACCGTGCCCAACGGGAACTGGCCGATGCCCTCGAAGCCGTTCGTCAGCAAGAAGAGCGTCTCAAGCAAACTCGTCAGGCTTACCAGGACATTCGGCAGCAATACACTTCGTTCCGCGATCGTCTGAACGGTCTGCGCGGGCGGCTCAACTCATGGCACCGGCAATCCGCCCAATTGCACGCTGGGCGGGAATCGATCAGCAGCGATCTGGCTGTCCTCGAAGAACGTCAACGTTCCTTGCTCGATCGGCAACAATCTCTTGAACTCGAACGTGGGCGCATCGAAGAAGAAATCCGGCTGGCTGGGGAACGACGTGCTGAAGCCGAGGCCGAACGAGCGCGATGTGAAACCGATTTGCAGGAAGCCGAGGCGCAACTGGCCTCTGCCCGACAGGCCTTAGAGGCGGCCCAGGCCCAGCGCGCCCGTCTCGCGACCGACCTGGAAACGGCTCGCCGCCAAATGGAGCAACTTGCCAACCGACGCGCCACCCTGCAAGCCCGCCTGGAAGAGATTGCCGCTCGCATTGAAACCCAACATCGCAAACTGATCTCCTCCGACGATGCCATTGCCTCCGCCGCGGCAGAACTCGAAAAACAGACTGCCGAAACGCGCCTGCTGGTCGAAAAACGTCACCAGGCCGAAGCCGCCTTGCAGAAAATCCAGGAAGAGGTGGAGGCTGCTCGTCGCCGTGTGACTGAGTTGGAAGCCCAGTTAAAGCAAAAAGAGGCCGAGCGCAACGCCAAACAGGCTGAGCAGGCCCGTCTGCAGGCCCAACTCGATGTGCTGGAGCAAGCCGAACGATCGGCTTCTGGCCTGGCCGATGGCGCCCGTCTGCTGCTCGAAGCGGCCCGTCAGGCTCGCCTGAATGGGGCCAAAGGTGCCCTGGCTGCGGCTCTCGACGTCCCTGCAGAACTCGAACTCGCCATTGCAGCCGCCTTGGGCGATTACACCGACGCCATCCTGCTCCAATCGGGGGCCGATGCCGAGCAAGCCCTCGACCTGTTGCAAAGTGATGCCAGCGGGCGGGCCTTTCTCCTGCCCCTGGATTGGATCACCCCTGCCGAAACGTTGCCGGTTCAGGCTGGCGGCCAGGTGCTGGGGGTGGCGGCTGACCTGATCCGCGCCCCGGCCGAACTGCGCCCGGCTGTGGACCTCCTGCTCGGGCAGGTCATTGTGGTTGAAGATCGGAAAACCGCCCGGCGGGTGTTGGCCGGTCAACCGGCGGCAGTGCGGGCCGTCACCTTGAAAGGAGAAGTGTTTCATGCCAGCGGGCCGGTATTGGCTGGCAAACCGGCCAAATCAGCGGTGTTGAGCCGCCCTCGTCAACGCCGCGAATTGCAAGAAGCCCTGGCGGGCCTCCGCCGTCAGATGGAAAACCTGGGCGCCGACCTCACCCGGCTGACGTCCGAATTGCGCACCGCCCAGGCGGAGGTCGAGCGCCGCATTCACACCGAGAAAGAACAGCGACGCACCCTCGAAGCGGCTCGTCAGGCCGAGCAGCAGGCACGTCTGCGGGAAGAAGCAGCCCGGCGGCAATGGGAGTGGCAAAAAACACAGAAAACGGCCCTCCAGGCTGAAATTGAACAGGCTGAAAAAGAGCGTGCCCAATCGGCTGCTGCTTTGGCCCGTGATGAAGAAGCCTTTGCTGCTGCTCAGGAAGCGCTCCGGCAAAAGACGGCGGCCCTGGCGGGCGTTGTGCTGGATGAATTGCAGGGTCAGGTCACACATTGGACCGCGCGTCTGGCCGCGGCGCAACAATCGGCGGGCAATGCCCGTACCCGTTTGGCTGAGCGCACGCAGGCGGTTGAAACGCTGGTGCGCCAAAAGGCGGCGATCGAAGCGCAATTGGCCGAGATTCAGAACAACCTGGCTCATCTGGAGACCGAGCGCACGGCGTTACACGACAAGGCAATTGCATTCAATGCCCAACTGGAAGAACTGGCTGCACTGATTGCTCCAGCCGAGAAGGAATTGGAAGAGGCCGAACGTCAGGAAGCCGCATTGCAGGTGCAGGAGGCTGAGAAGCAGGCGACGCTGGCGCGGGTGGAACGCCTGTATAATCAGTTGCAGATTGAACTGGGGCGCAAACAGGAAGCCCTGGAATCTCTGCGCAACAAAATCGAGGATGATTTCGGCCTGGTGATGTTCGATTATGCCGCCAATATCGCAGGCCCTGTCCCTCTTCCGCTGGATGGGATGGTCGAACAATTGCCGGTCGTTGCCGAATTAGATCCCGCTCTGGAGGAGACGCTGACACGTCAGAAAGCCTTGCTGCGTCGGATGGGTGCAGTCAATCCAGAGGCCCAACAGGAATATCAGGCGGTCAAGGAACGGCACGCCTTTCTGACTGCCCAGTTGGCTGATTTACACAAAGCCGAGGATGACCTGAAGCAGGTTATCGCCGAACTGGACGAGGTCACCCGGCGCGAGTTCCGGCGGACGTTTGAGCAGGTGGCGGATGAGTTCCACAAGATTTTTCACCGGCTGTTTGGCGGCGGTTCGGCGCGTCTCACGTTGACCGATCCTGATAATCTGACTGAAACGGGGATTGAAATTGAGGCGCGCTTGCCGGGGCGACGTGAGCAGGGGCTTTCGCTCCTTTCGGGCGGCGAGCGCAGCCTGACGGCGATTGCGCTGGTCTTTGCGCTGCTGAAAGTCTCGCCGACGCCGGTTTGCGTGATGGACGAAGTGGATGCGATGCTGGACGAAGCCAATGTAGGCCGCTTCCGTGACCTGTTGATGGAGTTGAGCCGCGAGACGCAATTCGTCATTATTACGCATAACCGCAACACGGTTCAGGCCGCCGATGTGATTTATGGCATCACGATGGGACGCGATTCGGCCAGCCAGGTCATCAGTCTGCGGCTGGATCAGGTCTCAGACGAATACCTGAAATAAGCCACGGGTAGCCAAAATTTCCACAAGAGGCAAAATCTGTGTAATCTGTGGCTCATCTGTGTAATCTGTGTAATCTGTGGCTTATCTGTGTAATCTGTGTAATCTGTGGCTAAATCATGCGAATAAAAAACTCCCGGCGTGGTGTCCGGGAGTTTTTGTTTGTTACGGTGTGGGGGTGGGGGGCAGGGGAGTGGCCGACGGCGTCAATGCCAGTTGTGCTTCGTAAGTTTGTTGTTCTGCGGCATAGGTGGGAGCCAGAGCGGTCTCGGTGGCAGCCATGTCGTCGAAGGCTTGTTGCAGGGTCGGCTCGATGGGCACGTACTTTTCCCAGCCGGGCAATTCTTCGATGGTGGCCGCGGCCCGCTGCTCTTCCAGCCAGGCATTGAAGGCCTGATCCACGGCATTTTGATATTCTTCCTCGGTCAGAGGACGGTTCTCGTGGCCGATGACCTGGATGATGTGATAGCCATAGTCCGAGGCAACTGGCTCGCTGATGGCGCCGATTTCCAGGCCGAACGCGGCGGTTTCAAAGTTCTCTCCCCATTGAGTTTCGCCTCGCCCAAACCATCCCAGGTCGCCGTTGTTGGTCTTGACGGCCGGGTCAATGGAGTAGGCAGCGGCCAGGGTGGAAAAATCTCCACCGGCCAGCAGGAGCGTGCGCACCGTCTTGGCGGTCTCTTCGTCTTGAACCAGGATATGACGCGCCCACACTTTTTCGACCTCGTGGGGCACATCGGCTGTCACCAGGGCTTTGACGCGTTCGTCGTACAAACTCTGTTCAAAGAAGATGCGCCGGAACATTTCCTCGGTGACGCCCAGTTTGGCGTAATAGTCGAGGCCCTTTTGGTAGAGTTCGTTGAAGCCTTCCTGGGTCATGGGAGTGGCAGTGGGCGCCGGGGTACGCGTGGGCGCCTGCGTGGGGGTCGGACCGGGGGTACGGGTGACGGTGGGAGTCAGCGTGGGGGTCGCCGTGACCAGGTCCAGTTGCAGCGCCGAAAGAGTGGAAAATGTAACCGGCGTGCTGGTCAGGGTGGGGGTGGGGGTCCCGTTCGGGTAGAAGCGGAAGGTGTTTTTAATCACCTCGTCTACTTCTTCCGGGCTGATGACAATGCCGTTTTGCTGCGCGTACTGGCGGATGAGCAGTTCGTTTTCAATCTGTTGCAGGACCTGATAGCCCAGTTCGGTAGAGTTGTTGAGTTGTTGGCTGATTTGCAGCAGCGTGGTGTCTTGCGTGGGATCGCCGCCAAACATGGAGAGCAACTGGTAGTATTGCATGAACTTGTCAATTAACTCCTGGCGGGCCACCCGCACGCGGACTTGAAACTCGTGCACGCTTACCGATTCGCCGTTGACCTTGACGATGGGCTTGTAGTTGAGCAAGACGGTGGCATCCAGAATGCCATACAGAATGCTCAGGAAGACGACAGCCAGGATGACGATGGATGCGATGGTGATAATGCGTACCTGCTTGCGCTCACGTGCCAGGCGGGCTTGGTGTTTCTTGTTGATTACTTTGGGAGTCTTGCGGTTCGCCATAGTGACCTCATGGAACGACGGGCAGGCGTTGGATTGTGCCGAACTGCACCATATCGGGCGCCTGCCCATCGTTCAGGGGAATAAAATTGATGGGGAATGAAAAGTCATTCCCGTGTTGGGGGATTAATAGTCTTCGCCTGTATCATGGAAGGGGAGGAGCGCAATGTGACGGGCGCGTTTGATCTCCAGGGCCAGTCGCCGTTGATGCTTGGCGCAGGTGCCGGTCTGGCGACGCGGACGAATTTTGCCTTCCTCGGTGATGAAGCGGCGAAGGATGTCAACCTGCTTGTAGTCAATCGGCAAATGTTTATCGGCACAGAACTGGCAGATTTTTGGACGCGCGTAGTAATGGTGTTCCTGTCCTTGTTCCATGTCTCGTTCGTTGATTTGTTCCATAGGATTCTTTCTCCACAACAGAATGACACATGGTCATTCAATTTGAACTTCTACAGCCTTAGAAAGGAAATTCATCTTCCCCTTCGGCTTGTTCTTCGGATTCGATGAGCGGTTCTTCAACCGGGGCTGCATGATTGGAGACATCGCGACGTTCGCCGAGCATCATCATTTCCGAGGCAACGACCTCCACGGTGGTGTGTTTCACACCTTCTTTATCTTCCCAGCGGCGGGTTTTCAGACGACCTTCCAGATAGACTTGCTGCCCTTTGGTAAGGTATTGCTTGCAAATCTCGGCCAGGTTGCCCCAGGTAACGATGTTAAACCATTCGGTTTCGGTATGACGTTCGCCATCGGCGCTACTCCACGAACGGCTGGTCGCGACGGTAAATGTGGTCACTGGACGGCCAGAAGGCGTGTAGCGCATTTCGGGCTCTCGTCCGACGTTCCCAATCAGCATAACTTTGTTCAATCCTCGACTCATAGAACTCTCCTACAACTTACCTGTCCTGCCAGGCTCTCGAGAAAATGCACCTTTATTTAGTCAACCACGATGAGCATGTAGCGGATGACCGTTTCCAGGTAATGCAGATTCTGGTCGAGTGCAGGAGCGGCTGCTGCCGGGAGCGTGATGTTGAAGAGCACGTACTGGCCTTCTTTCTGCTTGCGGATTTTGTAGGCCAGAGGTTTGCGGCCCCAAACATCCACTTTATCCACGCTGCCGCCGGCTTCGACGACCCAGCCCTTGATTTTCTCGATGATGCCGTTAAACGCGGCCTCATCCTGGTCAGGGTGGACGATGCACACTAACTCGTATTTACGCATTGGGATTGACCTCCTTTCCTTGGGATATGCTCCCGGTCAACACCGTGGGTGAAGCCGGGGGCGGAAGGGCGCCGCGCGCACGGGCGCGACGCAAACGAGCGGTATTTTACGCCAAAAAGGTGATTTTGGGGAGGGCGGACCGCAGATCAACGGAGATCAAGGGGGACTTCAGCCACAGATGAACACAGATGAACACAGATGGACACAGATGGACACACATGAACACAGATGAACACAGATGAACACAGATGGACACAGATGGACACTGATTATCGTGGGGATGTTTTTGGCGCTCTCCCGGAATCGCGTTTTCTGTTCTCTCTGCTTCTCAGCGGACATAAATAGGATTGCTGAAAATCCAGCCGCGCAGCCGCCCAAGAAAGTGCCGATAGGCCTCCACCCGATAAACGCCCGGTTCGTCGGTGATGTGCGTCAGCGCATGGCCGCGTCTCTGACGGATGACTTTCCCGTCCTTCAACAAGCGGATCTGGTGCGCCGGGGCTGGCAGGAGAACCTGTAAGGTGAGGGCGTCTTCTGCTTTGATTTCATCTCCCATGATGGCGTTTTGTTCCTTCCCCTGGGCGGTGAAGCGGAAACCGCGCGTCGGGGCGGGCAGGTCATAGCCGACAAAGCAGTGGCCCTTTGCCAGCGCGGTGTAAATCATCTGGCTATCGCGCTCCACGTCGCCCAGCAGCGGCGTGGGAACGAGCAGATGAGTATTGACGGCCGAGAAATGATATTCGTAGGGGAACACCGTTCGCCGCAACGGGCCCAGAGACATGGGCCGGGCGTGCGCATCCGAGCCGCCCACCGCCACCGTTCTCTGTCCACTGGCCAGCAGCCGGTCCCACAGGGCAAGCGTCGCGGGGAGCGGGCCGCGGGCGATGGCCTCAGGGAAGTAGGCGTAGAAGACGCCGTCTGCTTTGCCGCGCACCACGCTTTTGAGTTCGCTGAATCCGTTCCAGAGTTCGATGCCGGTAAAGCCGCGCACTTCCCAGTTGACCCAGGAAATGTCGTCTTCGCCAAAGGCGGGCAGAGCGGGGTCCACCGGGTGGGCGATAAAGCAAATGCCCCCGGCGGCGTTGACAGCCTGGATCAATGCCTGTGGGTCATCGGCCAGTGGGGCGAGTTCGCGGCGGGCGCCCAATACCAGCAGGTGATTTTTCTGCGGGTCGCGGTCCTGGTCGTGGATTTCTTCTCCGCACAATAGCAGGACGCGTTGCCGTCCCTCGCGGTAGTAACGGTCCATGCCCTCGACCCAGACATTGTGGTCGGTGACGAGGAGCACATCCACGCCCGTTTTCAGGGCAGCACGCGCCAGGTCTGCATGGGTGCCTGAGCCATCCGAATAGACGGTGTGCATGTGAAGGTTGACGGTGAGTTCGTGCATGGCAGTCCTTTTGTCAAAGGCGATGAGCAAGAAACGGTTTGACGGTTTCCTCGCTTCGCAGGTATAATTTGGCGGCTAAAAATTCTGGAGGAAGTAAATGGAAACTTTTTTGAATATCGGGTTGATTTTAACATCAATCGCTTTGATTGCCAGCATTATCCTGCAAAGCAAGGGTGCAGGTTTGGGTGGCCTTTCTGGTTCCGATAGCGGAGGCGTATTCACAGCCCGGCGCGGCATTGAGAGGACGCTCTTCCGCATCACCATCGTCTTCAGTGTGGTCTTCTTCGGCCTGGCGATTGCTTCAATCATCCTGGCCGCCCGCTGATTTTTTGATGAAAGGCCATGCCGGTTGTCCCTCTAGCCGGTGAACGGCCTTTCTTGATTCTCTTATGAAAAAACTCCGCTGGCAGATTCTGATTGTTGCGGTCACCTTCATTATCGTGACCGTTTTGTTGCTTACCCAACAGCCGTCTTTGACGCCTGCGACGATGGAACCGTCTAGCGGGGGGATTTATACTGAGGCGCTGATTGGCTCTTTTGGCCGACTCAACCCGCTCTTTGACTTGAGCAATGCCCCTGACCGCGATGTCGATCGCCTGATTTTCAGCAGTTTGTTCCGCTTCGATTCGAACGGTATGCCTCAGCCAGACCTGGTTGAGTCGTGGGGCGTTTCTGCTGATGGCACCATCTACAACATCACCTTGCGCCCGAACGCGGTCTGGCATGACGGGGTTCCAGTCACCAGCGATGATGTCCTGTTCACCCTCAATCTGCTGCGCAGTCAATTCTCGGCGTATTCGGACGATGTGCGCGCCTTGTGGGATGCGGTTGAAATTACCCGCCTCGATGAACGCAACATCAAGTTCACCATCCCGGAGCCGTTCGTCCCCTTCCTGGAGTATTTGACGTTTGGCGTCTTGCCCAAACATCTGCTCGAGACGGTCCCCGCTGACCAGATCGGCGTGGCTGAGTTCAACCTGGCGCCGGTTGGAAGCGGCCCCTACCGCTTTGACCGTTTGCTGGTCGAGAACGGTCAGGTGACGGGGGTGGTGTTGACCCGTTTTGAGCAGTATTACGACGCGGTGCCCTATATCGAGCAGTTCGTCTTCCGCTACTATCCGGATGGCCCCTCTGCCTTAGCGGCTTACCAGAATGGGGAAGTGCTGGGAATCGGCCAGATTACCAGCGACATCTTGCAGGGAGCGCTGCAGGAGCCGGGCCTGGCGTTTTACTCCAGCCGCAGTCCGCGGCTGAGTCTGGTTCTGTTCAATCTTCAGAACGAGGAGGTCCCCTTCTTCCAACAGAAAAACGTCCGCCGCGCCTTGTTGATGGCGCTCAATCGTCAGTGGATGATTGATCATCTCCTCCAGGGACAGGCCATTCTGGCGGACGCGCCCATCCTGCCCGATACCTGGGCCTATTACAGCGGTGTGCCGCGCGTGCCTTTTGACCCGACCGCAGCCGAGGAACTGCTGAAAGCAGAAGGGTATCTCTTGCCTTCAAATAGCACCGTGCGCGCCAACGAGGATGGGCCGCTTTCGTTTACCCTGCTGTATCCAGATACCGACTTCCACCGCCAGTTGGCGCAAACCATTCAGGAAAACTGGGCTGCGATTGGCGTCGAGGCCAAATTGCAGGCTGTGCCTTATTCGTCCCTGCTCAATGACTATCTCACCCCGCGCACGTATCAGGCTGCCCTGGTTGACCTGGACTTGAGCCGTTCCTATGACCCCGATCCTTACCCGTTCTGGCATCAGGCCGAGGCGGCAGACGGACAAAATTATTCCATGTGGGATAACCGCTCTGCCAGCGAATACATCGAACAGGCGCGGGTGATTGCCGATCCCGATACCCGCATGCGCTTGTATCGTAATTTTCAGGTCATCTTTGCCCGTGAATTGCCAGCCCTGCCGCTCTTTTTCCCGGTCTATACGTACGCAGTGGATGAGCGCGTGCTGGGGGTGCAGGCCGCTCCGTTGTTCGAACCGGCCGACCGCTTCAACACCGTTTCCTCGTGGTACCTGGTAACCCGCCGCGCCCTCGAGGAGACGCGTCAGGCCACATCTCAGCCCTGATCTATGCCCACTGCTGCTCAGGACCTGGCCTTTTTACTCTCCGGAGTGGAGGAAGTAGAGAAGTATCTTCTCTCGGCGGAACTCTACTGGCCGCTTAGCGGTGCCGGGTCGCTGCCACGGCTGACGATTGGCGGCCTGCTGCTGGCAGAACGGCGTTTACAGGCCAGGGAACTGGATGAGAGGCAGGCAGCGCAGTTGACCGATGCCCGCAACCGGCTGGAGGTCGCCCGCCACCGTTGGCGCTCGGCCTGGGAAACGAAGTGCCGGCGCGAGGTCCGCGCCCGCCTCGATTTGTGGAAGAATTTTCTCGAGGACTATCGTCAGTCACCTGAAACGTTTGGCCCAGAATTCCCGCGACAGGTTCAGTGGCGAGTCCTCCTGCACCTTTTGCTCAAAGAATTGCCCCCTTCTCTGCCGGAAAGACGCTCGGTGGAGGAGTTTGACGCCTTGCTGAAACTGTTTTGGGTTCCCGATTCGTTCGTGTGGGAAGCCGTGCTTGCCCCGGCGTTTCCCGCTGATGAGTTCTGGTTCCTGTATGGAAAGTTAAAATCTTGATCTGGCAATCGTATTGCCCAGTCTGCAATCCACTGCACTTGCAAAGAAGGAGCCTGTATGTCTTCTCAACAACGTGATGTCGCCATCAAATATGTGCGTAAGAACAAAGAAAAGTTTCTCAGCATATTGAAAGAGGTGGTCCGCATTCCCTCGATTTCGGCAGATCCGGCGCACGGCGCAGATATGCGCCAGGCTGCTGAGTGGCTGGTGAATCAGTTGCGCGCGGTGGGGATGCAGAAAGTTCAGATTTTTCCCACTGCCCACCATCCTATTCTCTATGGGGAGTATCTGGGGGTACCCGGTGCGCCGACGGTGTTGATTTACGGCCATTACGATGTTCAACCGGCGGATCCGCTCAGCCTGTGGAAGAGCGGCCCCTTCGAACCGACGACGCGCGGCGAAAATCTCTATGCCCGCGGTGTTTCGGACATGAAGGGACAGATTCTGGCTGTGATAAGTGCAGTGGAAGCATTACGCGCTACTGGCGGCATCCCGGTTAATCTCAAGTGGCTGATCGAGGGCGAGGAGGAGGTCGGTTCCCCCAGCCTGGCCGACTTCATCGCCAGTCACAAGGACCTGCTGGCTTGCGATTTTGCCTTCAACCCAGACGCAGGAATGATTGGCAAAGACGCGCCGACCATCACCTATGCCCTGCGTGGGCTGGCTTATTTTGAACTGCGCGTCTTCGGTCCGCCGAACGACCTGCACTCGGGCATTTTTGGCGGCGTTGTCCACAATCCGGCAATCGTCCTGGCAGAGTTGATCGCGGGGATGCACGATTCCAAAGGACGGATCACCCTGCCTGGCTTTTATGACAGGGTGCGCGAACTCACGCCGGAGGAACGGGCAGAACTGGCCCGCATTCCCGCTGATGAGCAGTATTACCTGGAGAAGAGCGGGGCACCGGCCTTGTTTGGGGAGGAGGGCTATACGCCCAATGAGCGCACCGGCGCACGTCCGAGCCTGGATGTGAACGGGATGCTCTCTGGCTTCACCGCCTCTGGCCCCAAGACCATTATCCCGGCCTCGGCGATGGCTAAAATCTCTTGCCGCCTTGTCCCCGATCAGAGACCGCACGAAGTCTATGAGCAGATGAAACGTTACCTGGAAGAAAAAGCGCCCAAGACCGTGCGCTGGGAACTCATTGAAATGCACGGCGGCAACCCGTCCATTTCCGACCGCGACAACCCTGGTGTGCGGGCGTATGCCAGCGCCCTCGAGACGGTCTGGGGCGTGCGCCCCTACTTCAAACGCGAGGGCGGCTCCATCCCGGTTGTGGCGACGATGCAGGACTTGCTGGGCGTTGAGTCCGTCATCGGTGGTTTTGGGCTACCCGACGACAATTTCCACGCCCCGAACGAAAAACTGCACCTGCCCACCTGGTACAAGGGCATTGAGGCGCTGGTGCATTTCTTTCTCAATCTCCAGCCCTAGTGCTGAGACGCCGATGCATACAGATGCGGGTTTGATGCCAGTTTGCGAGGCTGCCAGGTAACAGGATGGAAGATCGACTCATTGCCTACGGCGGACAGGCCGTGATTGAAGGGGTGCTCATGCGCGGCCGCAAGGCCTGCGCCATGGCAAACCGCGCTCCCGATGGCTCGATTGTCGTCAGGATGATCCCCCTGGGGGGCATTTACCAGTCCAGACTGGCGAAGATTCCCTTCCTGCGCGGCCTGATTTTGCTCTGGGATGCCCTCGTCTTGGGCCTGCGCGCTCTCACTGAGGCTGCCAATTTGCAGACCGGCGAGAACGAAAAAATCGAAGGCCCCACGCTCTACCTCACCCTCGCCCTGACTTTTTTGCTCACCATTGGCATCTTCTTCTTGACCCCGGCGGGGGTGGGCTGGTTGACCGAGCGCTACCTGCAGTGGTCTCCCTGGCTGAGCAATTTGCTGGAGGGTATCGTCCGCCTCGTTTTTCTCCTGGCGTATCTGTGGGGAATTGGGTTTCTGCCGGACATCCGCCGCGTCTTTGCCTATCACGGCGCCGAACACAAGACCATCAACGCCTACGAAGCGGGCGCGGACCTGACGCCTGCCTCCGTGGCGAACTTTTCCGTCGTCCACACCCGCTGCGGGACGGCCTTTTTGCTGACCCTGGTGGTGTTTTCCCTGATCCTGTTCTCGCTGCTAGGGCCTTTGCCGCTGGCCTGGCGGCTGGTCAGCCGCGTGCTGTTGATTCCGGTAGTGGCTGGACTGGCCTATGAATACATCCGCTGGACATCAAATCACATGTATTCTCCCCTGGTGCGGGCGCTGGCGGCCCCTGGCCTGGCCCTGCAGGGCCTGACGACTCGCGAGCCCGACGAGAAAATGCTGGAAGTGGCGATTGCCGCTTTCCAGGCGATGCGCAAGGCGGAGGAGGGGGATAGTGATGGGTGAGTCGATCTCCTGCCAGATGCCCTTTTTGCAATGCAACTTATATTAAATTTTAGTTCATCGCGTTCGTGAAATCTATCCTTTATGGTAAAATGTGCTCGTCATGCGCTTGTATGACAATTTATCCTTATCTCTGGAGCACCCATGCAAAACGAATGGCTTTACGTTGGCCTGTTTTTGATCATCGGTATTGTTGTTCCAATTGTTCCCTTGCTCATCGCCAGATTTATCTCTCCCCGCAAACCAAATCCGATCAAGCAAAGCACCTATGAGTGCGGTATCGAAACTGTGGGAGACACCTGGGTGCAGTTCAAAGCCCAGTACTATATTTTTGCTCTCGTCTTCCTCGTTTTCGATGTCGAGACTGTTTTCCTTTTCCCCTGGGCTTTGTCCTTGAATCTCTTGCCCCTCTTCGCAGTGCTGGAAGGGCTGCTTTTTATTGGGATCCTGGTTGTGGGCCTGGTCTATGCCTGGCGTAAGGGCATGTTGGAGTGGGTTTGATTTCCCAAGGGTGAACTGTACAGGCTGAAAGGTGACTTTCAGCCTGTTCATTGTGTCAGGAGAGACTTATGTCATTTTGGAACGATCCTATCAACTTTCTTGCAGACTGGCTGAATGGCGTTCTGACCGGCTGGGGGCTTCCGGCTGGATGGGCGACTGTCCTGGTCTATCTGGTGGGCATCACCGTCCTGGTTGTCTTTGCAATGGTCCTCGATATTGGCCTGGTGTGGGTGGAGCGGAAAGTGGTGGCTCGCTTCCAGGACCGCCTCGGCCCCAACCGTCTCGGCCCGTTTGGCCTGATTCAGCCATTTGCGGACATTATCAAAATGGTCATTAAAGAGGACATCACCCCAGCCGGCGCTGATAAAGTGCTTTACAACATCGCTCCGGTTCTTTCGGCGGCATCCGTCATCATGCTGTGGGCGATTTTGCCCCTGGCAGCCAACATTTACGGCGTGGACCTGAACGTTGGTCTGCTCTACGTGGTGGCTATGGGGGCGCTTGGCACGCTGGCGGTTATCATGGCCGGCTGGGCGTCGAACAACAAGTATGCCTTGCTGGGCGCTTTCCGCATGGTGGCGAACATGGTGGCCTATGAAATCCCGATGGTGATTGTCCTGCTCATCCCCACCATCCTGGCCGGTACGATGAGCGTTATCGGCATCACCGAAGCGCAGCGCGACATCTGGTTCGCTCTCCTCTCGCCGCTCGGGCTGATTATTTTCATGATTAGCGCTATCGCCGAATTGGGTCGCTCACCGTTCGACCTGAACGAAGCCGAGTCCGAAATTGTGGCTGGCTTCCACATCGAATATACCGGTATGAAATTCGGCTGGTTTTACGCGGGCGAATTGCTTCACGCCTTCACCTTTGGCGGTTTCGCTGCCATCCTCTTCTTCGGTGGCTATGCTGGCTTCTTTGGCCTCGAAAAACTGCCCGCTTTTGCCTGGTTGAACCTCCCCTTGGTCCAGGCGTTTTTCTTCATCCTGAAGGCCATGTTGGGGTACTGGGTCATCATGTGGGTCAAGTACTCCATGCCGCGTATCCGCATTGACCATATGCTGGCGTTCAACTGGAAATTCCTCGTTCCCCTTTCGCTGATCCTGCTGGCGGCGACGGCAATTTTGCACAAGATTCTCGTTGTTCTGCCCACCTGGCAGTATGCACTCGGCATGTTCGTAGCCAACATTGTCATCATCACGGCCACGATTGAGATTTTGCGCTCCTATGGCCGCAGGCAACGTCTGGCGGAACAACGACTTTCCCCGCAACCGGTAGAGAATTAGGAGTAAGACATGACGGCTGAACAAATCTTCTTCCTCCTTACTGCTGCGGTCATCCTGATTGCCGCGTTGATGGTGGTGACCGTCCGCAAACTCCTGCATGCCGCCTTGTGGCTGGTGTTGGTGCTGTTTGGCGTGGCGGTGCTGTATGCCATCTTACAGGCCAATTTCCTGGCGGTGGTGCAACTGGTCGTTTACATTGGGGCCATTGCCATCCTGTTCATTTTCGCCGATATGCTCACCCGTCGGGACCTGCGCGACCGCCCCGGCCAGACGCGTTTCAACTGGTGGGTGGCTGCCCTGTTAGGGCTGGCGATTTTTGTCGGCCTGCTCTCTGCCCTCCTGTCCGTCCCGAACGTGAACCGGACGCCGGCTGCCCTGCCCACCGACACCGACCTGGTCGCGGCGCTGGGGACGGCGCTCGTCTCCCCGCAGGGCTACGTTCTCCCCTTCGAGGTCGCCTCGGTCCTGTTGCTGGCGGCCCTCATCGGGGCGGTTTATCTGGCTGGCGTGAACAAAAAATCGTAGGAGACTGCCCATGAGCATTCCTCTTTCCTGGTATCTCGTTTTGGCAGCGGCGCTCTTTTGCATTGGTCTGTATGGCGTACTGGTGCGCAAAAATGCCATTGCCATCCTGCTCGGCGTCGAACTGATGCTCAATGCTGTCAACATCAACCTGGTGGCGTTCTGGCGCTACCTCGACCCGGCTCAAATGGCCGGTCAGGCTTTTGCGGTCATCGTCTTTGCCGTCGCTGCGGCAGAAGTGGCCGTCGGCCTGGCGCTGATTATCTCGGTCTATCGCCGCCGCAAGACGGTTGTGGCGGATGAAATTGATTTGATGAAGTGGTAACTGAGGAAACGTTCAAACGTTTGAACGTTTTGGAGGCTGCATGGCAACTGAGACATTCATCTGGCTTCTCCCGCTCCCGCCTTTACTGGCATTTTTCCTGATTGTGCTGTTCACCAACAAGAATAAGGCGCTCAGCCATGGCGTCGCGGTCGGCGCGGCGGCGCTTTCCTGGTTGGGGAGCATGATTGTATTTATCCAGGCCCTCGGTGTGGAAGAATTCGGCAAACACGTTTTCGAGTCGACGATCAACTGGCTGCCGACCGGCGAGACCTGGCTCCAGATCGGCGTGCGCATTGACCCGCTCGGCGCGGCGGTGCTCTTCTTCGTAGCCTGGACGGTGCTGATGATTTTCATTTACAGCATCGGCTACCACAACTTCGGTCAGCCCGCGGGCGACCATGACCATCCCGGCCTGCCGCCGCACGGCGCTACCATCACCGATGCGCACGGTCACAAGCACACCGTTCCCTCCGTCGAGCCGATGTACAGCCGCTTCTTTGCCTTCATCGGCCTGTTTGCCTTTGGCATGTACACGCTCGTCGTCTCCAACAACCTGCTGACCCTCTTCGTCGGCTGGGAAATCATGGGGCTGTGCTCCTACCTGCTCATCGGCTTCTGGTACGGCAAACCCTCTGCCCGGAATGCGGCTATCAAAGCCTTCATGACCACCCGCATCGGCGATGTGTTCATGCTTCTTGGAATTGCCTGGTTGTACAGTTATACCGGTTCGTTGAGTTTTAGTGAAATATTCAGGCCCGAAGTCCTGGAGAACATGGGGAACACCATGGCGTTTGCGCGTCTGGCGCACAGTTTGCCAGGAGTGTGGCCGTTCCTTTCGGGTTTCTCCGTTGCCGGGGCAATCGGGATACTGCTCTTCATCGGCACCATCGGCAAATCGGCGCAGTGGCCGCTGCACGTCTGGCTGCCGGATGCGATGGAAGGCCCGACCCCCGTCTCGGCGATGATCCATGCCGCCACGATGGTCTCGGCGGGCGTCTACGCGGCCATCCGCATGTTCCCGCTCTTGCACGCTGACCAGTCGGGCTACGCACTGACTGTTGTTGCTTTCATCGGCGCCTTTACTGCCCTCTTCGCTGCCACCATTGCCGTCGCCCAGAACGACATCAAGCGTGTGCTGGCCTACTCGACCATCTCGCAACTTGGTTTCATGATTGCCGCCCTCGGCATTGGCGCTTATGTGGCCGCGGCGTTCCATCTTGTCACCCACGCCTTCTTCAAGGCGCTGCTCTTCCTCGGTTCCGGCTCGGTAATTCACGGCATGGAGCATGGCGTTTTGCACACCGGCAACCACCATGTGGACCCGCAGGATATGTTCAACATGGGCGGTCTGCGCAAGAAGATGCCCATCACCTTCTGGACGTTCCTCATCGGCGGCTTCGCCCTCTCTGGCTTCCCGGTGATCACCGCCGGATTCTGGTCGAAGGATGAAATCCTGGCCGATGCCTTTGCGCATGGTCACTGGGCGGTGTTCATCACCCTGGCGGTCGCCGCTTTCCTGACCGCTTTCTACACCATGCGCCAGATTACCCTGACCTTCCTCGGCGAGCCGCGCACCGAAGAAGCCAGACATGCTCAGGAAACCCCCTGGACGATGACGGCTCCGCTCGTGGTGCTGGCCTTCTTTGCCGTGACCTACGGCTGGGTCGGCATTCCCGAGCATTTTCCTCTGCTGGGCGGCCTCGTCCCGAACTGGTTCCACGAATTTGTGGGCAGCACCCTGGCCGAACATCCCGAAGCCGCCCCGTTTAGCCCGATTCCCCTCCTGACCTCGCTGGGGGTGGCCCTCGGTGGTCTCTTCTTTGGCTGGCTGGTTTACCGCAACGTCAAATCGCCTGCGGAAGACAAACTGCAAATTCCGGTCCTCAAGAACAAGTGGTACTTCGACGAGGCCTACGACTTCCTCTTTGTCAAACCGTCGTACTGGCTGGCTGAAAAATTCACCTATCTCTTCCTTGACCGCGGCGTCATTGACGGCATTCTCCACAGCGTGGCGCGTTTCTCGCTCTTCCTGGGCCACGCCTTCCGCAATTACTTCGACAAGCCGGTCGTCAACGAACTTATCGGTGATGGCACAGCCAACCTGGTTAAGACATCTGGTCAAAAACTACGCTACATTCAAGTTGGGCGTGTCCAATCCTATATGCTCGTCTCGACCTTTGTGCTGGTTCTCTTTGCTGTGCTGTACTATTTCTTGCTGGCGTAGGACAGGAGCAACCCCATGACTTTTCTCAATCAACATCTCCTGACCCTGATCTTGTTCTTCCCCTTGCTGGCAGCCGTCATTGTCCTCTTGCTGCCGAAGGGCAAACTGTCCCTCATCCGCTGGACGGCCTTTGGCCTCAGTCTGGTGCCGTTTGCGCTGAGCGTGTACCTGTGGATCCTGTTTGATCCGGCCAAAAGCGGTTTCCAGTTCGAGGTCCAATACACCTGGTACGCAGCGCTCAATTCCACCCTCCACCTGGGCGTGGACGGCCTCTCGCTGACGATGGTCCTGCTCACCACGTTGCTGACGCCCATCGCCATCCTGGCTTCTTTCAATATCAGCGACCGTTTACGCGCCTACATGTTCCTCTTCCTGGCCCTCGAAACGGGCATGCTCGGCGTCTTTCTGGCGCTGGACTTGCTCATCTTCTTCGTTTTCTGGGAAGTTGGCCTCGTTCCGATGTATTTCCTCATCAACCAGTGGGGCAGTGAGAAGGGCGATCGTGAAATGTGGAAAGGCGCCGTGGTGCAGGCCCGCAATTACGCTTCGCTCAAGTTCATGATTTACACCATGGCCGGTTCGCTCGGCTTGCTGCTGGCGATTCAACTCCTGGGCGTCCTCTTCCAGACCTATGACCTGCCAACCCTGACCGGGAAGTGGACTGCCCTGGAGGGCACTCTGCTTGGGTTGCCGGTGGCGACCGTCAAAACCGTGGCATTTTGGGCCTTTGTGATTGCCTTTGCAATTAAGGTCCCGGTCTGGCCGTTCCACACCTGGCTGCCCGACGCCCACACCGAAGCGCCGACTGCCGGCTCGATGATTCTGGCGGGCGTGCTGCTGAAACTGGGCGCCTACGGCTTCCTGCGCCTGGTCCTGCCGCTCTACCCGGCGGAATCGGCGAAATACGCCGGGGCGCTGGCCTTCCTGGCGGTGATGGCGATCGTCTTCGGGGCGTTTGCCTCCTATGGCCAGAAGGATTTCAAGCGGCTGGTGGCGTATTCCTCTGTCAACCACATGGGGTTTGTTGTCCTGGGCATTGCCGCAGCGGCCAAAGCGGCTGGCACGCTCGATGCCAACATCGCCCTCAATGGCGCGGTCTTGCAGATGTTCAATCATGGCCTCTCGGCGGCGGGCATGTTCTTCCTGGTGGGCGTCCTCTACGAACGCACGCACACCCGCAACCTGGATGACTTCGGCGGCCTGTTCCCGCTTGTGCCGGTCTATGGTGGTATTCTCATCTTCACCAGCATGGCCTCGCTGGGCCTGCCTGGTTTGAACGGCTTCGTCTCCGAGTTCCTGGTGGTGCGAGGTTCCTGGCCCATCTTGACCGTTTACACGGCAATTGCCATGATTGGCCTGCTCTTCACCGGTGCTTACATCCTCAAAGGAATCAAGCAAGTGCTGCATGGTCCCTTGAATGAGCATTGGGCACATGGGGAGCACAAATTGACCGAAATCTCCCCGCGTGAAATCGTCGTCATGGCGCCGCTGATGGTCCTCATCCTGGTTATCGGCGTCTATCCGGCCTGGATTCTGGAGATCATCAACAAAGCAGTTATGATGCTATTCTAGAGAACAGGGCACTTTTCACTTTTCACTTTTCACTTTTCACTTCTCACTTCTCACTTTTCACTTCTCACTCCTCTCTGTTCTCTTCCTCTTGAGGTGACGCATGCAATTTCCGTTTTTGAGCGTAATCGTTTTCCTTCCTGCAGCCGTTGCGCTGGTGATTTTGCTCTACAAACCAGAGTGGAAAAAGGCCATTCGCTGGACGGCCCTGGCTGCCGGTCTGGTGGCGCTGGTACTTTCCTTCTGGGTGTATTTCGCTTACGACAAGGCCGCTGGCGGTTACCAGTTCATCGAAAAATACGACTGGATGCCCATGCTGGGAATCAGCCTGCACTTTGGGGTGGACGGCATGTCTGTCCCCCTCATCCTGCTGACTGGTGTGGTGATGTTTACTGGCGTGCTCATTTCCTGGGGCATTGAAGACCGCCCGCGCGAGTTCTTTGCCTTCCTCTTCATCCTGGCATCGGGTGTATTTGGCGTCTTTGCTTCGCTTGACCTCTTCATGCTGTTCTTCTTCTACGAAATCGCCGTTTTCCCCATGTACCTTTTGATTGCCATCTGGGGATGGGTCAGGACGCGCGAATACGCAGCAATGAAACTGACCCTCTACCTCTTTGTAGGGTCGGTCATTTCGCTGATTGGCGCTTTGGTGATGTACTTTACCAGTGGCCAGCACACCTTTGATATGCTGGTGCTCGCAACAGCCCAGTTCACGCCAGAATTTCAAAAAACCTGGTTCCTGCCGGTCTTCCTGGGCTTCGCTGTGTTGGGCGGTATCTTCCCCTTCCACAACTGGTCGCCTGATGGTCACGTGGCTGCGCCAACCGCGGTCTCGATGTTCCATGCAGGCGTGCTGATGAAACTCGGTGCCTTTGCGGCCCTGCGGGTGGGCATCATGCTCCTGCCCGAGGGCGCGAAGTTCTGGTCGCCGCTCATCATGTCGCTGGCGCTCGTCAACATCGTCTATGGCGCCTTCATCGCTTCTGTGCAAACTGACTTCAAATACGTCATCGGTTTCTCTTCTGTCTCGCATATGGGCCTGGTGGCGATGGGCTTTGCCACCCTCAACCGCGATGGGATGATTGGGGCTGGCCTGCAAATGTTCTCGCACGGCGTGATGACGGCTCTCTTCTTTGCTGTCGTGGGCATGGTCTATGACCGGGCGCACACGCGCGAAATCCCCAAACTGGGCGGGATGGTCAAGCCTTTGCCGTTACCGGCCATTGGTCTCATCGTTGGCAGCCTGGTCTCGATGGGCATGCCCGGCTTCTCTGGTTTCATTGCCGAATTCCCCATCTTCCGCGGCATCTGGGGCACCGAACGCTGGTGGATGGCTATCATTGCCGCCGTTTCGATCGTGGTGACGGCCTCCTACGTTTTGCTGGTTGCCCGCAAAGTCTTCTTTGGCGCAATGCCTGCCGAGTTTGAAGGACATATTTCTCCCATCAACGTCTTCGATAAAATCGCCCTGGTTCTGCTCATGGCGTTCATGATTGGCATTGGTCTTTTCCCGGCGCTGATGGTGCCGTGGGTGCAAACGGGTGTTGACCGTATCCTGGCCCTGCTGGGAGGTGCATAAATGACCAACCTTCTATCCATTCTTCCTGAAGTTTTACTCCTGGCGCTGGGTGTCCTGATCCTGATTCTTGACCCCTTCTTCAAGAAAGAAACTGCCCGCCGCCCCTTCCTGGGCTGGGTGACTGCGGCCGGGCTGCTCGTTGCCCTGACCATGAGCCTGCTCTTCGCCCGCCCGGCTGCGCCTGTCCTCCTCTTTGGAGGCATGGTCCGCTTCGATGGCATGGGGTTCCTGTTCAAAATGTTCTTCCTCTTCGCCGCGGCGGTGACTGCGCTCTTTTTCATGGACGAAGAAAAACTGGCCCGGCGCGCCGAGGCATATGTGCTGCTCCTCGCTGCCACGCTGGGCATGTGCCTCATGGCCTCTGCCGCTGACCTGGTGATGCTCTACCTGGCCATTGAGACCACTTCCATTCCCCTCTACATCCTGGCCGGTTTCTTGCGCAACGATGACAAATCCACCGAGGCCGGTTTCAAGTACCTGCTTTTCGGCGCGCTGACCTCGGCGATTTTGCTCTATGGCTTCAGCCTGATCTATGGTCTGACGGGCAAGACCAACCTGTACGATTTGAGCCTCTACTTCAGCAACTTCACTCTCATTTCCATTAGCATCACCTTCCTGATTCTGGCGGGGCTCGCATTCAAAATCTCTCTCTTCCCCTTCCACTTCTGGGCGCCCGATGTGTACGAAGGCGCGCCGACGCCGATTGCTGGCTTCCTTTCCACGGCTTCCAAAGCCGCCGGCTTCGCCGTCCTTATCCGTTTGCTCTCGGCCACGTTTATTTGGGTGAGCGCCGATTGGAGTTTCATCCTGGCCATCCTCGCTACTCTGACGATGACGGTCGGTAACCTCATCGCGCTGGCCCAGAAGAACGTCAAGCGCCTGCTGGCCTACTCTTCGATTGCGCATGCCGGCTATGCCCTGGTGGGCGTGGTCGCTTTCATGGGCTGGGGCCTGCCCAGCGTGATTTTCTACTTGATTGCCTACGTCCTGACCAACTTGCTGGCCTTTGGCGTCGTCTCGATTGTCGGGCGTGTCACCGGCTCGGAAGAATTTCCAGCCTATTACGGCCTTAGCCGCCGCAATGCCGGCTTGTCGCTGGCGGCCCTGGTGGCTTTCCTTTCCCTGGCTGGTATGCCGCCTTTTGCCGGCTTTGTGGCCAAAGTGTTTGTCTTCGTATCGGCTGTTCAGTCGGGGTGGGTGTGGCTGGCCTTTGTCGGCGTGCTCAATTCCATCGTCGGCCTGTACTACTACCTGAACGTGCTCAAGTACATTTACCTGTACCGGATGGAGAATCAGGACGAAGAGCAGCACCCGGTTCCCGTGTCTCGCCCTGTGACCGCCGCCCTGATCGTCCTGGTCGTCGGCATCCTCCTGCTCGGCATCGTATTTGGACCCTGGTTTGGCTTTGCTACCCAGGCCGCGACCGCCCTGTTCTAGACGCCTCTTCCTGCCTCTGATATAATCTTGTCGCTATGAACCAGCCTGAAGAACGTCCCAAGTATTCTGTTGCTCCCATCCTCAATCAAATGGGCAGCCTGGCGGCGCAGATTGCCGGCTTGAGCCTGGTGCTGATTTTGGGCGCGGTCTTCGGCGGTCAGTGGCTGGATAAACTTTTCGGCACCGGTCACGCCATTTTGATCGCTCTGGTGGTGGCAATTGGGCCGCTTTCTCTTTTTTTGACATTCCGGCTGGCGATGCGGGCGGTACAAAGTCTACCGCCCCTACCCACGACATCCAGCAAAATCCAATCTGACGAAAAGGAGGATTGACGGGTGAGCAGCGAAGCAAAACCCAAGAAGCGTTTCCATATCAAGACGACTCTCATCCTGGGGTTGTTTGCCCTGGGCATCTACGCGGCGTTCATCGGACCTTCCATCCTGAAGCCGATTAGCCCGGTGGTTGTCCTGCCCCCAGAAGAGACCGGCCTGACGGTGTTGGGATTCCCGATCACCAACACCATTGCCGCCACGTTACTGGCAGACCTTATCCTCATCCTTCTGGCCATTTCCGCCTACCGCTTCTATCGCAAGAACGAGGGCGCGCCAAAGGGCCTGCTCAATGCTTTCGAGGCGATTGTTGAGTTCCTTTGGAACACGGTCGAAGGATCGGCGGGGAAGTGGGCGAAGCGCATTATGCCAGTGGTGGCGACGATTTTCCTGCTCATCTTCACGGCCAACATGGTGAAGATGTTGCCGGGCTTCGAAAGCATTGGTCGCCTGCAACAGGTGCATGAAGGCACTGGCTACGCTCCGGTTGCGCTCTTACACATCGGCGATTTCACCCTGTGGACGATTGACAAGGGCCAGCCGGTGGAAGCCGCCGCCCACGATGCGGCCGCGACCGAAGAGCATGCTGCCAGCGGCGCTCCCTGCACGGCTTGCGAGGTCGTTCCCTTCCTGCGCGGCACGGCGACCGACATCAACTTCCCCTTTGCGCTGGCGGTCATTACGGTCTTGCTGACCCAGGTCTATGGCGTCTGGGCGCAGGGGCCGAAGTATTTCGAGAAGTTCTTCCAGGTGAAGCAACTCATCAACGGCGGGCCGTTTGGCGCCATCAACTTTGGCGTTGGCCTGCTCGAGATCATCCTCGAGTTCGCCAAAATCCTCTCGTTTGGCTTCCGTCTATTTGGCAACATCTTTGCGGGAGCCTTGCTTCTGTCCATCATCGGCGCGTTGACGGCGGTTGCCGTCCCGGCCGGTTTGTATCTGTTCGAGGTCTTCTTTGGCATCATTCAGGCCTACGTGTTCTTCCTGCTGGCGACCATCTTCCTCAGCGGGGCGACCGTGGCGCACGGCCATGAAGAGCATCATTAGCGAAAATCACATCCTACATCAAGGAGAGAACCATGGAATTCAATGAATTTTTTGTTCAAGGGCTGAAACTTCTGGGTGCGGGCATTGCCATGTTGGGCGCCATCGGCGCCGGCGCGGGCGTGGGTATCGCCGCTTCGGGCGGCGTGCAGGCCATGGGTCGCAACCCCGACGCGGCCCCCATCATCCAGACCAACATGATCCTGGGTATGGCCTTTGCCGAAGCGGTCGCCATTTACGCCCTGGCCGTGGCCCTCATCATCATCTTCGTCGGCTAATGCCGGGAAGGAGACCCGATGGATAAACTTGGCATTAATCTGGGGTTCTTCCTCTTCCAGGTGTTCAACTTTGCCGTGATGGCGATTCTGCTCTACGCCTGGGCGTATAAGCCGATTGTCCGCAGTCTGGAAAAGCGCCGCGAGAAGATCGCCCAGGGCATGGAAGATGCCCGCGTGGCCGCTGATGCGCGCGCCAATGCGGAAAAAGAGGCTGCCAAAATCATCGCTGAGGCGCA
The DNA here is from genome assembly GCA_034434255.1 of Anaerolineales bacterium. Classification (GTDB taxonomy): domain Bacteria; phylum Chloroflexota; class Anaerolineae; order Anaerolineales; family Villigracilaceae; genus UBA877. Next base: position 6,689 of record DAOTZT010000109.1, on the reverse strand, counting down.
GGCCAAAGCCGCTCAGACCGTTCGCGAAGCGACCGAGCGTGCCGAAGCCGCTGCGAAAGAGGTGCGCGCCGCGGCCGAGGTCGAAATTGCCAAAGCGCGTGAGAACGCTCTGGCAGAAGCCGAAGCCGAGCGCAACCGCATGTTGAGCGACCTGCGCGGTCAGGTTGCTGCTCTGGCGATTGCCGCAGCGCAGAAACTGGTCGGCGAGGCGCTCGATGAAAAGCGCCAGCACGCGCTGATCAACGAGTTCTTCTCTGGCGTCAAATCTGGCAAGGTGGTGGTGCTGGAAGAAGCCGATGTCAAAGGTGCTTCTGCCGAGGTGATTTCGGCTCTGCCGTTGACCAGCGAAGAAGAAGCCGTCGTCAAGAAAGAGATTCTGGCGAAAGTCGGCGCGCAGGCAGTGGCCTTCCGCGTCGATCCGTCTATCCTGGGCGGGCTGGTCATCAAGGTCGGCGACAAGGTGCTGGATGGCTCGGTTGCCGCTCAACTGGAAGGCTTGCGCCAGTCGCTGAAATAAAATTTTTTGGAGTAAGGAAGAGGGTTTTGGTACAATTGCCAAAACCCTCTTTTTGTTTCAGGTGCACAGGTACAGATGAGCAAAACATTGGCGCAACTGTTCGTTGATTTTCCCTTTGGCCGCCCGGCGCAACTTCCCGACGTGCCCATTACCGGCATTGCCATAGACAGCCGCCGGGTGCAGCCGGGGAATCTCTTCATCGCCCGGCGCGGCGGCTCGGTGGATGGACATCGTTTCATCCCCGCTGCCATCGAGCGCGGCGCGGCGGCGGTGGTCGGCGAGCAGGACCTTTCCGGTCTGCCCGTCCCGTATGTGCGCGTCGAAAATTCGGTCGAGGCTGTCACCTGGCTGGCGGCGGCCTTCTATGACTGGCCGGGGCGCAAGTTGACCGTCATCGGCGTCACCGGCACCGACGGCAAGACGACCACCTGCAATTTGCTCTATCAGATTTTGCTGGCGGCGGGCATCCGCGTCGGCCTCATCTCCACGGTCAACGCTGTCATCGGCGACGAAGTGCTGGATACCGGTTTCCACGTCACCACGCCGGACGCCCCCGATGTGCAGTTTTACCTGTCCCGCATGGTCGCCGCCGGGCTGACGCACGTTATTCTCGAAACCACCTCGCATGGCCTGGCCCAGCACCGCGTGGACGCTTCGCAGTACGACATCGGCGTCGTGACCAACATCACCCACGAGCACCTTGACCAGCACGGATCCTACGAGAATTATCGCGCTGCCAAAGGGCGCCTGTTCCAGTTGCTTGCCCGCACCGACCCCAAGCCGCAGGGCAACCCGCGCCTGGCCGTGCTCAACCGCGACGATCGTTCCTACGATTACCTGGCCTCCATTGTCCAGCCTCCTGTGTCTGCGGTTTGCTATGGGCTGGGGGGAACTGCCGACGTGCGCGCCGAAGCCATTGATTATTCCCCCGCCGGCATCCGCTTCGAGGCGGTTGGAGCGGATTTCCGCGTGCCGGTGACCAGTCCGCTGGTGGGGGCGTATAACGTGTCGAACTGCCTGGCGGCGCTGACGGCGGCGGTGCACGGCCTGGGCGTGGACCCGCAGATTGCCGCCCGCGGCATCGCCGCCCTGAAGGGCGTGCCGGGCCGCATGGAACGCATTGACCTCGGTCAGCCTTTCACCGCCATCGTGGACTTTGCCCACACGCCGAATGCGTTGCGGGTAGCCATTGAGACGGCCAGGAAGATGACCGACCGGCGCGTCATCGCTATTTTTGGCTCAGCGGGCTTGCGCGACAAGGAGAAGCGCCGCATGATGGCCGAGGTCTCTGCGGAACTGGCGGATGTCTCGATCTTGACCGCCGAGGACCCGCGTACCGAATCGCTCGACGCCATTCTCGAAGAAATGGCCGCCGGCGCCCGCTCGCGCGGCGGACGAGAGGGGGAGACCTTTTTCCGCGTCCCCGACCGGGGCGAGGCCATCCGGCTGGGGGTCCGCCTGGCCGCTCCCGGTGACATCGTCCTCGCCTGCGGCAAGGGGCACGAACAATCCATGTGTTTTGGCGAGATTGAGTATCCCTGGGATGACCGGATTGCCATGCGCGCTGCCCTGGCCGAATTGCTCGGAGTAGAGGGGCCGGCCATGCCCTATTTACCAACACAGGAGAAGCATTAATGAGTCTCCTGCAAAAAGGTGAAAATCGAACCACAAAGACACGGAGACACGAGTAAGTAAATGAAAGGAAACTTTGTGACTCCGTGTCTTCGTGGTGAAACTTCAGGGTTTTTGCAGTGGAGTCATTAATGGTGAAACTCATTTTGCGTCAACAGGAATTCGAAGTCCGTCCGGGCATGGCCCTGGTGGATGCGCTCAAAAAAGTGAATATCTTGCCCGAGACGATCATTGCCACGCGCAACGGCGAAGTCATCACCGAGGATGAGATTCTTCAAGATGGTGACGTGGTCAAACTCGTGGCTGTGATTTCAGGCGGTTGAGATGAAATGTAAGAAGTGTGGTCAAAAAGCGGCAGTCAACATGCCGCAGCATCACCTCGGCCTGTGTCGGGAGCATTTCCTCGAATGGGTGCCGGAGCAGACCGAGCGTTTCATCAAAAAATATGCCATGTTCACCCACCAGGAGAGAGTCCTGGTGGCTGTTTCGGGTGGCAAGGATTCTCTTTCGCTGTGGGACATTCTCTGCCGCCTCGGCTATCAGGCCGATGGCCTTTACATCGCCCTCGGCATTGACGGCGGTGTGCGCTATTCTGCCGAGTCGCAGCGGCTGGCCGAGAAATTCGCTGCCGAGCGCGGCCTGACCCTCCACGTGGTGGACGTGCAGGCGGAGACCGGCAAGACCATCCCGCAGTGGGCCGAGACAACCCTGCGCGGCCAACAGAAACCGTGTGCCGTCTGTGGCATGGTCAAACGGCATGAAATGAACCGCATTGCCCGCGACCTGGGCTACGAAGTGCTGGCGACCGGTCACAACCTGGATGACGAGGCGGCGGTGCTCTTTGGCAATACTCTCCACTGGGCGCTGGACTACTTGCGGCGGCAGGGGCCGGTGCTGCGCGAGACCTCGGGCCTGGCGCGCAAGGTCAAGCCGCTATGCCGCTTTTATGAGCGCGAAATGACTGCCTATGCCCTCTTGCGTGGCATTGAGTACATTTACGAAGAATGCCCCTATGCGGTCGGCGCTTCATCCATTCGCTACAAGGAATTGCTCAATCAACTGGAACACGATCAACCAGGAGCGAAACTGACGTTTTACCTGCAATTCCTTGAGGCCCGTCAACAAGGATTGTTCGGCGCGGAGGCGCGGCCAGAAGCGGCGTTGCACCCCTGCCCCCGTTGCGGTCAGCCGACCTTGGCTCCCGGGTTGTGTTCCTATTGCCGGATGGTGACCAGGGCAGAGGACGGTGAATAAGCATGCGCGCCTGTCTCATTCCCCTGCGGACGCTTCCCGGTCAGGTGGAAATGAACTTTGCAGAACTGGAGCGGCGCCTGGAACAGGCCGCGGCGCATGCCCCAGACCTTGTCTGCCTGCCGGAGTGCACCCTCACCGGTTACCTCTACGAGCAGGCCGACCTCGACCGTTGGGCTGAACCCCTGTCTGGTCCCACGGTAAGGCGCTTTAGCGGCCTGGCGCGGCGCTTTGGCATCTATCTTTGCGCCGGTCTGCTGGAAAAAACCGCCGCTGGCGTATATAATGCCGCTCTGCTTTTTGGCCCCAGCGGCAATGTTCTCCTCCGGCATCGTAAGAGAGAGGAACATCCCCCCTTTTTCTGTGGGGCAGAAAGCCACAGCGTGGAAACTCCCTTTGGACGGGTGGGTATTTTGATTTGCGGAGACTTGTTCAACCAACAGGCTGTTGCCGCATTCAACCCGCCTCCTGACTTGCTCTTGATTCCTATGTCGCGCAGTTTCGATGGCCGCTCGCCCGACCCGGCGCGTTGGGAAAGGGAAGAACGGGCAGCGTATCTGGAGGCTGTGCGCCAGAGCCGCATCCCTGCCCTCATCGTCAATGCCCTGGAGGAGCAAACAGACGCCCCGGCTTTTGGCGGCGCGCTGGCTGTGACTGCCGCTGGGACACTGCTGGCCGAGTCCCCTCACGGGACCGATGAAATTTTGATCGTGGAGTTGGGATTGTGAAACAGTACCGTTATCTTGACCTGATCATGGCCGTTTTCATTACGGTCTTGATTGTCAGCAACATTGCTTCCTCAGCCAAAATTGTGGATTGGGGATTTTCCCTCTTCGGTGTGCCGATGGCCTTCGACGCGGGCACGCTGCTCTTTCCGGTCAGTTATATTTTTGGCGATATTCTGACCGAGGTCTATGGCTATAAAAATTCCCGCCGCGTCATCTGGGCCGGATTTTTCTGCCTGGCGCTTGCAGCGGGCGTCTTTGCCCTGGTGCGGGTCTTGCCGGGCGAGGCCCAATGGCAGCAATATGCCGGCGATGCCGCCTACCTGGCCATCCTGGGCGGCATGTCCAGCGGCGGGATCGTGCTGGCCAGCCTGCTGGGGTATTGGTCGGGAGAATTTACCAACTCGTTCACCCTGGCGAAGATGAAACTGCTCACCCATGGCCGCTGGCTGTGGACGCGGACCATCGGCTCCACGCTCGTCGGCGAACTGGTGGATACCCTCGTCTTTGTGGTCATCGCCTCGCTCTTTGGCGTCTTTCCCTGGACCCTGTTCCTGACTCTCACCCTGACCAACTACCTGTTCAAGGTGGGTGTCGAGGTGCTGATGACGCCGGTCACGTATGCCGTTGTGCGGGCGCTCAAGCGCGCCGAGAACGAAGACTACTACGATCGGGAGACGAACTTTAATCCGTTCAAAGTTTGATTGTTGTATAATCAAAACACGAAAGGAGATGTCTGTGTTCGTACCTCGCATTAAGAAAGCCGAACCATTGGATGGCTACAAGATCCGCCTCGAATTTGCCGATGGCGTGGTTGGCATTGTTGACCTCTCCCATCTGGCAGGACGGGGTGTTTTTTCGCTTTGGAACGAGCGGAAAAATTTTATGAACGTATCCGTTGAGAATGGAAGATGGCTTTCCTGGGGGGGAGAAATCGAAATAGATGCTGATTCGCTGTACCTGAAAGTGACCGGCAAAAACGTTGAATCGCTGTTTCCGGCCAGCAAAGAAGACCCTGCTTATGCCTGAGATCAGCCGTTTTTATGGGATCGTTATTCGTATGTTCTATGATGATCACAATCCTCCTCATTTCCACGCAATGTATGGTGATGACGAGGCGTGGATCAATATCAATACCCTGGCTGTCTTCCACGGTAAACTACCCTCACGCGCATTGGGACTGGTGATCGAATGGGCGTCCATGCACAAGGACGAACTCCAGCGTGATTGGGAATTGGTTTCAAGGCAAGAAAGACCGGCAAAAATTGCCCCATTGGATTAGGGATATGGTTTCTTGCATTACGAAAGCGACTGGTTGGTGTCAGTCGCTTTCTGTTTTCAAGTTTCCACCTTTTTCGTATTGATCAGCACCACTGATCCGATGATGACTGCCGCCGCGACCAGCACGCGGGCAGTCAGCGGTTCTTGCGCCAGCCAGTTGCCAAGCAGGATGGCCACCAGCGGGTTGACGTAGGCGTAGGTGGCCACCAGCGAAACGGGGGCGTTGCGCAGCAGCCAGGTGTAGGCCACGAATCCGCCCAGGGAACCAGCCACGATGAGATAGACCAGTCCCAGCCCGGAGCGCAGGGAGACATCTGCCAGGTCGAAGGTCCACCACTCGCCGAGCACCAGGCTGACGAGGTACAGCCCGGCGCTTCCGGCCAGCATTTCCATGCCCGTGCCCAGCAGAGGGGAGGCGGGCATGTTGGCTTTGCGGGAGTAGATGGAGCCCAGCGACCAGAAGAATGCCGCCAGCAGCACGGCCCCGATTCCGGGCAGGTCGTAGCCTCCCGGACCCGCGAACAGGCTCCCCGGTCCGACCAGCACGACGATTCCCCCGAAACCGGTCAGCAGGCCGAGGATTGCCTGCCAGCGCGGCCGGCGCCTGCTGGCAAACAGGGTATCAATCAAAACCAGCCAGATGGGAGTGGTGCCGACCAGCAGGGCCGCGATGCCCGAGTCGACGCGCTGTTCGGCCCACGAGACCAGCCCGTTGCCGCCGAGCAGGAGCAGCAGGCCGATGATCGCCGCCGAGAGCCACTGGCGGCGGGTGGGGGGCGGGTCGCCGGCAAGGCGCCGCCAGGCAACCAGGATCAGGCCGGGAATGAGGAAGCGCGTCCCGGCCATGAGAAAGGGCGGGATGCTCTCCACGGCAAAGCGGATGGCGAGATAAGTGGACCCCCAAATCGTGTACACGGCCAGCAAGGCGATGGCGATGCGCAATTTCATTGGCACGGTTTTTCCTTATTGTTGCAGCGTGATTGTAGTTGCTCTCGCTGCGATTCACAACCCGAAAACTGCTGTGTTATATCCATGAGTTCACTGCAAAAACCTTTTTTACCACAAAGGGCACAAAGGTCACAAAGTTTTTTCAAACAATGAACGCTGAAATTCAAGATTTTCAATTGAGCCTTTCAGAAATCCCTTGTGTACGTAACTATTTTGACAATGTCATCTTTTCGTATAGTTGTCATTGCGAGGAGCGTTTTTTGCGACGAAGCAATCTCCTTGCAAGCCAGGAGACTGCTTCGCTTTGCTCGCAGTGACAAAATGCGTAGAGTTTA
>DAOTZT010000108.1:0-13837 GCA_034434255.1 Anaerolineales bacterium | reverse complement strand
TGTAACTATTCAGGCTGTCATTGCGAGGGCGTTCTCTGCCCGAAGCAATCTCGTCTTGAACAGGAAAAACCATGCTTTGGGAGACTGCTTCACTCGCAAAAAGCGCTCGTTCGCAGTGCACCCCTGTTTCGAGTGGATGGCTGAATAGTTACGAAGACTTGCGAAAAGGTTGAATAGGCTGTATACTGATTCGAGCAGGGGCATAGACTTCACTGTTCAGGAGGTGTTACTCTCGAAACGAAGAGGATGTCATTTTAAGCATCAAGTCTCTTAAACTCAAATTCACTAAACCTATTTTTGAGGAGAAGGAAAAATGAAAAAACTGTATGCTTTGATTGCACTCCTGGTCGTGGCTGCTTTGGTCATGCCGGCATGCGCCCCGACCGCCCCCGACTGCACCAAGCCCGAGGTCTTCTGCGTGGGTATGGTGACTGACGTCGGCAAGATTGACGACAAGTCGTTCAACCAGTCCGCCTGGGAAGGCCTGCAGCAGGCCAAGAAAGACGGCGTTGCTGACTGGGTGCAGTACATTGAGACGACCGATGCCAAAGATTACGCCAAGAACATCGCCACGTTCGCCGATGCTGGTTACGATGTCATCGTGACCGTCGGTTTTGCTCTGGGCGAGGCCACCTATGCCGCGGCTCAGCAGTACCCGAACACCTACTTCATCGGCGTGGATCAGTTCCAGGCCTGGCCGTATGATGATGATCCCAGCAACGACCTGACCAACTATGCTGGTCTCAACTTCCCCGAAGATCAGGCTGGTTTCCTCGTGGGTGCCCTGGCAGCCATGATGACCAAGACTGGCAAGATCGGCGCTATCTGCGGTACCGATGCCGTTCCGCCCGTCTGGCGCTTTGGTGAAGGCTATCGCGCTGGCGCAGCCTACATCAATCCGGATGTTGAAGTTATTGTCGTTTACCACAGCGACGTTGGTTTCGACAAGACTTTTGTGGATCCCGAATGGGGCGCCCAGACTGCCGATTCCATGATCGACCAGGGTGTGGATGTCATCTTCGGCGCTGGCGGCAAGACCGGTAACGGCGCGGTCACCGAAGCGGCTGCTCGCGGTGTCTATGCCATCGGTGTTGATACTGACCAGTACTACACCCTGCCCGAGGCCGCTCCTCGCCTGCTCTCGAGCGCTATGAAACTCATCACCCCTGGTGTGGCCGAACTGATTGCTCTGGCTAAGGACGCTCAATCTGGTGGCGCAGCCTTCCCGGCTGGTAACTACATGGGCAAAGCCGGCTATGCTCCCTATCACGATCTGGAAAACGAAGTTCCCGCCGAAGTCAAGGCTCGCATGGAAGAAATCAACGCCATGCTGCTGAGCGGCGAACTCCAGACCAATGTCCCGCCTGTGAAGCCGTAATCCCATTCATCGTTTGCGCAAAACAGGGGAAAGGGATTTTCCCTTTCCCCTGTTGTCTGACTCTCAAGTTCTGTCTCTAAGGTGCACATGCTGCGTTCCAAGATCTCAAATTTGCTCAGGATTTTTTTTGCTAACTGGGTCGATTCTCTCCTGGTGCCATTGCTTGCCGTTGTGACTGCTGTTGTCGTGGGTGGGCTGGTCATTCTGGCGGTGGGTGGCAACCCGTTTGCTGCCTATATTGGCCTGTTTCAGGGAGCATTTGGCACGCCCAAAGCCATCAGTGAGACAGCGGTATGGGCGACCCCCTACATTTTTGCTGGTCTGGCAGTTGCGCTGGCCTTCAAAGGCGGCCTCTTCAACATCGGCGCGGAGGGTCAACTGGCCCTCGGCGCGGTGATCGCCTCGTTGGTCGGTTACGCTCTCCCCGATTGGCTCGGTTTTGACCTTCCTGCAATTATCCATGTTCCCCTGGCGATTGGGCTGGGTGCACTGGGCGGGGCATTGTGGGCCTCTATTCCTGGTGCTCTCAAGGCCTATACGGGCGGGCACGAAGTCATCAACACAATCATGATGAACTACATTGCCCTCAACATGACTTCTTACCTGCTCAATGGCCCGATGAAGGATCCCAATCCGCAAAACGTTATTGCCCGCACTCCCGAAATTGCGGTCACTGCTCGTATTCCTCCTCTCTTTGATGGTTTTCGTGTTCACTGGGGGGTTGTGCTGGCCCTCCTGGCAGCCTGGCTGGTCTGGTTCCTGCTCTGGAAAACTACCCTGGGATTTGAGATTCGCACCGTTGGCGCCAACCCGGATGCTGCCAAATATGCCGGAATCAATGTCAAGCGGACCATTATCCTGACGATGGCTTTCTCCGGTTTCCTGGCAGGCCTGGCAGGCACTATCGAAGTCACCGGTCTCAATTATCGTCACGAACTTGGTTTCTCCATTGGCTACGGTTTCGATGCAATTGCCATTGCCTTGCTCGGCAAGACGCATCCGCTGGGAGTCGTTCTGGCCTCGATTTTGTTCGGCGCCATGCGCAACGGCGCAACGCGCATGCAATTTCTCACGCAAATCCCGGTGGATGTCATCTCGGTGATTCAGGCACTGATTTTGCTGTTCGTGGCCGCAGATGCAATTATTCGCTATGTTTACCGCATTCGCTCTCGTGGCGAACGGGTTGTCCTGACGCGCGGCTGGGGCGGTTAGGAGTTACGCTATGGACTGGAAACGTTTCGGCTTTATTCTCATCATCATCGCCGTCCTGTTTGGCGCAGTCGTGCTGGTGGGGAGTGTGAAGCAGCATCCAATTATCATCATCGCCAGCATGCTGGCGACGACCATTGGCGTTGCTACCCCCCTTACCCTCGGTGCGCTTTCGGGTATCTTTTGTGAGCGTTCTGGCGTTGTCAATATCGGTATCGAAGGCATGATGCTCACTGCTGCTTTCTTCGGCTGGCTGGGCGCGATTTACATGAACACCATTCTCGGCGTGTCACCTCTTCCCAGCCTTCTCATTGGCGTAGTGATTGCGATTTTGAGCAGTGTTCTCATGTCTCTGCTTCACGCCGTTCTTTCGATTACCTTCAAAGTGGATCAGATTATTGGTGGTACGGTCATTAACATCCTGGCGGTTGGCATTACCGGTTTCCTCAACCGTCAGTTGTTCTTCGAAAAGGGCAGCATCTTTGGTGGCAATGTCCCCCATGCGCCGGGCACACTTCCCATCATCCACATTCCGGTTCAAGAAGGCATCCAGGCCATTTGCAATGCCACCGGCAACAGCGAGGGCTGTCAGATTGTCGCCAACGCTTTGGGCAAACTGTTCGACCAGCAACCAATTGCCATCACTGCCATTGTGCTGGTGATCGTCACTCATTTTGTCTTGTTCAAGACTCGCTGGGGTCTCCGTACTCGCGCTGTTGGGGAACACCCACGCGCCGCTGATACGCTGGGCATCAGCGTTGAACGAATGCGTTACTGGAATGTCTTGATTGGCGGCCTGATGGCTGGTCTGGCGGGCGCCTACTTTACCCTTGAGTCGGTTCCCTCCTTTGAACCGATTATGACCAATGGGCGTGGCTTCATTTCCCTGGCAGCCATGATCTTTGGCAATTGGACTCCCTTTGGGGCCTGGGCCGCCTCGCTCGTATTTGGCGCAGCGCAGGCTTTGCAAATCAACATGCAAGTCTTCCGCGACGTCATTCCGGCTAATCTTGCCTTCTTGCAAAATTCCTATGTCGTGGGCCTCACGCCTTACATTTTGACCATGATTATCCTGACCGGCATCATCGGCAAGACTATTCCACCTGCGGCCGACGGCCAGCCATATGAGAAATAGGAGGCCGTCATGAGCGAACAACCGATTGTCCTCGAAGCAAAGAATATCACCAAGCAATTCCCCGGCGTGCTGGCCAATGACCACGTCAACTTTAACCTGCGCCGGGGCGAAGTCCATGCCTTGCTCGGCGAAAACGGCGCCGGTAAGACCACCTTGATGAATATCCTCTACGGCCTCTACCGGCCCGACTCCGGCGAAATTCACGTCAACGGCCAACCCATTGCCATTCACTCGCCCAAAGACTCGATCCAGGCCGGGATTGGCATGGTGCACCAGCACTTCATGCTCGTGCCGGTCTTTACCGTAGCAGAGAACATCATTTTGGGCGATGAAACGACCCACTACGGCGTGCTGGACATGAAGGCCGTGATCAAAGAAATCGAGGCCCTTTCCAGGCAATATGGCCTCGAGATTGATCCCAATGCCATCGTTGGCCAGTTACCGGTCGGCGTGCAACAACGCGTCGAAATTGTCAAAACCCTCTACCGCAAGGCAAACATCTTGATCCTGGACGAACCGACCGCAGTGCTCACGCCTCAAGAAGTGGAAGAACTCTTCCGCATTATTCGTGAACTGACCGAGCGCGGCGTCTCGATCATTTTTATCACGCACAAACTGAAAGAAGTGCTTGCCATTGCCGACCGGATTACCGTCATGCGCGCCGGGCGGGTGGTTGGCACGACCACACCCCAGGAGACCAATGAGCAGAAACTGGCGGCGATGATGGTCGGCCGGGAGGTCATTCTCAAGGTCGAGAAAAAGCCGGCCCAGCCTGGCGAAACCGTGCTCAAGGTCGAAGATTTGCACGTCCAGGACTGGCGCGGCATCGAGACCGTGCGCGGCGTCTCGTTCGAGGTCCGATCCGGCGAAATCCTCGGCATTGCCGGGGTGCAGGGGAACGGTCAGACCGAACTGGTCGAAGCCCTCACCGGTTTGCGCCCTGCCGAACGTGGCAAAATGTGGTTCGGCGGTCGCGATCTCACCAATCAACCGCCACGTCCTCTCACCGAGACCGGCATGGCGCATATCCCCGAAGACCGTCAACGCCATGGCCTGGTTCTCTCTTACTCGGTGGCCGACAATCTGGTGCTCAACACCTACTACAAATTGCCCTTTGGCAAACGCGGCGTGATGCAGCCAGCGGCCATCGAAGCCAATGCTAAAAAACTAATCGAAGACTTCGATATCCGCACCCCTTCGGCTTATGTCAACGTCGGTAAACTTTCGGGCGGCAACCAGCAAAAAGTGATTGTGGCTCGCGAACTCAGTCACAACATCAACTTGCTGATTGCCAACCAACCCACCCGTGGCCTCGACGTCGGCTCCATCGAATACATTCACCAGGAAATCGTCGCCATGCGCGACCGCGGCCTCGGTGTCCTGCTTGTCTCTGCCGAACTGGATGAAATCATGGCCCTCTCCGACCGAATCGCCGTCATGTATCGCGGTCAGATCGTCGCCACGGTAGATGCCGATCAAGTGACTCGCGAACAACTTGGCTTGTGGATGGCCGGTGCACACCCTGAATGACCCCTTTTGAGCAACGAAAGGCCGGGACGCAACTGCCTGCGCTCCGGCCTTTTTCTAGACGCCGTTTCTGGCTTCGGACCCTGATCCTGCTCTGGTTCATCGGCCTTCTCCTCCCACTGGCGTTCCTGAGCCAGTTCTGGCCCCCCTGTGCCGACCTTTTCAACCAGATTTTTTCCCCCGCCTGGATGCATGTCCTCATGCACGCCTTGCTGTATGCGATCCTGGCATTTCTTCTGGCGTTGTGGAACCCTCCAACTTCGTTGCAAAAACTGGCAATTCTGCTGGCTGTTGTCGTGCTGTTTGGCGTTTTACAGGAAGCCTTCCAAATCCTTACCAGGGGCTTTTGGCCTGGCTTGGGCGCAGAACTGTTTGACCTCGTCGTTGACCTGGCGGGAGCCATCCTGGGATTGGTGACCTGGCGCCTCGGGCGACAAAACCGTAGCCGCCTGGCCTGACCTGTGTTATAACAACCGCTCGATGAAATCCTTGTCTCGTCTGATTGCAGTGGCTTGTGTTTTGTTTCTGACGGCCTGTGCCAGCCAGTCCTATGCCGCGCCGTTTTTGCAAGGGATTCACCCCTCTGCTACCCCCACTTCCGTGCCGACCGTTACTTTCACGGCCACGCCTTCCCCCGCTCCTTCTGCCACTCCTTCTCCCACTGCCACGGTCACCCCGGCCCCTTCTCCGGTGACGATCATGGCCGTCGGTGACATCATGCTGGCGCGTACAGTTGGCGAACGGATTCTGGACGAAGGACCACAAATTGTTTTCGCCGACGTCCAGAGCATCCTTTCCACGGCAGACATTCTTGCTGGCAATCTGGAATGCGCAATTACCGACCGGGGGCAGCCTCAGCCGAAATCCTACACGTTTGCTGCGCCTCCCATCAGCGCCCAGGCGCTTGGATTGGCAGGCTTTGACATTGCCGTTCTGGGCAACAATCACGCCCTCGACTATGGACAGGAAGGCATGGCTCAAACCCAACAATTACTCGCCGAGCAGGGAATTGCGACGGTCGGTTTTGGCCCCCTGGAAGCGGCAGCCGGGCCGCTTTTTCTGGAAAAGAACAGCCTCCGCATCGCGTTCTTATCGTACGTGGACGTGCCGCGCGAATATCGCGGCTTCGACACCCGACTCTGGATCGCCACGGCAGAATTACCAGGCATTGCCTGGGCCGAGACGAGTGCCATTCAAGCCGATGTCAGCGCTGCTCGTCAACAGGCGGATGTCGTCATCGTCTTCATGCACTTTGGCTACGAAGGCAATGATTTACCCGTCGGCCTGCAACGGAACGTGGCTACCGCGGCTGTAGATGCTGGCGCGGTGGCAGTCATTGGCTCTCACCCTCACCGGCTGCAACACATCGAGCAGTATCATGGCGCACTGATTGCCTATAGCCTCGGCAACTTTGTGTTCGATGACTTTGCCATGCCCGAAAATCGCTCGGTCATCTTGCGTTTGCTCGTAGATCAAAACGGTTTACTTCGCTATGACTGGTTCCCAGTCGTCATTGTCAATGGACTGCCGCAACCGGCTTCTGCTGAGCAATCTGCAATCATTTTACGCACCCTCGAGCCTGCCGCGCCCTGACGCCTCCCGGCCTGTCAGGGTTGGGCAATATCCAGCCATTCCACGTCCACAGCCACATTCAGAATATCCAGAGACGAAATGTTGAGACCGACTTGCCCTTCGGCGAATCCGTACCGTTTATCCGTAAATGGACTCCCGATCAGTTCCTGTCCATTGACAAAGAGCGAAATTTTGTTGCCAATACAGTCCATTCCGTATTGATTGGTGGCATGACCCATCTTGAGCGTGCGGGCGCCACCGCTGTTCAGTAAGTGATATCCATCGTCTGTATGGGCAAACAGATACCAGTCACCACCGCTGCCGACGCTGAACTCATACCAATTCCTGTTTTCTGCGTCGTACCGGCAAACCAGGCTGACGTTGTTCGTATTGGCTCCGCGATTGGTAGCCTCCATCGTCAGCCTTACATCGGTGTAGGTATAGGGCTCATAGAAGAAATAAACGTACAGTTGGGTCTGAGGAATTTCGACTCGCAAGACATCGCTGTCCCAGGAAACGGTCACAGTATCTTCATACTGGTCAGCGTTGGGGCCGATGACCCACCATGTCCACAGACCATTCTCTTCGCTGAATTGTTCGGTAAAGAAATCTGGTGGGGGGGGAACAGGTGTAGGTGTGTTGGATGGCAGGGGAGTTGGGGTGTTGCTCGGGACGGGGGTTGGAGATGGCAAAGGCGTTTCGGTTGGTTTCGGCTGTAAAGGCGGAGCAATGCTCATGCTACAGGCTAATGTGACAAGCAATACCATTCCTCCTCCTGTCAAAAGTGGGGCAATAGAACGGGTTTTCATTGCATTCTCCTCTTGATTAAATTTTGATAAAGCCAGTATATCATAAGTTTGTTCGTGCATAAATAGCCTGCGGTAGAGATCTGCCTGCACAAAAAAAGTGGTGAGTTGGTCTGCAGGTACTCAACACAAACCTGCAAAGACCAAAAGCCATTCTGTTATAATGGCATTACCCGCGCTCCGCCAGCCGGTGCGCGAGAACTCGAAGGAGGAACCAATGTCTCGCTTACCAAAAATTATTTTCCCATCTGCCTTTTTGCTTCTCTTCTTGCTGGCTTCCTGCAACCTGGGCGCCTCCCAACCTGATCCTAATCTCTTTTACACCCAGGCTGCTGAAACCCTGATTGTCGCCCAAACGGTGACTGCTCTGGCCGCTTCTCCGACCCCTGAAGCCACTCCTACACCCCAGGATACCCCCATTCCAGAACCGACCAACACCCCTCTGATTACCAATACCTTCACTCCTGGGGCAGCGACCAATACGCCTCTCCCGATCAACACGCCTGTTCCCACGCAAATGGCGTCGTGCGACAATGCTCTCTTTGTTAAAGACGTCACTGTTCCTGACTTTTCAGAAATCCCCGCCGGGACAACTTTTGTCAAGACCTGGCGCTTCAAAAACCTCGGACCATGCACCTGGACGACGTCCTACAAAGTGGTTTTTAGTTACGTCACTGATACCGGCAAGAACGGTGTCTTTACTCCGCCCGGCCCGACCAATTTCCCCGAGGAAGTCCTCCCTGGCGAAGAAGTGGATCTCTCGGTGACGATGACTGCTCCGACGAAACCGGAAGGGTACGGCGTTGTCTTCCGCCTGCAGAACGACAAAGGCGTCTTCTTTGGCCCCGAATTCTGGGTCATCTTCCGCGTCCCTGGCACACCTACACCCTGACATGTCCCTGGCCCGGCGAGTAAAAGAAGAGGCCCTGCGCCTCGGCTTTGACCTGGCTGGCATTACCACGCCCGATCCTCCGCCCCATTGGCTGGCTTTCCAAAACTGGCTGGCCATGGGGCGGCACGCGTCGATGAAATACCTGGAAGACCCGCGCCGCGCTGACCCGCGCCTGCTGCTGCCCGAATGCAAATCCATCCTCGTCCTGGCCATGCGCTACGCTCACCCACGATCGGTCGGGCTTCAGGGCGGGCAGCCGCACCGGGGACGGCTGGCGGCCTACGCCTGGGGCCGCGACTACCATCTTGTTTTGCCGGAAAAACTCCAGGCGCTGGCGGACTTTGTCCAACGGGAAGCCGGTGTACCGGTCCCGTACCGCTTCTACACCGACGCCGGCCCCCTCCTCGAACGAGACCTGGCCCAGCGCGCCGGCCTCGGCTGGGTCGGCAAAAACACCTGTCTCATCCATCCCCAACTCGGTTCCTTTTTCTTCCTGGCCGAACTCCTGCTGGGCATCGAACTTGAACCAGACCCGCCCTTCCTCGCGGACCGTTGCGGCACTTGCACCCGGTGTATCGAAGCCTGTCCTACCGGCTGCATCTTACCCGACCGCACGTTGGATGCCCGGCGCTGCCTCTCGTATCTCACGATTGAGAACAAAGGCAGCATTCCGCCAGAATTGCGCCCGCAGGTGGGGAACTGGATTTTTGGCTGCGACATCTGTCAGATGGTTTGTCCCTGGAATCGGCGCGCCAGACCGGACCCGGATCCTGATTTTGCTCCCCGCCCCGGCCTCCCGGCCCCGGACTTACTCGAGGAATTGTCGTTAACTCGCCAGCAATTCAATCAGAAGTTCAAAGAAAGCCCTGTCCAGCGGGCGCGCTGGCGCGGGTACTTGCGCAACGTCATGGTCGCTGTTGGCAATGCCGCCTTGCCCGAAGCCTCGTCGCTCCTGTTGCAGTATGCTGCCGGGGAGGATGAGATGCTGGCCGAACATGCCGCCTGGGCACTTTCCCAAATCACGTCTCAATTTTCTAAAAAGGCTCATCCATGAAACAACTATTGATTGCCACCAACAATAAAGGAAAAATTATTGAGATTCGGGAAATTTTATCGGCTCTGAATCTGGACCTGGTCACCCCGGCTGAGATTGGGCTGACTCTGGAAGTGCAGGAAGACGGCCTGAATTATGCTGAAAATGCTGCTAAAAAAGCCCTTGCCTTTGCTCAGGCGAGTGGCCTGCCTGCGCTGGCAGACGATTCGGGGCTGGAAGTGGACGCGCTGGACGGTCGGCCGGGTCTCCATTCGAATCGCTTCGGCCTCCAACCTTCTACCGAAGCCAGCCGCCGCCGCTATTTACTGGAGCAGTTGCAGCACTTTCCCCGCCCGTGGACGGCGCGCTTTCGGGCCACGATTGCAGTGGCTCTTCCTGAGGGAGAGGTCATTTTTGCCACAGGTGTATGCGAGGGGGAAATTATCCCCGAAGAACGCGGCCAGGGAGGGTTTGGCTACGACCCCCTGTTTTGGCTGCCTGAATTGGGCAAAACAATGGCCGAATTGAGCCTGGACGAAAAAAATCGCCTCAGCCATCGCGGCCGGGCCTTGCAAAACATTTTGCCCAAATTGAGAGATGTTTTTGAGGAAAGGGCATGATGCGGCTACCTGCCCGGCTGATAGGGGATGGTTTTGAGAAAGATCGAGAGAAGTCGAGCCACCCGCTGAGGTTGTTCCAGGATGACCAGGTGGCCTGCCCCATCTATCGTTTGCAATGCCGCGTTTGGGATGCCCTGAGCCAGGAAAGATGCCTGGCGCAGAGGGGTGAGTTTATCTTCTGTGCCGCAGATGACCAGCGAGGGGACTTGAATCGAATCCAGGCGGGAGAGGACGTCGAAGCGGGAACAGGCTTGCAGGTCTGCGTAAAGCAATGTCTGGCGGATGGCCTGGAGCCGCTTGAGGGTTTGTTTGGCTACATCAGCAGGGGTATGCGGTCCACAGGATAAGGTGTGCAATTGCTCGACGGCTGAGGAAAAGGTGGCCGGGGTGGAGGCATCTTCGAGCAGGGAGGGTGGCAGTGAAAAACGGGCACTGGTTGCAATCAGTCCCAGCCCAGCAGTTCGTTCGGGGAATTCCAGGGCGAGGCTGAGGGCGATGGCGCCACCCATCGAATGGCCGACAAAAACGGCCTTCCACAGGCTGATTGTGTCCAGAAATGAAATCACGCAGCGGGCATATTCTTCGATCGATTGGCGGCCTGGGCCGGTAGATTTTCCATGCCCTGGCAGATCGAGGGCAAAGACGCGCAGTTCGGGCAGGCGGCGAATTTCGGGCGGCCAGAGGAAACAATCGGCGCCTGCGCCGTGCAGGAGGATGACCGGCGGCTTTTCGTAACCGCCGCTTTGATGGGCAAAATAGTACAGTCCGCTGGCTAATGGCATGGGAGAAGGTTATTTTTTAGCAGCATGATGCAACCGGTCAGCGGCCTCTTCGGTGAGGGGAATGTACACCCTGACCATTGTCCCTTTGCCGGGCGCGGACCGGATGTCGAGCAGGCCGTTGATCAGTTCGGTGCGTTCGCGCAGGTTGACCATCCCCAAACTGCCGCGTTGATCGTAGGCGCGGGTCACGGCTTCTACATCAAAGCCGACGCCGTCATCTTGAATCTCCAGCCGCAACATGTCTTGTCCCATTGGCAGCAGACGGACCCAAATGTGCGGTGCCTGGGCGTGCTTGCGGGCATTGTTGACTGCCTCTTCAACGATGAAGAAGATGACGCTTTGTTTGCCGATTTCTACATTTTCCAGGACTTTTTCGTCCACGCTGACCAGGACCTCTTGGGAATAGGTTTCTTTGATTTTTTCGGCCATTGCCTGCAAAGCGGCGGCCAGCCCCTGGCTTTCGAGGACAAGGGGACGGAGCGTAAACAGCATGTGGCGGATTTCTTTGGTCGTGCGACGCGCCAGTTCTTCGATGCGGGTCAGTTCTTCGGTGGCAGAGGACACTTCTCCGCGACTGAGCAGGCGCTGAACGAGGTTGATGCGCATCGCAATGGCAGAAACCGATTGTGTTGGGCCGTCATGTAAATCGCGAGCCAGTTTTTTGCGCGCTTCTTCTTGCACTTCAATCATCCGATCGCGTTCATCGAGCAAATCCTGGTAGAGACGGGCATTTTGGATAGCCACCACAGCCTGCCGCCCCAGAATATCCAGCATCTCGCGCCGATCGGGTGTGAAATAGCCTGCCTGGGGGTGACCAAACAGTAGAACGCCATAGGCATTGAATCCACTTCGCAGGGGGAAGCAGTACGCTTCCTGATAGTTGCGCAAGGTGACCAGTTTCCCTACCTCGGGGTCGTTTTTAGGATTCGCTAAGAGAACGGGCTGGTCTTCTTCAATGGCCTGCCCCAACGCACCGCTTTTGCCGGGGAGAGAAATGCGTTTATCGGCAGGAGTCAATCCGCGGTCGGAAACAATTTCCAGGGAGCCGTCCTTGGAAAACAGAAGAACAGCGCTGATCAGCCGATCATCAATTGGAATTTCAGGGTCAGGGTTGACGGCGCTCAGGCTCAGGTCTAGCACCGACTCAAGGACGCGTTGATAGTTGAGCGTGCTGGTCAGGGTAGAGGTCAGGCGATAGATAGTGCGGATGCGATCCTGTTCGATGCGCCGTTTTTGGGCTTGGGCTTCCGGCCGGGCCTGGTAATTCTTCCGTAACACCCGATACAGACGCGTGCTGTAAGCAGCAAACAAGGCTCCAAAGAGCAACAAGAAGATTGCCGAGCCGGCAGGGAAGAGCAGGGCAAAGGGGTCGGCTACAAACAGGAAGGTCGTGGCTGTCTGTGCCACAATCAACAACATGGTGACCACAATCATCCCGCGCCATTCGAAGTAGAGCGAGGCGGTCATGATGGGTAAAATGCCCAGCCACCAGAGCGGAAAACTGAAGCCTTTTGTAAGAATGAAGTAGAGGAAAACGATAAGAAAATCAGCCGCAACACAAATGTGGCGGTAGTATGTAAAACGACTGTTGAGTCCGGCCAGGATGGTGAGAATCAGGTTCCACGCCAGGAGCAGAAAAAGCAAGATGTTTGGCAGTATAAGCAAACGTTCTCCCAGCGAAAGAGCAATAAGTGCGCCGACCAGAGCCAGCCAGCGCAGAGAGATTACAAACCAATCAGAGAGATAGGGAGAATCGGAAGAACGCATGCTGCTTTAAGTCTCGAGTTTAGACAAAATTGTGGGCGGTCCGCTCTTGAGTAAAACCGTCCTTTGGTAGAAACTTAGGGTTATGATGACTCCAACTTCTACCAAAGAGCATATTAACTTCTTATCAAATTTTGTCAAGCGGTGTATTGGCGCGTTTTTTAGAAACAGTGCAATACCCTGCTCGCTACGCTGGATGCTTTGCTGTGCAGCGGGACGTTTGTTTTTTTGCTTAACTTGAGTCAGAATAAGCGTTTTCAACGCAAGTGGTCTACTGCCTTGTTAGGTTAGATTTTGTTCTTTTACAGCCGGATACAGGCGTCTAAGCTTGATGCGAGCATCGGCGGTGGTGAACTGCCAGATCACTTTGCAGCACGCCTTGTTGCGGCGTTCCTCCCAAGCAGCGATCTCGCGGACAAGTGTATCCCTATCTGGAATCCGCCGTTCCAGGCATTGCGTGGCTAGAACGGAGAGTTCGCACTCGGCGACATTGAGCCAGCTGCCGTGTTCGGGCGTGTAATGCCATTCGAAGCGCGCTGCCAGGCGATGGGCTTCTTCCGGCTCGAAGGCTTCATAGAGTGCACCTGGCCCATGGGTGTTCAGGTTGTCAACGACCAGAATGATGCACTCGGCCTCAGGATAATCTTCGTCCGAGAGCAGGCGCAGTTGTTCGGCAAAGTCACGCTTGGTACGTCGTGCCGTGACGCGCACCTTGCGCCACCCCCGCAGGGGTTCGATAGCCAGGAAGAGATTGGCAACCCCGTGCCGTTCGTATTCGTAGTCCTCCCTCAGGGGCTGACCCGCCTGGAGAGGCAAGCGGCCACGGGGAGTGTCATGCAGTTCTTTGCTGGCCTCATCCAGACAAACAACTGGCCGTTTGGGGTCGTAGGGCCGTTGATAGACGTCCAGCACGTCTTCCATCTTGGCAACGTACGTCCCACAGGGCTTGCCGACACACCAAGACTTTACCCGCCAGGGCTTGATCTGGTTTTTTTTAGCAGCTCGCCAACGGTGACATAGCTGATTGAGTCGACGTAGCCCAGTTCGACCATCTTTTCGGCCAGCAAGCGCAAGGTCCAGCGTGCGGCGCCCTCCGGTGGGTCACTGGAGGCCAACATC
>DAOTZT010000107.1:0-3549 GCA_034434255.1 Anaerolineales bacterium | reverse complement strand
GTATTCGCGCGGCTCGTAGCCGGTCACGCCGCCCTGGTGATGGTGCTGCCATTCGCCGGGGAAACCGGCTTCGGCATAGGCAGTCTGACCGATGGCAAGCAATTCGCCGAGAGTCTTGCCAGGCCGCGAATGGGCAATGAAGGCCGCGTTGACGCGCGCCGCGGCACGAATCCGTGTTTGCAAGTCGGCGGGGATTTTCCCGAAGTGTACCATGCGCGAGACCGAGCAGACCAGCCCGCGCCAGCGTCCGCTCAGGACGAGCAGGGCGTAACGCTCCAGTTTTTTGGCGGTGGGTAGGGGGTGACGGTAGCGGCGCTCGTCGGTGGCCACCAGGTTGACGATGGGCTGCACGCCGCGTTTTTGGGCTGCTGCGCCCAGGAGCGCGGCGATTTCATATTCGCTCATGCCCGGCTGAAGCATTTGCGCCGCTTCGCTGATGGCTTCGGCGCACAGACGGCCTAACTGACGGAAACGTTCGCCTTCCTCCGGCGTGAGATGCGCCCGCAGACGGGCAATTTCGGCGCTGATGTCTTTGCCATTGCCAAAAGGGACATCGCTGAGGAAGGTTTTGCCCGCCACTTGTCCCGCGCTGCCCAGCGGGAGCAGGTCGTTCAGTCCTTTGAGCGGCGTCTCCCAGGGCGAGATGACGAATTCCCAGCCCTCTTGGGCCAGGCTTTCCTCGTCCTGCAGGCGCGGGGCTTCGATGTTGTTGGTGACGAGATAGCGTTTTTCACGGGTGACGACGAGCGAGGCCGCGCCCTCCGTCGTAGCGGTGTTGACGTAAGAAACCGCGCCGCCGGTACCCAGGCGAAGCTACTCACCCGGCGCAACAGAACGGCTTCGGCGTTGTGTCGTTCGAGCAGGGAGTGGAGGAGGGGGAGTTTGGTCATGGGGGCAAGTAGTTTGACAATGTCAAGTTAAACTCTTGTTCTATAAACTCTACGCATTTTGTCACTGCGAGCAAAGCGAAGCAGTCTCCTGGCTTGCAAGGAGATTGCTTACCCTTCGGGTACGCTTCGCGGTCGTCGCAAAAAACGCTCCTCGCAATGACATCTGTACGAAAAGTTGACATTGTCAAATTACTGAAAGGAGAATCTTGTATGTTGCCCTCTAAATCTTACATCCTCGATGACCTGCCCACCGATCGGGACCTGCTCGACTTTACCCCGTATGTCGAAACGCTGGTGGATGTGTGCACAACGGCCAGCACCCCATTGACCATCGGCGTGTTCGGCACGTGGGGCTCGGGCAAGACCTCGCTGATGCGGATGGTGAAGAAAGGACTGCCGAAGAGTTACACGGTAGCCTGGTTCGACGCCTGGAAGTACGACAAGGAGGAGACCCTCTGGCGGGCTTTCCTGTTGAGCATCCTTTCGGCCCTCCATCTTGACAAGAAACTCAGCGATGATGAACTCAGCAAACTGACCGCCATGCTCTACCGCGCCCTCGACCTGGAGAAATCCGGCGGGGTGACGATAGACCTGGCAAAACTGGGCGCAAAAGTGGCCCAGGGCGCGGTGCAAATTGGCCTGTCTTTCATTCCGGGCGGGGCAGCGCTGGGCAAACTGGTCGAGGAGTTGCAGAAAACCGGCGCGCAGAACCTGAGCGAGACGGCCTTCGAGGCCATCCAGCGCGAGCGGACGAAGATTCACATCGAGCAGGTGCGCTTCCTGGAACAGTTCCAGCAGCAGTTTGCCCAACTGGTGGCCCAGCGCATCGGCGCGCAAAACGGACGGCTGGTGGTCTTCGTGGACGACCTCGACCGCTGCCTGCCGGAGAAGGCCATCGAAGTGCTGGAAGCCATCAAGTTGTTCGTGGATGCGCCCGGCTGCGTCTTCCTGCTCGGCCTCGACCAGGAGGTCATCGCCCGCGGTGTGGAGATCCGTTACAAGGAATTCAACAAGGCCGAAGATGGCGGGGTTAACAATCCGATTGACGGCGCGAAGTACCTCGAAAAGATCATCCAACTGCCCTTCCAGATTCCGCCCATCGAATCCAGCGACATGGGTGATTTCGTTTCGAGCCTGGTGGCGGAATGGCCGCGTCCCCAATGCCCCGAAGTGTTCGCCAAAGGATTGGGCGAGAACCCGCGCCAGGTGAAGCGCACCGTGAATACCTTCCTCATGCTTTGGGGCCTGGCAGAAAAACGCCAATTGCAGGAGGTGGTGAAACCCATTCGGCTGGCGAAGGTGGTTGCTATCCAGGCCGTTGCACCGCGCTTTTATGAACTGCTCAAGAAGAATCACGCCCTTTTGCGCGACGTGGAAGCGTATTATCAGCAAACCGAGCAAGTTTTCTTCGTTGGGGAGGAGGGCGCTCTGCCCGGCGGAAAGCAGGCCGCGCGGCAGGAATCCCCCTCCGTGCAGTTGCCCCAGGACTTGATCACCTTGTTGGGCAAAACGCCCTCCCTGGCGCAAATTCTGAAACTTTTTCCCGACCTGCCCGAAGCCAATTTCAGGGAGATTCCCTACCTGGAATTGCAAGCCTATTTCACCCTGACCAAACGCGCCGAAGCCCCCCAGCCGGTTCAAGCGCAAGCTGCGCCGCTCCTGCCTTTCGAACCGCAGATGGTACGCATCCCGGCCGGAAAATTCCTGATGGGTTCTACGCCCGAGCAGGTAAAACGCGCTATCGAAGATGGCGCATTGGAAAATTTGGTGAAAGATGAGCAGCCGCAGCATACCATCGAACTGCCGGAATATTTCATCGGCAAATATCCCGTCACCAACCAGCAGTACCAGGCCTTCGTGCGCGAGGGAGGCCGGCCGCCGCCTGGCTGGGACGGCGGCCAGTTCCCGCAGGGCAAGGACGCGCACCCGGTGGTCAACGTTTCGTGGCAAGATGCGATCGCCTATTGCAAGTGGCTGAGCGAAAAAACCGGCAAGAATTACCGCCTGCCGAGCGAAGCCGAGTGGGAGAAGGCCGCCCGCGGTACGGATGGGCGCATTTGGAGTTGGGGAAACGATTTTGGCGAAAAGAACGCCAACACTGACGAAGCGGGTATTGGCGATACGACGCCCGTCGGGCAGTTTTCGCCGCAGGGCGATTCGCCTTATGGCTGCGCTGACATGATTGGGAACGTCTGGGAATGGTGTCATTCGCTGTATAAGCCCTATCCGTACAAGGCGGACGACGGCCGTGAAGATGAAACGGCTTCTGGCGCTCGCGTGGTTCGTGGCGGGTCGTTCTTCAACTCTCGTTGGAACGCCCGCTGCGCGTTCCGCACCCACGGCGACATCAACTACGTCTTTTTCCACCACCTCGGGTTTCGGGTGGCGGCGTCCCCTTTCTCTCCTGAACGTTCTTGATTTTTGGTAACTATTCAGCCAAAGCAGTGACAAACTCTGGCACATAAGGCGAGCCGGACAATGCCAGACGAAGCGCCTCCAAAATGCGCTGGTTGTTTTTTCTGGCCGTGGAGATGTAGCTGCGCACTTGGCAGAAGGCATTCGCACCTTCGGATGAGCGAAAACCGCCCGACACTTTTTGCTTGACCTTTGCCATGCGAATATCCCGTTCGGCCAAATTGTTGTCAAACGGTACGTCGAA
>DAOTZT010000106.1:0-1563 GCA_034434255.1 Anaerolineales bacterium | reverse complement strand
CTGCTGGACGGATGTATCTCCGCTGGAAAAGTCATGTGAGGGGAGGTGGGATTTGTTCCTGCCCGAAAAAACGGCGGCTGTTCCGCTTCCGACCGAGGGAATGTGGACGGTTTGGGGAATGGTGGTGATGGCTGGCACGTCAACACCGCTTTGTTGCGCCGCATCCAGCAAGGCGTTTGCCATTTCTGCTGCACTCTGGTACCGGTCCTCGGGGGGTTTGGCTAAGGCCTTGAGCACCACCTGTTCGAAGGGCAGGGGAAGGTCAGGGATGATGCTGGTAGGGCGAGGAAGAGGGTCGTTGATGTGTTTCAATAAAATCGCCAGGGGGGTATCGGCGTCAAAAGGAACATTGCCGGTAAGCATTTCATAGAGTGTAACGCCGACTGAGTAAATGTCTGATCGGATATCGCTTTTGCCGTCGCGACCTTGTTCGGGGGCCATGTAACTCAATGTCCCCATCAAACTGCCGGCGAGGGTGTATTGAGTGCCGCCGATGATTTGGGCGATGCCAAAGTCGGTCAGCACGGCCTGGCCGCGTTGGGTGAGCAGGATGTTGGAAGGCTTGAGGTCGCGGTGGATGATGCCTTCAGCGTGGGCGTAGGAAAGGCCTGCCAGGATGTCGAGCAGGATGCGGGTCACCTCGCCCAATGGCATGCGCTTTTCTTGTGTGCGGAGCGCATTCAGGTAGGCTTTGAGGGTATCGCCCTCTAGTAATTCCATCACCATGTAGTAGAAATCGTCCTGGACATCAAAATCGTAAATCTGGACGATGTTGGGATGGCGCAGTGCAGCGACGGCGCGGGCTTCACGTCGAAAGCGATTGAGGAATTCGACATCTTCGCTCAAATCAGCGCGCAGGACTTTAATGGCTACATAGCGATCGAGGCCTGGATGGTAGGCTTTATATACCTCCGCCATTCCTCCGCGTCCGAGCGGTTCGAGGATGCGATATTTGCCGAGCGTTTTGCCTTCGAGAGAAAGACGAGCCATCGTTTTGTCTGTCGGTTGCTTCATCAGTTGTGATGATATACGAAATACCCCGTTCTTGCCTATCAATTGCCTGTCAGAAAACTATTCAGGGAATATGAGTGTCCATAAGCCGGTTGGCCTGCCTGTTGTTCTGCAGCGTTATGGGACCATGAGTTTGTATCCCAGCCCTCGCACGGTAATCAACAGTTGCGGGTTGGCAGGGTCCAGTTCGATACGGGTGCGCAGGCGGCGGACAAGATTTTCAATCTGGTAATCGAAAATTTCCCCTGCCTGATATTCTGGCCACACTGCGTGACCGATTTCGTCTTTTAAGCAAACCTGACCAGCGCGGCTGTACAGGTAGGCCAGCAAGGCGTATTCTTTTGGAGAGAGGGAAACCTGCTGACGGTTGACGCGAACGACCCCCGCAGTGGTATCTACCTCCAGGTCGGGAATGGGATTTTCGCGGGTGGTCGTGTCGGGGTCGTGGAAGATAAAGGTGACGTCTCCAATTTTGAGGCTATCTCCATCCCGTAGATCGAGCGTGCTTAAGACGCGCTCATTGTTGCGAAATGTGCCGTTGGTGGAACCCAG
>DAOTZT010000105.1:0-9975 GCA_034434255.1 Anaerolineales bacterium | reverse complement strand
CATTGATAAAACTTGCTTCTCTTCAGGCTTTGTGCTAGACTGTACTCAAACTATCATAAGTGCTCTGTGAACTCAAGAGGTGAGTGCATGGCTGAAAAGATTCTCATCATTGATGATGACATTGATACACTGAAACTGGTCGGGCTGATGTTGCAGAAACAGGGTTATCGTATTCTGGCAGCCAATAATGGCCCGCAAGGGCTGGCGTATGCCGAAGACGAATTGCCCGATCTCATTCTTCTTGATGTGATGATGCCCGACATGGACGGGTACGAAGTGGCCCGACGCTTACGTGCCAACCCGCGCACGGCCAGTATTCCCATCTTGATGTTCACAGCAAAAAGTCAACTGGATGATAAGGTGACCGGCTTTGAAGCGGGAGCCGATGATTACCTGACGAAACCCACCCATCCCGCAGAATTATCGGCGCATGTCAAAGCCCTGCTGGCGCGTGTTCGCAAGGGCGGTGATGAGACCTCTTCGCTTCCTGACGAGAAACAGGCGTTTACAGTGGGAGTGACCGCTGTTCGAGGTGGCTTGGGCGTGACAACGACCGCCCTCAATGTCAGCGATGCGATTCGGCGCTATACCAGCGCGGAGGTCATCGTTGCTGAATTGCGCCCGGGGGGAGGCACCCTCGGCCCCGATCTGGGCGATCCACAGCCGCAGGCTTTGCGTTCTCTGTTGCAAGGCAATATCGCCAGTGTCTCGCGCCAGAATCTCAGGCGGCAATTGCTCGAGCATAAGACGGGCCTGTTGGTTCTTCCTGGCTCGATTCAACCCAAGGATGGCCTGCTAACGAACGCCTTACCGTCCTTTGAAACACTGGTGAAGCAACTTGGTTATTTGAGCAAATACCTGATTCTGGACATCGGCTGTGGCCTCACCCTGCTGACCAAACTCCTGTTGCCGTTTTGCGATTTGCTGGTCGTCGTTGTCGAACCGGTCAAAAACTCGGTGGCTCATTCGCGACTTTTCCTCGATGATTTGCAAGAGTTGGGCGTCCCTGCTGCCAGTATTTTGCCGGTTGTCGTCAGCCGGGTTCGTTCCGATACCAACCTGAGCCGCGAACAGGTGGAAAAGGAACTGGGGCGGCCAGTGGTGGTGGCTGTGACCCCCGCGCCGGAATTGCTCTATACTGCCAGCCGGATGTTAACGACCGCGATTGACGTTGACCCTAAATCGCTCACTGCGCAACAGTTTGCCAAACTGGCAGCGACCATTTTGGAACTGGAACAGAAAAAAGCAGCCCAAAAGAAGTGAGAGGTGCTTCTTCTGCAGAACCGCCTGCGCCCCAGGGCGATTAGCGTGTCACCGGGCTGGCGTGTTGAAGGAGCCTTTGCGGGAGGTCTCATGTCGAATATATGCTATAACCTGAGCCTGAACACGGGGGCAGAGTATGATGGATGAAAACGAAAAACTCCTCGATGGCTATAAACGCCTGATTGAAATTGCTCGCGACCTTGCCTCTACACTCGACTTAGACAGCCTTCTTACCCGCATTATTCGCGCCGCCTCGGATATTACCGATGCTGAGGCGGCCTCCATCCTGCTTTACGATGATGCCGCTCGCCAACTGAACTTTCAGGTTGCCACCAACCTCGATTTGCAGACCATGCGCGGCCTTGCCGTGCCGCTGGATGGGAGCATCGCGGGCTGGATTGTGGTGAATCGCCAGCCTGTGCGCATTACTGATGCGCATCAAGACCCTCGCTTTTTTAAGCAGGTGGAAAATGTGACCCGTTATGCCACGGTCTCTCTGCTTGGCGTCCCCCTGATTACAAAAGACAAAGTTGTGGGGGTACTTGAGGCCATCAACAAGCGTTCGGGTGAGTTTACTCAGTTAGACCAGGACTTGTTGCTGGTTCTGGCCGCCCAGGCGGCTGTGGCGATTGAGAACACCCGTTTGTTCCAGCAATCCGACCTGATTGCCGAATTCGTTCACGAACTGCGTACGCCCCTGGCCTCCATCGGCACCTCTACCTACCTGCTGCTGCGCCCCGAAATCTCCCAGGAACAACGCGAACAGATGATCAACAACATCCAGCACGAGACCATGCGGCTCAATGCCCTGGCATCCTCTTTCCTCGACCTGGCTCGCCTGGAATCGGGCCGTGTCCAGTTCCACCTGACCGAATTTGACCTCGCTCCGCTGCTCGAGGAATGCCGGCAAGTGATGCAAAGCAAAGCAGATGAAAGCCAGATTACCATTCACGTTGACGTCCCCTCCGATTTTCCCCGCGTCACGGCTGACCGCGATAAACTCAAACAAGTCGTGTTGAATTTGCTCAGCAATGCCATCAAGTACAATTGCCACAAAGGGGAAGTGCGGCTCTGTGCAGGCCTGGAGAAGGGCGGCTGGACTCTTTCCGTAGCCGATACCGGTATGGGGATTCCCGAAAAAGCACTGCCGCATCTGTTCGAAAAGTTTTACCGGGTTGCTGGTTCGGAAAAGAAGGCCCCCGGCACCGGCCTTGGGCTTTCCATTTGCAAGCAAATTGTTTCCGGGCATGGCGGCAGCATTTCGGTTACCTCGAAACCCGGTCAGGGGTCCACTTTCACCATCCACATGCCCTTTAAGAAACAATAGGCTGATTGAACGAAAAAAATGACCTGGCACAAGGGCAGGCCCTGGGCCAGGTTTTTGTTTCTCCGTGTTGATTGCGGCGTCAGTTCGTGAGCGGCCGTTGCCAGACCTCGCGCCGGTTACGGCTCGAGGAGCACTTTCAGCATCCCAGGCTGGCGGGCTGTTTCATAAGCCTCCAGCGCAGCCGAAAGGGGGTATCGCCCGGCAATCAGCGGGGTGGGGTCCACTTCCTGTTTCTCTAATAAGCGCAGGGCCGGCTCAAATGGCCCGCATCGTGAGCCGACGATGGTGATTTCGTCCACCACAAATGGCGACCAGTTGAGCGTCATCTCGCCCCGGTAAGTGGATTTGAGCACCAGCGTCCCGCGCGGACGGAGGGCCTGCCGCGCCAGGTCGAAGCCGGAGGGGGAGCCTGTGGCCTCGACCACCACGTCCCAGCGCCGGGGCGCAATCTCTTCCCCGGCAATCAGGCGGATGCCGCGCCGGGTGAGCAACTCCTTTTGGAGCGGGTGCCGGGCCACCACGCGCAGGTCACAACCGGTGAGCGCCAGAGTCTGGGCGACGAGTTGCCCCAACCGCCCGGCGCCGATGAGCAGGACACGGTCGGTGGGGTGAATCTGCACCTGTTGCTGAATCTCCAGCGCCGCGGCCAGCGGTTCGACAAACACCGCCGCCTCGTCTGGGACCGAATCGGGGACCCGATGCAGGTTTTCGAGCGGCAGGGTGGTGTACTCGGCATGGACCCCGTCGCGCCCGACGATGCCCAGCACGGTGCGTTTCTCGCAATGCGTCGGGCGGCCATTCCGGCACTGTTCACACGCTCCGCAGACGGCGTTGATTTCTCCAACCACGCGCTGTCCCACCCAGGAAGGATCAGGCGATTCGACCACTTCGCCGACGAACTCATGCCCGGGGATGCCGGTGAACGGGTAATAGCCGCGGGCAAGTTCCAGGTCGGTGCCGCAAATTCCTGCCAGTCGGAGGCGCAGGAGTGCCTCGCCGTTTTTCTGCGGGCGGGGCACCTCGCGCAGGGAGAGTGTTTGATTTTCCAACCAGAGCGCTTGCATCATCATATCCTCCTTATTTCTCTGCGTTTCTCTGTCTCCCTCTGTGTTTCCCGTGTTTTTCTGAGTTGCTTTGAGTTCCTCTGTCTTCCTCTGTGTTTCCCGTGTTTCTCTGAGTTCCTCTGTCTTCATCTGCCTTTATCTGCCTTCATCTGTTTCATCTGTGTTCATCTGTGGCATCTGCCTTCATCTGTTTCATCTGTGTTCATCTGTGGCTTATCGCGCCCCTCGCCTGCCAAACTGCTTCTCCAGCAAGTCCACCGACAGGTGAATCATCGTCGGGCGGCCATGTGGACAGGTGCGCGGTGAGAGGCAGGTTTCCAGGTCATTCAGCAGGGCGCGCTGTTCTTCGGGCGAGAGCACCTGCCCGGCCTTGACGGCCAGCCGTTTGCAGACGCGCCCCGCCACTCTGGCCTCGATTTCGTTTTGCAACGGCGCTTCGTCTTCCTCAAAGTCTTCTACCAGGGCGCGCAGAGCCGCGGCCGGGTCGGAGTGGGCAAACAAAGTCGGCATGGCGCGCACGCGGAACGCGTTTTGCCCAAAGGGTTCTACTTCAAAGCCGAAGCGATGGAGAACTGGCAACTGTTCCTCCAGTAGCCGGGCGCTGGCGGGGGGCAGTTCCACCACCACCGGTGTCAGCAAAGCCTGGGAGGGGATGTTCTTTTGCTCATGCTGAGCCATCAATTTTTCAAACAGGATGCGCTCATGCGCGGCGTGCTGGTCAATCAGATACAGCCCGTCGGGGCCTTCGGCCACCAGGTAGGCCGCGCCAATTTGTCCAACCAGCCGCAGCAAGGGAAGGGGGGAGATTGAGGATTGCGGATTGGAGATTGAGGATTGTGGATTGGAGATTGAGGATTGTGGATTGGAGATTGAGGATTGCGGATTGCTGGTGGGGGAGGGAGCAGAGGGGAGGGCAGAGGAGTCCTCGTGCGCCAGGTCCCAGGCCGGGTCCATCTGGCGCGACGGAGCGGAGACGTTGCTCCACAGGTTTTGTGGCGCGACCTGTGGCACGGGCGTAAAGGCCAGGAGGACCCGCCGCGCCGAGCGCTGGACGAAACTGAAGACCCGGTCCTGGTTACGGAAGCGCACCTCGGCCTTGGCCGGGTGGACGTTGACATCCACTTCCTCCGGCGGCATTTCGAGGAACAACGTCGCCAGCGGATACCGTCCGACCATCAGCAGGGTGTGATAAGCCTGCAAAAGGGCCTGCGTCAGGGGCGTATCCTGCACCCAGCGCCCGTTGATGAAGAAGGTGATTTCCTTGCGGTTGGAGCGGGTCAATGCCACGGGCGAGAGAAAGCCGGTCAGTTTCAGGCCGTCTTCTTCGGAGTCTACCTCCAGCATTTGCCGTGCCACTTCCACGCCGTAGATGGCTGCCAGGATGGCGCGCCGGTCGCCATCGCCCGCAGTGTGCAGGGAGACGGTGTTGCCTTCCGCAAGTTTGAAACGCACGTTGGGATAGGCAAGGGCATAACGGGTCAGCAGGGCGTCAATGGCACGGCGCTCGGTGACATCCTGCTTCAGGAACTTGAGCCGCGCCGGGACGTTGTAAAAGAGGTCGGCCACCTCCACCACCGTTCCCACCGGCGCGCCGACCGCCTCAACCTTGCCGATTTTGCCTCCTTCCACCTTCAGCCGCCCTCCCACCGGCGAGTCGGCGCAACGCGAGGTGATGGTCATCCGCGCCACTGAGCCGATGGAGGCCAGGGCCTCGCCGCGGAAGCCGAGCGTGGCGATATGGAACAGGTCCGCAGCGGAGACCAGTTTCGAGGTCGCGTGCCGTTCGACGGCCAGGAGAAGTTCCTCAGGGGGGATACCGCTCCCGTCATCGGCGACCCGGATCAGAGTCCGGCCCGCGTCGCGGAGTTCCACGCTGATGGTCTTCGCGCTCGCGTCCAGGGCGTTTTCCACCAATTCTTTGACAACAGAAGCAGGCCGCTCAACGACTTCGCCGGCGGCAATTTGCGAAGCAACTTCGGGAGGAAGAACGTGAATGGGCATGAGTTGATTCTACCGTATAATAGCCGTTATGCGATTTAACACCTTTTTCTTTGACCTTGATGATACGCTTTACCCGGCCTCAACAGGGCTGTGGACCGTCATGCGCCAGCGCATTGACCTCTACCTGCACGACCGCATGGGGTTTCCGTGGGAGGAAATCGAGAGGGTGCGCGAGACGTATTTTCGCGAATATGGCACCACCCTGCGCGGCTTGCAGTTCAATCACCAGGTGGATATGGAAGATTATCTGGCATTTGTGCATGACGTGCCGCTTGAGTTGTACCTGCAGCCCGATCCACGCCTGCGGGCGGTTTTGGAGGGCTTGCATGTCAGAAAATTTATCTTCACCAATGCCGATTGCGCCCATGCGGAGCGTGTGACCCGTGCTCTTGGATTGGAAGGACTGTTTGACGGTTGTATTGATGTGCACGTGATTGCTCCCTATTGCAAGCCGATGCCCGAGGCATTTGAGAAAGCCCTGGCCGCCGCGGGCAGCCCGGACCCGCATGCCTGCGTTCTGCTCGATGATCAGCCGCGCATCACCCGTGTGGCGCGCGCTTTGGGCATGTACACCGTGCTGGTAGGAAAAGAAGACCCCGGCTTCGACGCAGACGAGGCTTTGCTTCACCTGAACGATTTGCCCGCTCTGCTGCGCTATTGGCGGCTTTGAGCGCTGGCCTGGAGCGTGGTCTGCAGATGTCCTTGCGAGGAGTGCAGCGACGAAGCAACCTTCTCCAATCGCGCCTCTGCGAAGGTACTCTAACAAAAAATTTACACAGCATCCATAACAAATTCAGGCGAATTTAAGACCGCCGTGCTAAACTTCGTTGTTACAGGAGAAATTTATGGACGCAAAACCCAAAAATCCCGTACGCGTAATCTTGCTTTCGGTCGTTGCCCTGTTTGTTCTTTTGGGCGCATTCGGTGGAGGGGTGGCAGTGGGCTATTTGGCCTTGCCCCACTCTTTTAGCCCTGTCCGAATCGGGCAACCTGTTCCAACGGTAGATGCCCAGGATGCCGGCACGCCCCAGAATCTGCAGGAGCAGTTTGCTCCTTTCTGGGAAGCATGGAACCTTGTTCATCAGTACTATTTCCTGCAGCCGCTGGATGACGTTGCTCTGGTGGATGGTGCCATTCGCGGCATGATGGAGTCCCTGCCCGATGAACATTCCAGTTACATGGACCCCCAGGAGACGAAGGATGCCGAAATCGCGATGAGCGGCGAGTATGATGGCATTGGTGCTTACGTGGACACCGAAGCAGAACTGCTCACCATCGTTCGCCCCATCAAAGGCTCACCTGCCGAAGCGGCTGGCCTGAAAGCCGGTGATCAGATTATCGCTGTGGATGGCGAAGATGTAACTGGCATGGACGCCGCGCTTGTCCGCTTGAAGGTGCTTGGCCCGGCTGGGACGGGTGTGACCCTGACCATCCTGCGTCCGGGGGAGAGTGAACCCTTCGACGTGACCATTACCCGCGCCCATATCGTCATTCCCAGCGTGGAAGGCAAAATGCTCGACAATGGCATTGCCTACATCAACATCACCGTCTTTGGCGACAACACCGGTGATGAAGTGCACAAGATTTTGGGCGATTTGCTCAAGCAGAATCCCAAGGGCATCATTCTCGACCTGCGCGATAACACCGGTGGTTACACCACGGCTGCCCGGGATGTTGCCTCCGAATTCATTGGGGAAGGCGTGATCTGGTACGAAGAATACGGCGATGGCACCCGCCAGGAAAATCGCGCTATCCCCGGGGGGCTGGCCACGGGCGACATCCCGCTGGTTGTGCTCGTCAACGAGTTCTCCGCTTCGGCCTCGGAACTGGTGGCCGGTGCAATTCAGGATTATGGACGCGGTCAACTGGTCGGCGTCACCACCTATGGCAAAGGGACGGTGCAATACTGGATGCCTCTCTCGAACGGTGGAACGGTCCGTGTGACGATCGCCAAATGGCTGACGCCCAATGGGCGCACCATCCATGAAATCGGCTTGACGCCCGATGTAGTCGTGGAAATGACCCCTGACCAGGCCGATGCCGGCCTCGACCCTCAACTGGATGCGGCCATTGATCTGATTCTCAACCCGTAACTGTTTCCCAGCGAATTGACCGCGGAGGTGCGTATGTGGCTGAGTCTCGATTATCTGCTCTACATGATTCCTGCCTTCATTTTGATGGCGCTGACCTCGTGGTACGTGCAGGCGGCTTACGCGCGCTGGATGCGCGTCCCGGCTCGCAGCCGCATTAGTGGTTATGAAGCGGCGCAGCGTCTCATTGCACGCGCTGGCTTGTACGAAATTCAGATTCAGGGCACTGCTGGCAATCTTACCGATCACTACGACCCACAACGTAAAGTTTTGGCGCTGT
Source organism: Anaerolineales bacterium (assembly GCA_034434255.1). Taxonomy (GTDB): domain Bacteria; phylum Chloroflexota; class Anaerolineae; order Anaerolineales; family Villigracilaceae; genus UBA877. The sequence continues at coordinate 1,950 of DAOTZT010000105.1, read as the reverse complement.
CGCGGCCCGTGGCAGAAGGAGCCTCGGTGGCGGCGCTGGCTGTGGCGGCTCATGAATTGGGCCATGCCTTGCAAGATAAAGAAGGATACCTCCCCTTGCGTTTTCGTTCGGCGCTTGTGCCGATGGTGAACCTCGGCTCAAACCTGGGATGGATTCTCATCATGATAGGCCTGTTCCTGGCTTATTCTGGCCTGACCTTTGGCGTCAACATTGCCTGGCTGGGAGTGATGGCCTTTGCTGGCGGTGCAATATTTGCTCTGGCTACTTTGCCGGTGGAATTGGATGCCTCGCGGCGTGCCCGTCAATTGCTGGCTGAGACGGGCCTTATCCAGGGGGAAAATGAACAGCGCGGTGTGCGCACCGTGCTCACCGCTGCCGCGTTGACCTATGTTGCCGGGCTGGTGACCGCTGTCTTGCAATTGCTTTATTACGTCAGCCTGGTGGGCGGGCTGGGCCGCCGCCGCGATTAAACGGGGACAGACCCCCTGATTTAAAAAACGCCCAAGTCTCCCGCAGACATTTTCTGCGGGAGACTTTTATTCGACTATAATTGCCCCATGCGGAAATTTTTTTTCCTCCTGATCTTATTTCTGGCAGTCCTGTTTGTCTTTCTCAGTTTTTCGGAACTTGAAAATATTGCCGAGACGCTCAAAAAAAGCAACTGGATTTTTGTCGCGATTGCTCTGGCTTTTGAGTGTATCTGGTTATACAACATGGCCACGATCTATGGCGCCATCTACCGACTGGTCGGGGTCCAGGAATCGCGCAGCCAATTGTTCCTCCTGGCGACTGCGGCCAATTTTGTCAATGTCATTGCTCCCGGCGCGGGGATTGGTGGGATGGCCGTTTTCCTGGACGCAGCCCGGCGGCGAGGCCAGCCGTCTGGACGCGTGACTGTCGCAGGCGTGCTGTTTGTCCTGTACGATTATGTCGCTTTTCTTTGTGTGCTGGCCTTGGGATTGGTAGTCTTGCTTCGGCGCAATAACCTCAACGGGGGAGAATTGACGGCCAGCGTCATCTTGCTTCTCATTGCGGTTGCAATTGCGTTATTGCTTTACCTGGGTTACAAATCTGCCGATCAGTTGGGGCGCGTTCTGGCCTGGCTGTCAAACTTGGTCAACTATTTTGCGCGTCCTTTTATCCATCGCGATTACCTTAACAAGGAAAATGCCTATTTCTTTGCCCGCGAAGTGGCAGAAGGGGTGGCGCTTTTGCGCCGCCGGCCGCGCCAATTGATCTGGCCGTTCCTGTTTGCGCTCAACAGCAAAGCGCTGCTCATTTGTGTGCTGGCTTTTGTCTTCTTGTCGCTTGACACGCCCTTTTCGGTCGGCACGCTAGTGGGCGGGTTCAGCATCGGTTACCTGTTCCTGATCGTATCGCCGACCCCTGCCGGGGTGGGCATTGTGGAAAGCGTTTTGCCGGTGGCCCTGGCTAGTTTGCGCGTTCGGTGGGCAGCGGCGGTGCTGATTACTCTTGTCTATCGCGCTGTCACGTTCTGGTTTCCCCTGGCGGTAGGAGGGGTGGCATTTCGTTTGTTGCAGGCCCAGTCAGGGAAAAGTTGAGCGTCGAATTGTCCAGATTGTAGATTCGGTGAGGCGATTGGGGTTGGGCAGGTGCAATGCCGCCGTCTCCTCCTGCCACCCGCAGTACTGTATCTTTCGTTCAGGGAATTCAGGTAATTCTACGAATAGCGTCTCTATTCGTTTATTCGTGGTCAATTCACGGATGTTTTTCTCAGCAAATTATCAACCCGACTTGTGCTGGTACATTGTTACAAATTCAGGTAACTGTTCAGTCTTGCATCAAAACTGTTGTGTTTGTCATTGCGAGGAGCGTTCTTTGCGACGAAGCAATCCCCAAGCGGTCAAGCTGGCCTGATAAACGGGAGATTGCTTACCCTTCGGGTACGCTTCGCGGTCGCCAGAAAACGGCTCGCAATGACATGGCTGA
>DAOTZT010000104.1:0-2027 GCA_034434255.1 Anaerolineales bacterium | reverse complement strand
ATGGCCGCGTGGGGGTGATGCGCGTGGGGGTCTCAGACGCCGGGCTGCGGGCTGCGATTGCCGCCGTCAGCGGGCAGATTTTGCTCACGATGGCGCTCGTCTCGGCTTTGGGTGTGCTGGGGGCGACGCTGTTGACCTTTGTCCTGACCCGCCCGCTGCGCGAACTGGTGGATGCCACCCGTCGCGTGGCGCAGGGCGATTTTTCTCCGCGCGTGCCGCGTTGGGCCAGAGACGAAATCGGCGACCTGGCAGAAGCCTTCAATGCCATGACGACCGAGCTGGCGCGGGCTGATGAATTGCGCCGCGAGCGTGAACAGTTGCGCCGCCAATTGTTGGAGAAAGTCATCGCCACGCAAGAGGACGAGCGTCGCCGCATCGCTCGCGAATTGCACGACAGCACCTCGCAAAATCTCACCTCGCTCATGGTGGGGTTGAGAAATCTCGAAACCATCTGCCCTGTCCCGCGTCTGCGTTCTACGGTGGACGAATTGCGCGGCGTGGCTTCCCAAACGCTGGAGGAAGTTCACGAAATTTCGGCCCGCCTTCGTCCGCGCATTCTCGATGACCTGGGATTGCCAGAGGCTCTGGAGCGTCTGGCGCATGACTGGCAGGCCCGCTACAAGATTCCTGTGGATTTCCTTATCCATATCGGGCAAGAGCGCCTGCCCGGGGAAATCGAAACCGCCATTTACCGCATTGTCCAGGAATCGCTGACGAATGTCGCGCGCTACGCCGAAGCACGCTCCGTTTCGGTGCTGGTGGAACGCCAGGGCAGGGACGTGGTTGCCATTGTCGAGGATGACGGTCAGGGATTTGAGTTGACCCAGGAAATGGGCGACCGTCACCTGGGACTGGTCGGGATGCGTGAGCGCGCCGAATTGCTGGGCGGGCAGTTGACCATCGAGAGCGCGCCCGGCCGTGGGACGAGTGTGCATGTTCAGATACCAGAAATCAGTGTTCAGTGAGCAGTGAACAGTGGCAAAGAAGCGCTTATGACGAGAATTCTGCTGGCCGATGACCATGCCGTCCTTCGTTCCGGGTTGAAACTGCTGCTCGAGAGTCAGCCCGATTTTCAGGTGGTGGGCGAGGCCGCCAGCGGTCTTGAGACTCTTGACCTGGCGGAACGCTTACAGCCCGACCTGATTCTGCTCGACCTTTCGATGCCCGGCCTGGGCGGGCTGGACGCGCTGCCGGCGCTGGCCAAAATCTGCCCGGCGGCGAAAATCCTGGTGCTGACGATGTACGACGACCCGCAATACCTGCGCTCGGCGCTGAAACAGGGGGCGATGGGCTATGTGTTGAAGAAGGCCGCCGATGCCGAGTTAATTTCGGCCATCCGTGCTGTGCTGCGCGGGGAGATGTACGTACATCCTTCGATGACGCGCGCCCTGCTGGAGCAAATGTTGCCCAAAGCCGAGGCCGCTCCGGACGCCTGGGAGTCGCTCAGCGAGCGCGAGCGCGAGGTGCTGCGGCTGGTGGCGCTGGGGCATACCTCAGCGGAGATTGCTGCGCAACTCCATTTGAGCGACAAGACGGTGGAAACCTACCGCGCCCGCGGTATGGAAAAACTCGGCTTGCCCAACCGCGCCGCGCTGGTGAGATTTGCACTCAAGAAGGGGATTTTGGGGGAGTAAAACTTTTTTTCACTGACATTCATCACCCTCCTGTAGGGCTTTTCCTGACAACCCGCCGAAAACTGGCGGGTTTTTCCTGCTTTTATCGAAATGCAGGATGGACGACAATAAGGCTGGAATTCTTCCCTACCGAGTGTTCCCTCTCCCGTTGGGAGAGGGGCAGGGTGAGGGCAAGAAAGATGGGAATTTTCGGAGTTTATCCGAGACAATTTTTGAAGAAGGAGAAGCATGATGACAGAAGCAAATTTGCTCCAAAAGTATGCTTCCGAGGTCTTTGCCGGGTTGGTGGCGCCGGCAGCGGAGGGGTTGGAGATTTCCGCCGCGCCCGCCGCTGATGCCCTGGCAAAAGAAGACGTGCTGGTTCGCATGGATCGCGAACTGAAGCGCGCCCTG
>DAOTZT010000103.1:0-3260 GCA_034434255.1 Anaerolineales bacterium | reverse complement strand
GTTGGCTTGCCGCTCACGGCCTTGTTGAATCAGATGCTGAATGACGCGCTGCGCAAAGAATGGCCTGCCGAAATTTGCCTTGATAGCCTGACGATTTCCACTGAGAAAATCGTGGCCGAAGGCGCTCTCCGTTAAAAAACTGGCGTGCGAAAACCATCAGCAATTCTCAATAGGACGAAAAAGCGTCCCGAGGGTGGCCGAAAATCGCCACATTTGCGCCCGAAAAACCTTCGGGACGTTCTCGAAAATTGCTGAAAACCATTGACATATTTCGATTGGCTGGTAGAATACCGCCCAACATGTTTATCAATCTGTTCCCGCGTTCCCGTCGTCCGTACCCACTTCTCAGCGAGAAGGCTGGGTTTCGTTTGTTTCGGATGACGGCGTAAACGCGCAGATAGCGCACAGGTCAACCCAAACAGCCCTCCTTCTCGGAGGGCTGTTTTTATTTTATCCCTCACCCTAACCCTCTCCCAATGGGAGAGGGCAGGGTGAGGGAGAGACAAAAGGAGAATCTATGTCCAAACCAAAACCGTCCGTCCAGAAAGTGGTCCTCGCCTACTCCGGTGGGCTGGACACATCCGTGATCGTCCCGTGGCTGAAGGAAAACTACGGCTGCGAAGTGGTTTGCTTCTGCGCCAACATCGGTCAGGGCGATGAAGACATGAGCAAACTGGAGCAAAAAGCGCTCAACAGCGGCGCCAGCCAGTTCATCATGCACGATATGCGCGAGGAGTTCGCCGCCCATTACCTGTTCCCCATGCTCAAATCGGGCGCGGTCTATGAGCATAAGTACCTGCTCGGCACGTCCGTCGCCCGCCCGCTGATTGCCAAGCATCTGGTGGATGTGGCGCACGAGGTCGGCGCGGACGCGGTGGCGCACGGCGCGACCGGCAAGGGGAACGACCAGGTGCGCTTCGAACTGACCGTGATGGCACTCGACCCGCGCTTGAAAATCATCGCCCCCTGGCGCGAATGGGAGATTCGCTCGCGCGAGGATGCCATTGCCTACGCCGCCAAACACAACGTGCCAGTCACGGCCACCGTCAAATCCATTTACAGCCGCGATTCGAACCTGTGGCATCTTTCGCACGAGGGCGGCCTGCTGGAAGACCCCTGGAACGAGCCGGAAGAGAGCATGTATCAGATTTCCACCTCGCCCGAAAACGCGCCGGATGAGCCGCAGTATGTCGAAATCGAGTTCGAGAGCGGCACGCCGGTTGCCGTCAATGGAGAACGCCTGAGCCCAGCCAGACTCATCGAGCGGTTGAACGCCATCGGCGGGGCGCACGGCATCGGGCGCGTGGATCTGGTCGAAAATCGGCTGGTGGGGATGAAGTCGCGCGGCGTGTATGAGACCCCCGGCGGCACGATTCTGCTCTACGCGCACCGCGAACTCGAATCGCTCGTCCTCGACCGCGAGACGATGCACTTCAAGGAGATGGTTGCGGTCAAATATGCCGAACTGACCTACTACGGTCTGTGGTTCACGCCCCTGCGCGAGGCGCTGGATGCCTTCGTCAATGCCACGCAAGGCCCGGTGACCGGCACGGTGCGGCTCAAACTCTACAAGGGCAACATCATCAGCGCCGGGCGCAAGTCGCCGTTCAGCCTGTATCGCGAGGACTTTGCCACCTTTGGGCAGGAAGATGTCTATGACCAGAGTCACGCCGAGGGTTTCATTCGCCTGTTCGGGCTGTCGCTCAAGGTGCGCGCGTTGAACGGTCTGCCGGTGGCCGGAATGGATATGCCCAAGCCGGATTATTCAAAGTTCAAGAGGGATTAGGGGAGAGGTGGACAGGGAAACAGGTACACAGGTACACAGGTACATAGGTACACAGGTACACAGGTACGTGTCTACATGTTTACTTGTCTACCTGTCTTGTCTACCTTGCCTACCCCACCATCCCATGAGGAGCAGCCATGACCCTTTGGAGCGGACGATTTAGTGGAAAGTTAGATGAGCAGGCCTGGGCGTTGAATACGTCTCTGCCGTTCGATAAACGCCTGGCGGCGCAGGATGTGCGCGGTTCGGCGGCATGGGCGGAGGCGCTGTTTCGGGCGGGTGTGCTTTCGGCAGGGGAGAATTCAGCCATCCGCAACGGGCTGGAAGTGATTGCGGAGGAGTTCGAGCAGGGTTCGTTCGAGTTTCAGGCGGGCGATGAGGATATTCACTCGGCGGTGGAGCGGCGGCTGGGAGAATTGATTGGGCCTGCGGCGGGCAAACTGCATACCGGGCGCAGCCGCAACGATCAGGTGGCAACCGATTTTCGCCTGTGGACGCTGGATTCGCTGCCCTTGTTGGCGGACGCCGTGACTGGTCTGCAATCTGCTCTGCTGGCGCTGGCTGAACGACACACCGAAACGCTGATGCCCGGTTATACCCATCTGCAGCGCGCCCAACCCGTGACGCTGGCGCACTGGCTGATGAGTCACTTCTGGCCGCTGGAGCGCGATAAAGACCGGCTGGCCGATTTGCGCGACCGGGTGGCGATTTTACCGCTCGGCTGCGGCGCGCTGGCGGGAACGGCTTTCCCCGTCAACCGCGAAGCGCTGACGATGATGCTCGGCTTCGACGCGCCCGCCCCTAACAGCCTGGATGCCGTCTCGGACCGCGATTTCGCCGCCGAATTTCTGTTCTGCGCGGCGCTGCTGGGCGTTCACCTGAGCAAACTGAGCGAGCAGATGGTCTTGTTCACCACCGCCGAGTTTGGCTTTTTCGAGCTCTCGGATGCCTTTTCGACCGGCTCCAGCCTGATGCCGCAAAAGAAGAATCCTGACCTGTTCGAGCTGACGCGCGGCAAGTCTGGGGCGCTCATCGGCTTGCTGACCGGGATGCTGGCGACGCTCAAAGGGCTGCCCTCCACCTACGACAAGGATTTGCAGGAGGATAAAGTTCCCGTTTTTCAGGCGTTCGATACGCTGATGAGCGTTCTGCCCGTTTTGGCGGGCGCGCTGCGGACGATGACCGTTCACCCCGAAAAGATGGGGGCGGCGATTGACGCCTCGATGCTGGCGACCGATTTGGCGGATGACCTCGTCCGCAAGGGAGTCCCTTTCCGTGAGGCTCATGCCATGGTGGGACGGGCCGTGCGGGCGGCGGCGGAGAAAGGCGTCAGCGTGGATCAACTTTCGTTGAACGAGATGCAGGCTTGGGGTCCGTTCGAGGCGGACGTGGAGCGGCTCTTCGACCCGATGGAATCAGTTAAGCGGCGCAATGCGACGGGAGGCACGAGTCCCGATGCTGTTAGAAAGCAAAT
>DAOTZT010000102.1:0-13196 GCA_034434255.1 Anaerolineales bacterium | reverse complement strand
GCCGGGTCGCAGACTTTGACCTGCCGCAGGGCGTACAAAACCGCTTCCGGGTCCCTCAACCCGCTGGCGTCGTTCTGCTCCACGAAGCGCTCCAGGGCGTGGGACAGGATGGAATCCTGTCCCACAGCGGTTTGCAAATAGCCCGTCAGCGCCTGGCGGCACATGAACTGCACCACCGGCTTGGGGGTGTAATAACTGCCGCTCTCGTGCCGTCCGGTCACCAGTTCCTCGAAGATGCGCCCCAGCATCTCCGGGTCCACCGCCACTTCCACGTCCAGCGGGGTGGATTCGGTAACGGTGAAGTTGAAGGCATAGATGAGGTCATGCAGCACGCGGGCGACGATCTCATCGGGGAAAAAGGCCGTTTCGTCATCCACTTCTTTCTCGAACAGACCGCCATTCAGGTAAGGCACGTCACCGATGAGCGAAAGAATCGTGCGGTAGGACGGATCGGAACGCTTGTCGCCGCCGGGGTAATTCAGTCCCATGAAGAAGAGCGCATTCAACCGTTTGCGGTGGAAATTGGCACTGCGGCGCTTTTCAGGGTCGTTGTGGTAATAGTCCTCAAAAAGTGCCCGCAGGTAATCGCTGCGCCGGTTGAACTGCAGCCATCCCTTGCGTTCGAGAAAGGCGATGAACATCAGGCGGTTGAAGAAACGCTGGGTGTAGAGGCGCTTTTGTTCAGCGTTCCAGGCGGCAGGCAAACTCTGCTCGGCTTGCTCGAAGATGCCGCGATAGGTGCGGAAGAACTCCGCCGTCACCGGTTCAACACTGAACGCCTGAAGCAGCGATTCCAGAGTCGAAAAATCGGCCTGCCCGACCTGATCGAGAAAAGTGCGGGCAGGTTGATCGGGGGAGATGAAATACGTGTAGCGGCGAAAACTGCTGAATTCGCGGCGGTTGCCGCTGTAACTGGCCGTGATCAAACTGAAGCGGAAATGTCCGCTGCGATCGTGGAAGACAAACAGCCCGGCATCCCAGAATTCGTTTTTCAGCACGCGGCGGGCGACTTCATACTGCTTCTTTTTGCCGCTGTGGCTGGAAAGTTCGCTGCTCGCTTCGCCGGCCAGGACGACCAGCCGTTGCCCATCGCCAAAGTCAATCGAACCCAGCCGTTCCAGGTGGGTGATGAAAGGAGCGTTTTCGATGAAATGGTCGTAGGAGATAGATTCGGGCTTGAATTTGCCGCTGGCCAGGCGCAGGAACTGCGTCAGCGTCTCGCGGCGGAAGTCGCGGGTCAGGTCTTCGAGCAGGGGGCGATAGTCCATGGCAAGTTCTGGCGACGAGAGAAGATTGCTCTAATCCTACCCTCAACTTCTGCAGAGCGCAAGGTAAGACGATTCGCCTCCCGTCGCCAGAACAGACTCCTGATCTGGCGGATTGAACAGTCCCCCCTGCGAGAAGCCCAACGGGCTGTGGGAGCGCCTACTCCACAAAAATCTCAACGTGTTCGCCGTCCTCGTCGTCAACGACATCAATGATTTTGCCGGTCAGGCCGGTGCGCAGGGCCTCCATGAGTTGGTCCATGTTGACCCCGTCAATTTCGGGGGCGAAATGGGCGCCGATCTTCATCCCGGCATCAATCAGCGAAAGCGGAATCTGGACGGTGGCCTTCGAGCGGCCAGTGTTGACATCGGTGACGCGCACCCGCAGCCACTTCGCCCCGCTGCCGCTCACGCTGCCGGTCCGGCTGCCGCTGCTGAGCGCGGCGAGCAGTCTGGCGCCCTCTTCGGCGCTCAATTTGCCTTCCTCGATCATTTTCAAAATCTTCATGCGTTCTTCGGCTGTAGCCATAGGATGACTCCTTTTGGAAATCGTGTTCAATTCTGAGCAGTATTGTCAGAGGGAGTGGTCCCCTTCCCGTTCTGCGGCAGTTTGAATTTGAGCCAGATCGGGAAAATGGACAGGAAAGTGACCACCACCGTAATCAGGAATGGGAAACGTGGATGGACATGCTCCCACAACCAGCCGCCGATCCACGGCGCGGGCAAAGAGAACAGCCCCAGACTCGTGCTGAGCAGCCCAAAAGCCGTCCCGCGCACATTGTCTGGCACGGCTTTGCTAATGAGGGCAGCATAGGCCGGCGACATCAGGCCCACGCCGATTCCGGCCAGCGCCCAACCGACGTAACTCAACCAGGCCGCGCCGCTAGGCACAAAGACCAGCAAACCCAACGAAGTTCCCACCAGGGCGAAGCCAAGCGCGATCCCCAGCCGCTCCCCGGCCTTATCGGCCAGAAAACCACCCGGAATGTGCATCGCCATTGCGCACGCGCCAAAAATGGTGCTGGTGATGCCGATTTGGGTCAGGCTGAGGCCGATGTAATCTTGCATGTACACCGAAAAGAGATTCATCGAAAGAGCAAACGAAATATCGCGCACGCCATCTGTGATGAAAATCCAGGTGAGAATGCCGCCCGAAACGAGCAGGCCAAACATCGTGGTCAAATTGGCTTTCAACGTGGCCAGCGTGAGGGCTTGCTTCACCGGCGTGTGACTTGCCGCCTGCCGGGCCATGCCAACCCGCAAAATGGTCGCCAGGATGTAGAACAGGGCTGCGACCACCAGCATGGGCTTGAAGCCATATTGCTCAGCCAGGTAGCCGCCCAAAATGGGGCCAAGCACGCCGACGACGCCGAACAGAGTTTGGGTAATGCCAAACAATTTGGCGCGGTTTTCTTCGCTCGATTGTTCAGCGATAAAGGCGTCAAAACTGGGAGCAATCAGCGCCCGGGTCATGGCGCCAAGCGCTTCGGCAGCCAGCAACCATTCCCAGCGATGGGCCAGGATGAGGGGGAGATACGCCAGAACGCCAAACAGGCTACCGATGGCAATCGCCCGCAAACGGCCGATCGTGTCCGAAATCCAACCGCCAAAAATTTGCAAGCCGAGCGGGATAATCGAGGCCAGCGTGAAAAAGAGGCCGATCTGCCCGACGGTGGCACCCAGTTCCCGCACGTAGAGCGACATCAGCGGGCCATACATGTTCCCCCCCAGGTTGGCCAGAATCATCGCCAGCATAAAGAGCAGCAGGAAATTGCTCACCAGCGGGGCTTTGCGTTCTATCGTGCTTGCTGTAGCAGAATTGACCGTGGCCATTTTATCCAATGTACACCTGCACGCGTTCGCCATCTTCGCCTTCGTCCACGTGGACGATGAGCGGCTGATCGCCGGTGAAGCCCGTTTCAAGCACCTGAACCACCTCGTCCATGTGGGTCTCTTTCAGATCGTCAATTTTGCTGCCAAACGTGCGAAAGAACCACGCCATGAACTTGAGCGGCAGGGGAAAAGCGAATGAGATGCGCCGGGGCTTCTCGCCTGGTTTCTGATGAATGTCAATCCACAGCCAGCGCGCCTTGCGCGTCCCGACCGCGACGGCCATCAACAGGATGCCCAGGAAGAACAGCAAGAGCAGGCAAAAGAACCAGAAGTTGATCCCTGCCCCCTGGAGGAGAGCATACATTCCCCAGGCGGTCAACAGGGTCACTGCCAGGCCGATCCAGAGCGGGATTTGCCACAGGCGGGAAACGGTGGCTTGAACCCGACCCAGGTGAGGGTCCACGTCCGGGTCCATCGGTTCGGCTTCAGCCTGTGATTCTTCCCCGGCGAGTTCCGGCGTCTCTACCGACTCGTCTGCCTCGAGCGCCTGCATCAGGGCCAGGCCTTCTTCCGCCGTAATTTTGCCTTCGGCGACCATTTTGAGAACTTGATTGCGTTCCTGTTCTGTCACAGCAGCCTCCTACTTCCCTTCCAGTGCAGCGAGCAGTTTCTCGGCCTCTTCGATGGAAATTTTCTTCTGCTCAAGCATCCGCAAAATCACCAGCCGCTCTTCATCGGAGACAGGCTCCGTTTTTTCGACCGGTTTGCGGGGGGACAAATCCCATTGCCAGCGGCCAACGTTCATCTGGACCTGGCCGCGGCGGGCGCGGATCTCGGCAGCGCGGGCCTTGGCCTCGGCGCGGCGCATCGCCGCCTCGACCTTGAGCCCGGCCCGGCGTCCGGCTGCTTCGGCCTGGCGAGCGGCTTCCTCGACCTGGAAGCGGGTGCGCCCCATGGCATCCTGTACCCGGCGGTTGATCTGTTCCGAAAAATCCGGCGGCAGGGGCGGAATGGGGGGCAGGGGTAGACTCAAGTCGCCGCTGTCGGCCATCTCCACGCCAAAATCGGCGACCGATTCCCACACCTGAGCCTGGCAGGTGACCAGCAAGTCGTCGCCAGAGGTCAGATAAAGCCTGGCGATGTCTTCGGTCTGTGGCCCAATGGTGAGATCGTAAACGTTCGTCTCCCCGGAGAGTTCGACCCCCGGAATGTCCACCTGGACATCTCCCCGCTCTCCGGCGCGCAGGTGGAGTTCGGCATGGACATCCCGCGGCAGGCGGACGAGGAGATCGTCGCCAGCAGTGACGTGATAGAGGCAACCGGCGAGCGGCTCCAGGTAGAGAACGACATCTGCCCCGGCGCTGGCCTGGATGTTGCCGCGCACATTGCGGATGTAGAGGTCTGAGCCAACGTGTTGGAGGGCGAGATCGCCGTTGATGTCGCGCAGCGAGGCGTCGCCGCCGATGTGTTCGATGGAACATGCGCCCTTGCTGCCCCGCAGGATGAAGTCGCCGGAGATGGATTGGGCCGTCACCGCGGCAACGTTGCGCAGCGAGGCATCGCCCGCAATGGTGTCGGCCTGAACAGGGCCAACGCCGCTCATGGTCACGTCACCGGCGACCGGTCCGAGGTGCAGCGCCCCCTCGAAAGCCTGAAAACCGGCATCCCCGGCGACGCTTTCGACAAAGAGCGGAGTCGTGCGCGGCAGGTACAGGATCAGGTTCTCGTCACACGAGACGTGCGCTTCTGCGCCGTGGAGGGTCAGGTCGAGGCGGTCGCCATCGGTTTTGGCCAGGATCTCCTGGCGCTCCCAGCCAGCGACGCGCAGGTCACCGGTCACAGCCTGAATGCGGACGATGGTTTCCGGAGAAACAGGAATTATCTGTTGCTGCATGATTCATTCTCCTTGTAAGAGACGCATGGCTTCGTCTGCCGAAATTTCACCGGCATCGAGTTTTTCGAGAATCTGGCGCCGCTTTTCTTCTTCCACAGGTTCGACGAGTTCGTCTCGACCGGGTTCATAGCCGAGGGCGCGAATAATCTCGTGCAGCCGGTTGCGCAGGGTAGGATACGAAAGCCCCATTTCTTCCGCCATGCGGTTCATTTTGCCTTCAACACGCACGAACGTTTCGATGAAATCGAGTTGTTCGGGGGTCAGGCCTGCAAAAGCGCTGTTGACAAAGCGCCCCTCGATGGTGGTCTCGCAGATGTCGCAATGCAGCCGCGTCACGGTCAATTCGCCGCCGCAAACCGGGCATTTGTTCAGGATGGATTTCATGGCTTTGGGTCCTTTCTAAAACAAGCCGCTCAATTTTTCAAAGATTATATCCATAAAATAAAAATTGTCAATACATATTTTTAGAAATATGAATGTTTATTTTATAAATTTTAAATTTCACTTCAAACTCTAGTCGGGCGGGATACAGGCGACCTGGTGGAACCTGCAGGCAGGTTGGCCTCATCTGCAAACGGGGGCCTGTGGCGTAGGGGAGATTTGATGGTGGTTCGTTGATCTCGCCCTGAGATGCCTGGATGTTGGGCTTCTCCCCCTGCTGGCGGTTCTATTTCGTGGTCAGTTTGGCGCCCCCGTGCATCCCCCGTGGACAGTGTCGGGCAATGATGAAATTCCCGATCCTCAGTTGAAGATCGGGAAAGGGTGCTGCCCTTCTGGCAAGCGTGACGCGTGCAAAGTGATCTGCTCCCCCTGCTCAGACCGGTTTCGGGTCAGAGTTTCTCGGCGTAATGACAGGCCACCCAATGGCTCGGGCTGATTTCCCGCAAGAGAGGTTCGTCGGTGGCGCAATTCGGTTGTGCCAGCGGACAACGGGGATGAAAACGGCATCCGCCCGGCGGGGTGATGGCGCTTGGAATTTCGCCTGCAGGCATGGGTTCCGTACGCCGATGGGCGGGGTTGGGGACCGGCACAGCCTTGAGCAAGGCGCGGGTGTAGGGATGCATGGGATGGGAATAGACCGTTTTGAGCGGGCCGAGTTCGCACATTTTTCCCAGGTACATGATGGCAATGCGGTCGCATACGTACTTGGCTGTTGCCAGGTCATGGGTAATGAAGAGGTAGGTCAGGTCAAATTTTTCTTTCAACTGCATCATTAAGTCGAGCAAAAGCGCCCGCACCGACACGTCTGCCATTGCAATTGGCTCATCGGCCACAATGAGTTCAGGATGGGTCACAAGGGCGCGGGCCAGGACCACTCTCTGGCGCTGTCCGCCCGAAATCTGATGGGGGTAGAGGTCGTAATACGCCCCAGGGGGGGTCAGGCCGACTGCCTGAAGCATCTCCAGCACACGCTGACGCTGTTCGCCGGCTGACAGGGAGGAAAAATGGATGCTAACCGGGTGTTGGATGGCCTGCCCGATGGTCATCCGCGGATTGAGGGAGGCCAGCGGGTCTTGAAAAACAAGTTGCATGCGCGAGCGCATCCGCCGCATTTCTTCTTCGGAGAGTTTGCCCAGGTCTATGCCATCAAAATAGACCTTACCCGAGGTCGGTTCATAGAGCCGCAAGACCAAACGCCCGACGGTAGATTTGCCAGAGCCGCTTTCGCCGGCCAGGCCAAACACTTCGCCGCGTTGGATCGAGAACGTGATTCCATCCACTGCTTTGACCGATGGCACATGTCCGCCGCTGACAAGGGAGGCGATCAGACCACCTTGCAGGGGAAAATGTTTCCGGACATTTTCAAGCCGGACCAGAGCAGACTGGTCAGTTTCAGAAATTGAGGAAAAGGTCGTTGGGGATGTTTTTTCAGCCATGTTGTTCACTCTTAGCAGCGGCAGGGTGATAAAGCCAGCAGGCTGCCTGGTGGTCAGGGCCAACTGTTTCAAGAGCAGGAGTTTCGCGACGGCAGATTTCCATCGCAAACGGGCAACGAGGATGGAAACGGCAGCCAGCCGGAGGATGGAGCAGGTTCGGAGGCATGCCTTCCATCTTGTACAGCGGTTCGCCATCGAGTTCGATGTTCGGGACCGAGCGCAGCAGCCCCTGCGTGTACGGGTGTTTCGAGTTGGCAAAAATTTCGTTCACGTCACCGATCTCGACCAGCCGCGCCGCATACATGACGGCGACCCGATCGGCCACCTCAGCAACGACACCGATATTGTGGGTGATGAGAAGAATGGTGAGGCCAAATTCCTGACGGAGTTCTCGCAACAAGTCGAGGAATTTCGCTTCGACAATAACATCCAGGGAAGTGGTTGGCTCATCGGCAATCACCAGTTTGGCCCGCAAGGCGAGGGCGAGAGAAATCATCACCCGTTGCCGCATGCCACCAGACATCTGGTGGGGATATTCTTTGAGCCTTTCGGCGCGAATGCCGAGTTTTTCGGCCAACGCCGCGGCGCGAGCGCGGGCTTCCTCGTCGGTTGTCTCTGGCTCGTGGGCATGAATTGTCTCGGTCAGGTGTTCAATGATTCGTTGAACCGGGTTGAGGGAGGTCATGGGGTCCTGAAACACCATGCCAATTTCAGCGCCACGAATGGAGCACATCTGCTCCTCGCTCAACTTCATCAGGTCGCGGCCTTCGAAGAGCAGTTGACCTCCGGCAATGCGGGCCGGGGGGCGATGCAAGCGCATGAGCGCCTTGCCCAGGGTGGATTTTCCACACCCCGACTCCCCAACCAGGCCAAGAATTTCCTGCCGGCGGATATCGAAAGAGATGTCCTCCGCCGCTTTGACCACGCCGGCGCGGGTCACGTATTCAACGGTCAGGTTACGAATAGAAAATAAAGGCTCTTGAGACATTAGCGTTCTCGCAACTTTGGATTGTAAATTTCCATCAAGCCTTCACCCATCATGGTAAAAGCCAGGACGACGAGCATGATGGCCAGGCCGGGGTAGGTAATGAGCCACCACGCCGTCTGAATGAAACGCTGCCCGCGTGCCAGGTCAATGCCCCAATCAGCGATGGTGGGAGGCATCCCCAGGCCGAGGAAGGAAAGCCCTGCTCCGGTCAGGATCGCATCGGCCACGTTGACCGAAAAAATGATCGCCACCGAGGGGATGACATTGGGGTAGATGTAACGCCAAAGAATTTCCCGGCGGGTAGCGCCGATGCTACGGGCGGCTTCAATGTACACTTCTTCCTTGACCGCCAGGGTCTGTCCGCGGACGATTCGGTAGTAGGTGGGGACGTACAGCACGGCAATCGCCAGAATCACGTTATACATGCTGGGTCCCAGCACAGCGGTCACCGCAATGGCCAGAATCAAGCCCGGAAAGGCATAGAGGCTGTCCATCACCAGGCTGAGAAGGCGATCGAAGGTGCCGCCGAGGTAACCAGCCATCAGTCCCAGGGGCAGGCCTGCCAGGAGAGACAGGATGGAGGAAGTAAATCCAACCAAAATAGCCACGCGGGTTCCCCAAATGAGACGGCTAAAGACGTCCTGACCGATTTCGTTCGTTCCCATCAGGAAGCCGCCAGCCGCGGCGGTTTCGCCCGTAATCGAGTCGCCCGTGCGAAGTTGAGGGTAGCGAGAGGCGAGTTTTTCGAATTCGTGCAAATCAACAACACCTGCCTGGAGTTTGCCACTGGACACGTCGTTGAGTAATTCTTCCAGCGAGGCATAGCGTTCGATACGGGGGCGCAAGCGCAGGCCGGTTTTTCCGCTCGTCAATTGCTCGTCTATTTCTTGGGCGTGTTCGCGCAGAGCCGTAGCGGTAGGCCCTCCCATGATGACGCCAATGGCCGGTCGCTCGGCATTTTCAGGCACCGCCAGATCCATCAACGCCTGGGCGGTCGAATCGGTGCGAACAAGGAGAACGGGGACGACCGGATAAGCACCCGGCGCCAGGAAACTCGTCCCGACGATTTCATCCGGCCCATACGGAGCGATGAGATCGGGGAACAGAGCAACGAAAATAAAGCCCAGGACCATGACCGCTGAGATGGCAACGAACCACCAGTCAGCGCCATACCACTTGCGCGCCATCAACAAGCGGCGGACAAAGCCCACATGTTGCAATTCATCTTGCCATATTTCCGGGTTGTTTTGATCAGAAGCAGGCATGATTAATACCTCACGCGCGGGTCGAGCAGGGAATAAATCAAATCGACAAGCAGGCTAATCAGGGCTACCAGCAGGGCAAACATGGCAATCACGCTCTGGACGGCGGTATAGTCTCGCGCCGAAATTCTTTGCACCAGGTAGCCCCCCATGCCAGGCCAGTTAAAGATCGTTTCTGTCAGGACTGCGCCCGCCAGAAGAATGGCCACCTGCAAGCCAATGAGGGTAATGACCGGGATCATGGCATTTTTGAGAGCATGCCCATAGACGACCACGCGCTCGCGAATCCCGCGGGCCCGTGCTGCCGCAATATAATCGGCCTGCAGTGTTTCTATGACATTAATGCGCGTGATGCGCACGAACACCCCTGATAAAACCAGCCCCAGCGTAATGGTAGGCAAAACCAGATGAGACAGAGCGGAAGCCAAAGCAGGCCAGTTACCGCTGAGGATGGAGTCAATCACATAGAGGTTGGTCACCGGCTGAAGCGTGGTGCGGATGACCGGATCAATTCGCCCCGCTACGGGCAATAGTTTGAAGCGAATCCCGAATAACAATTGGAGCATCAAGCCAAACCAGAAGATTGGCAAGGAATAAATAATGACCGAATAAAGGCGCAAGGAATAATCCACAATCGTCTTTCGTCGAGCGGCCGCCCACGTTCCTCCCCAAATCCCGATTACCAGGGCAACAATCGAGGAGGGGATAATCAATTCCAGTGTAGCCGGGAAACGCTCACTCATCTCGTCAATGATGGGGCGATGCCCTCCCACCATTGAATTCCCAAAATTAAAGGTCACCATGTCTTTCAAAAAAATGCCGTATTGAACAAGCAGTGGCTTATCAAGGCCAAGGGCCTGGCGCATATGCTCGGCTTGTTCTGCAGTCCCCCGCGGGCCCAACGCCGAACGAACGGGGTCTCCAGGCAAAACCCTCATAATAAAAAACACAAGGGAAGCCAGAATAAAGACCATCGGCAAGGTGAGGGCAATGCGCGTCAAAATGTATTTCCGCAGGCCCATGGAGCCTTTGAGAAATACATACAGAAGCATCAGGGCTAATGGAACACCCAGGATGAGCAAAATAAACGAAATTGGTTTCATATTTTGAGGAGAAAGGGGGCGGAGTTTCTCCGCCCCCTGCAAACGGTGGGCTAAGGTGTCTTGGTGAGCATCGAGTAATTGAACTCGAGGTTGGTGGCGATGTTCAAGGTTTCCACCGAACCATATTCAGGCGAGCCGTGGATGTTCGAGCGATAGGTAATATGCTCAGACAGAATGATGATCGGGAGAGTGACCACCAGATCAGCGTACACGTCCTGCGCCTGACGATAGAGTTCCGTGCGGGCATCCAGGTCGGTTTCGACATCGGCCTGCGCCAGGAGGTCCACTAACTGTTGCGCCTTTTCGTTAATCGGCTGACCATAGGGGCTGCCCTCTGCTGGCACAGTCACATTCGTCCCCATCCCGCCGTTATACACAAACGGGTCAAGGTAATTGGACGGATCGGGATAGTCATAGAACCAGCCCAAAACGCCCACTTGATACGATTCGCCACCCGTAAGGGCTGTGACGTAGGTGCTCCATTCCTGGGCCTTCAGTTCAACTTTGAAGTTCGCTGCTTCCAACTGTTGCTTAATCAACTCGACCCAGGCAGCGGTGGCTGCGCCATAGTGATCAGGCGGATACCAAAGTTCAATGGCGCATTTGTTATTTTCGTCATAGCCCGAAGCGGCCAGATACGCATTGGCAGCCGCGACATCAGGCGCTTTGTACATGGTATCGAAGGCATCAGTCGCGCCCAAAAAGCCAGGCGGGTTCATCGAGTAGAGCAGAGTGGCCGCTCCCTTATACACTGTATCCACGATCGCGTCGCGGTCAATGAGAGAAGCAAAGGCTTTGACAACGTTCGGATCATCCATCGGTGGCATCGTGTGATTGATGATCAGATAGCGGATGAAACCACCTTCAATGTCTCCGACCGTCAAGCCCTCCACCCCGCGCAACTGGTCAATCAATTCGGGGTCGAGGAAGCGCCAGGCAATGTCAATTTCACCATTCTGGACCGCCAACGCCATGGTCTGTGGATCAGAGAAGTAGCGGATGATAATCTGGTCCACCTGCGGTTTGCGGATGCCCTGATAGTACGGATTAGGCTCCAACACCAGTTGCTCATTTTGGGTGTACTGGCTGATGTACCACGGCCCGACCCCATAAATGGGCGCTTCAGGGAAGAGCACGCATTGATCCACCGGGAACTTATCCGGATGCGAGGGCAGGTAAGGAGCCGATGCCAGAATCTGGGGGAAGTAGGCAATCGGCACCTTGAGTTTGAAGACCAGCGTGCTGTCATCGGGGGCAGTAATGCTTTCCACGTACGGAATCGCCAACGCATCAGCCACATCGTTCGGGCACGATGGCCCAATGGTGAGCAAGCGATTGAGTTGCTGGGCATACATCGGCGCAGTCAACTCAAGCCCATCTGCAAATTTGATGCCGGGCTTGAGTTTGAACGTGTAGGTCAGCCCATCCTCAGAAACGGTGGGCATATCTTGTGCAATGCCGGGGATTAATTCGCTTGCTGATCCTGGCTTCCAAACCAACAGCCCCTCGCCAATGTTTTTGAGCAATTCCCAGTCATGGGTGGCGTAGGCATCCGCCGAGTCAAGGCTGGCGATCTGGTCAGTCACGCCGATGGTAATCGTGACTTTTTCAGCGGGCTTTGGCTGGCAAGCAGTCAGCACCATCACTGCCACGATCAGGGCAGCAAGAATCATTTGCAGTTTATTCTTCATCATTCTCCTCCTGAGAGAAATTTATTTTTGTGAAAAGAGAGTCAAAAAAAACTATTGAGCACTTCGATAAAAACCACCTCCTCTCACAAACATCATGCACGTCACTGCAAAATCACCCCGCCGGAGGCCCTTCTTACAAGAAGCCTGCCGGGATGCTCGTATTATAACCCCAAACAAAAAGAGTTTCACCAGCGCACGTGAAGAGGGATTACCTGCTTTTTGACGCGCTTTGTGGTTGCCCGCTGCGCAGGCTTACAACGGCAGAGAGATCGGCAGGTTGTGCACACTTACCCGCTCCCCACACGAGACCGTGCATAACATTCCCACATCTATCTTTTTCGACTAAAATCTTTCTACTTTGAGCCGGTGGAGGTTCTATGATTCGCGTCCTTTTCTTCTCCAAGCAAGACGGATTACAAACAAACTATCCAATTGAAAAACTTGGCCAGGCCTTGCAAGAAAATGACGGTCTGTTTTGGGTAGATTTTTGCGGCGAGGCAAATGAGACCTGCGAGCCGATTCTGCGCGAGACATTCGGTTTTCACCCCCTGGCCGTCGAAGACGCCCTCCAGCAAACCAACCTGCCCAAAGTGGACGACTGGGGAGACTACCTCTACATCGTCCTCGATGCCCTCGATTTCCCAGACCAGGAACTCAAACAAATCGAACTGGATGTCTTTCTGGGAAAACACTACCTCGTCACCCATCATGACGTCCCCATTCCGGCTCTTGAGCAAGCCTGGGAGGCCTGTCAGCGGGATGAGCGTCACGTTCACCAGGGAGCGGACCACCTGCTTTATCGCCTGATGGACTACGTGGTCACCGCTTATCTGCCCATTGTCGAGCAGATGGACCGCGAAATTGACGAAATCGAAGACCGCCTGTTCATTTCCCCTTCTCCCAATACAGTCGAGCGGCTGTTTGCCCTCAAGCGTGCTCTCCTCGCCATGCGGCGCACCATCACCCCCCAACGCGAAGTCCTGAACAAACTGGCCCGCGACGATTACCGCGTGATTGACCACCGCGACCGCATCTTCTTCCGCGACGTGTACGACGCCCTCGTTCGTCTCCACGACCTGAACGAAAGCATGCGCGACCTGGTAGGCGGCGCCCTCGATACCTACCTCTCGGTCATCAATAATCGGATGAACGAGGTAATGAAAACACTCACCATCATCACCACCCTGTTCATGCCGCTTTCGTTTGTGGCAGGTTTCTTCGGAATGAATTTCTTCCTGCCAGATGTCCCCATCACAGAATGGATGACCCGCCCGATTTTCTAC
>DAOTZT010000101.1:0-2826 GCA_034434255.1 Anaerolineales bacterium | reverse complement strand
TTTAGCCTGACAATCTCCGGTGGGGAGATCAATCCCTCGTTTCAGCAGCGGTATTTCATTCCGCGCAAATCCGTCCCATCCGCGTCATCCGCGTTCTCCCCGCATCTCCCAGGTTACAAACTTTCATCCCTCACACGCCAGGCGATAGGTTTCCAGCGTTCGCGTCACGTGCGCCATCAGCAAAGCGCGCGGCTGAGGGGAGATATTCCCCTCGCGCACCTGCTCGTATTCCTGCGGCAGATACTGGCTGAGCAGCGAGAGCGGCGGCGGGGTCTGCTCCAGATTGCGCAGCAGACGCTCGAAGGCGGCCTGTACCGACGGCACGTTCCAGTAGTAGCGGATGCGGTCGCTGAAACTGTAGGCGCGGGCGAATTTCTGACGCTGCGGGCTGCCGCCGTAGTGCTTTTGCCAGTGAACAGGGTTGGCGAGCATGGCCTCTTCCAGCGCCTCGCGAATGCGGGAAGCCGGCTCCAGCCCCAGGGCGGTTTCCATCTCCGCCAGGGCAAAGACGGCCTCGCGCAGCGCAAAGGTCAGCGCCGGGCCGACTTTGAGGATGGCGAAATGGTCTTCGACCAGGGCGCGCAGGGCGGCGGGGGTCTGGTAATCGGTGGAGTGGGCTTCATAGACCATGCCCGGCACGCTTTCGATGAAACGGGAAAGGGACGCAGCCGCGGCGCGGTCGTACTCGTGAATGGTCTCGTCGCCGAACTCGACGCCCGGCTGCACGACCAGGGCGCGGACGCGCTCCCAGGCCGCATCCAGGCCGCGGGCGTGGAAGGCGCGGCGCATGGTCTCCAGCGTTTCGGCAGCGGACTCAGGCGCGGTCACGGTGAGATGGGTCTCCCCGGCCTTTGCGCCGCCGGCCGCGGGGACCTCCGATCCGACGATGTAGCGCAACGCCGATTTTGCCCCCATCTGTTCGGCAGTGCTTTCAGCGATCTCGGCCAGGAATGCGGTGCGTTCGGCAATCGTTTCCACGGAGAGGTGGCGTTCGCCGCCGAGAGGCATGGAGCAATCCAGATGGATTTTGGTATAGCCAGCCTGAACGAAGGCGCGCACCAGGTCGGCGGCCTTTTGCATGGCGCTTGCGGCGGGTTCGCTGGCCCAGGGCAGCGGGCCGAGATGGTCGCCACCCAGGAGCAGGCGCGAGCGCGGCAGGCCCAGGCGGTACGCGGTCTCCTGTACGAAGCGGGCAAAGTCGGCGGGGGTCTGGCCGGTGTAGCCGCCAAACTGATTGACCTGGTTGCAGGTGGCCTCGATGAGCACCGGCGAACGATGGGTCAATCCATAGCGCAGGGCAGCTTCGATGACCAGCGGGTGCGCCGAGCAGACGGAAGTCAGGCCGATGGGTCGGCCAAAGTGGTGGGAGAGGGTGAGGTAGTCGAGGTAGTGCATACTGGACAATGGACAGTGGACGGTGGTTAGAGGAAAGAGAGGGCTTCGGGGAGGGTCGGTTGGGCAGCGGTGCCGCCGGCGGCGCGGGTAGAGAGCGCACCGCAGACGGCCGCCAGGCGCAGGGATTTTTCCAGCGGCCAGCCATTGAGATAACCGTAAAGAAAACCGGCGTCGAAGGTGTCGCCGGCGCCGACGGTATCCACGACGCGGACGGGAATGCTGGGCACGCGGACTTTCTGACCGTGCGAGACGCCCAACGCCCCGTCCTGCCCCAGTTTGATGGCTGCCGTTTCCACCCGGACCTGAAGCCTGGTCGCCGCTTCCTCGACGTTTTCCGCCTTTGTGATCGCCTTTGCTTCGGCCTCGTTGGGCAGGAAGACGTTGACGAGGGGCAGCAGGTCGAGGACGCCCTCCCAGGTTCCAGTGGGATCCCAGTTCGTATCAAGAGAGATAGTCAGGCCGAGGGCGCGGGCGCGCTCGAAGAGACGGGGCAGGCCGGGGCGCAGCCCATGTTGCAAAAAGTAGGAGGCAACGTGCAGATGGCGCGCCTGACGCAGCAGGTCGTCTGGGATGTCTTCGGCGCGCAGGGCCGGGATCGTGCCTGGATAGGTGAGCATGGCGCGGTCGTGGCCTTTGTTGAGGATCACGGTCAGGCCGGTGGGGCGGTGCGGGTCCACGATGACGGCGGAGGTATCTATGCCACGTTTTTGCATCTCTTCGAGCATGAAGTGGCCAAAGAGGTCGTCGCCGCAAATGCCGATGAAGGCCACCTTCAGGCCGAGACGGGCCGCGCCGCAGGCGGCGATGACCGAGGACGAGCCAATGGTGAGGGTGGCGGATTCGACCAGTTTTTCCGCCTGACCGAATTGAGGTTCGACATCGCCGCTGAGGATGAGGTCGGGGTTGATTTCGCCGGGGATGAGGAGGTCAAAGGTTTTCATGGAGTATAATTTCCCTGGAAAGGATGGTCGTATGTTGCTCGAAAAAGTTGCTTCACAGTTGAATATCCAGCCAGAAACGCTGGAACGTGAAAGCCTGAAAATCTACCTGGAGCGGCAATTGCGCATCGTGGAAAGTGAATTGCTTACCCTGGCGCAGCGCTACGGCGTTCACAGCGTCCTGGAACTGGATGAGAAAATCCAGCAAGGCGTTTTTCACGAGACAGAAGCCTTCGACGACTACTTCCGCTTCGATTTTCTGGAAAGTGAACGCCGCAAACTTGCCGAAATCCTGGCTGGGCTATGAATCCTGCGCTGGAAACGCTGGCGAGAATTGCCGAAGTCGAGTTCTCGCAAATTGTGGTAGTTTGACAATGTCAAGTTAAACTCTTGTTCTATAAACTCTACGCATTTTGTCACTGCGAGCAAAGCGAAGCAGTCTCCTGGTTTGCGAGGGGATTGCTTCGTCGCAAAAAACGCTCCTCGCAATGAC
>DAOTZT010000100.1:0-13777 GCA_034434255.1 Anaerolineales bacterium | reverse complement strand
AACAGGGGTGTCACTGCGAACGAGCGCTTTTTGCGAGTGAAGCAGTCTCCCAAAGCATGGTTTTTCCTGTTCAACACGAGATTGCTTCGGGCAAAAAACGCCCTCGCAATGACAGCCTGAATAGTTACAATTTTGAATTTCAGCGCACAATTTTGAAAAAACCTCGTGCTCCTTTGTGCCCTTTGTAGTAAAACAGGTTCTTGCAATGGACTCAATCATACAAATCTTTTTCCCAGGAGGCTGCTGTGATTAAAGACATCTTGAAAGATGCTGAAACCCGCATGAAGGGCGCTATCCAGAACCTCGAGGATGACCTGGCGGGCATCCGTACTGGTCGGGCGACACCCGCACTGGTGGAAAAACTGCTTGTCGAATATTACGGCACGCCCACCCCTCTGATGCAACTGGCCACGATCAGCGTGCCCGAAACACGCTCTCTGTTGATTAAACCGTTCGACCCGGCCTCGCTCAAGGCGATTGAACGCGCCATCCTGGCCTCTGATCTTGGCCTGACTCCCAATAATGACGGCAAACAAATTCGCTTGAATCTGCCTCCCCTTACCGAAGAGCGCCGCCGCGAACTGGTCAAAATGATGCACCACCGCCTCGAAGAGTGCCGGGTGGCAGTTCGCAATATCCGCCGTGATTTGCTCAACGATATGCGTGAATTCGAAAGGGAAAAACTGATCTCAGAAGATGATTTGAAACACGGCGAAGAAGAACTCCAAAAGATTACAGATCGCTGGATTGAAGAGATTAACAAACGCGGGCAGAAAAAAGAACAGGAAATCATGGAGGTCTGACATCGAGCGCCTCGCATGCCCGAGCAGACAAAATTATGACACCCCCTATCACCCCTTTACCGGCTCATGTCGCCATCATCATGGATGGCAATGGGCGCTGGGCGATCTCCCGAGGTCTGCCTAGGCTGGCTGGCCATCGTGCCGGCACAGAAAATTTGCGTCGCATTATCACTGCTTGCGTGGAATTCGGCATCAAATACCTGACTATCTACGCCTTTTCGACCGAAAACTGGGGTCGCCCACGGGAAGAGGTAGAAGGATTGATGCACATCCTGGAAGATGTCATCGATCGCGAACTCGATGAATTGCACAAACAAGGTGTACAACTGCGCCATATCGGTCATCTTGAACGACTGGATCCATCCATCCAGCAAAAAGTTCTCCAGGCGATTGAACTAACCAAAAACAACGACCGCCTCATCCTTAATGTAGCCTTCAATTACGGCGGGCGAGATGAAATTGTCTGCGCCATCAAAAAGATAATCGCCGATGGCATCAAACCCGAAGAAGTGACAGCCGATCTGGTCAGCCGCTACCTGTTTACGGCCGGCGTTCCAGACCCGGACCTCATCATCCGCACTTCAGGCGAACTGCGCGTCTCCAACTTTCTCATCTGGCAGGGCGCCTACTCGGAATGGTACATCACCTCTACCTATTGGCCAGATTTCGACAAAGAAGAGTTCCGCAAAGCCCTGGAGACCTACGCTCAACGCGACCGCCGCTACGGCGGACTTTCTGAAAACGTCAAAGGAAAATCCTGATATGCTCAAACGCACCATCGCCGCCATCTTTTTGGCACTCATCGGTATCCCGGCGGTCCTGGCAGGAGGAGTTTTCTATTTCCTCATCATTACCCTCCTCCTCAGCATTGCTGCCTGGGAATTTGGACGCCTGTTCGCTAAGGTGGGCTATCACCCTGCCTCCCCCTTGCTGGTGGGAGGCGTTTTTTTCATCCTGACTACACGGACCTTTTTCCCCGACCTGATGCCGGCTGCCCTCACAATCAGTGTCCTCCTTGCCATGACCTGGCATCTGCTCGACTACGAAAACGGTCGCGACCATGCCGGAACCGACTTTACGATCACGGTGGCTGGGGTGGTCTATCTCGGGTGGGTTGGCTCGCACTTGATTGATTTGCGCAACCTGGAAAATGGCTTGTGGTGGTTCTTCCTGGTGATGCCTTCGGTCTGGCTGGCCGATTCCTTTGCTTACTTTGTTGGCGTCCGTTTCGGCAGACATCGTATGTCGCTGCGGCTCAGTCCCAAAAAGTCCTGGGAAGGTTACTGGGGCGGCGTGTTTTTTGGCACGCTGGGAGCACTTGTGCTGGCGATTGTATTTACCCGCTTGGAACTACTTACCCTGCCGTGGTGGAAAGGCGCCGCCCTGGGGGCTGCCCTGTCTGTTTTGACGACGCTGGGCGATTTAGGCGAGAGCATGCTCAAACGCCAGGCAGGCGTAAAAGACTCGGGGCAGATTATCCCTGGTCACGGCGGCGTTCTCGACCGGATTGATTCCTGGTTGTGGGGAGCCGCGTTAGGCTATTTCCTGATTACCTGGTTTTTGCTCTAGGAGGAAACATGGCTTCAGAACCAACTCGCAACCTGGCTCTCGAATTAGTGCGGGTGACAGAAGCGGCGGCTCTGGCCGCAGGTCGCTACATGGGTCGCGGCGACAAAATTGCCGCTGACCGTGCTGCTGTAGATGCGATGCGCGTCGTGCTCAATTCGATTGCCATGAACGCTATTATTGTCATCGGGGAAGGCGAAAAAGATCAGGCGCCAATGCTTTACAATGGCGAACGAGTCGGAACCGGGGAAGGACCGGCCATGGACATCGCCGTGGACCCCATTGACGGGACGCGTCCGCTGGCCAACGGTACCTGGAATGTCATTGCCACTGTCGCTTTGGCTCCGCGCGGCACCATGTTCAACCCCGGCCCCTTTCTCTACATGAACAAAATCGCTGTTGGCCCGCAGGCACGTGGAGCGGTGGATATCGAAGCCCCGGTGGAGCACAATCTACGGGCGATCGCCAATGCCACCGGCAAAAGAATAGAAGACTTGACCGTAGTGATTTTAGACCGTCCCCGCCACAATGAATTGATCGCAGAAGTGCGGCGCTGCGGCGCTCGTATTCGCCTGATTCAAGATGGCGATGTGGCCGGGGCGTTGATGACGGCCTGGCCCGATTCGGGCATTGACGTCCTCATGGGAATCGGCGGCACCCCCGAAGGCGTGCTGGCGGCCTGTGCCTTGCGCGCCATGGGCGGCGAAATCCAGGGCAAACTCTATGCCCGCAATTCCGACGAATTGCAGCGGGGGCGAGAGATGGGCTACGATTTTGAAAAAGTGCTGACTATTGATGACCTGGTCTCTAGCGATGACGTCTTCTTTGCCGCCACCGGTATCACCGATGGGGAATTCCTGCGGGGCGTCAAATACTATGGCAATGGAGCACGAACCGATAGCATCGTCGTCCGTGGCCTGACCGGCACGGTCCGCCAGATTATCGCTACCCACCGCTGGGATAAATTAAGTCAGTTCAGTGCCATCAAGTATCAAGGCACCGCTTGATGTGCTTTTCCGGGGCCTCTATGAAAAAAGTACTTTCGCTTCTCTTAAGTCTGGCTCTCTTGGTTTTCTTCCTGTCGTCCCTGCCGGCGCATGCGCAGACCCCCGTTCCGGTAGTGCGCGCCGTACTGTTCTACTCCCCCACCTGTCCCCATTGCCACTACGTCATCAACGAAGTGCTGCCGCCTCTTTTTGAGAAATATGGCGATCAGTTACAAATCATCGGCATTGACGTCACCCAACCACAGGGGCAGCAGATGTTTGTCGAGACGGTGGCGCATTTCGGGCTGGAACGTGCCGGGGTGCCTTTTCTCGTCGTGGGAGACACGTACTTGCTGGGTTCCGTAGATATTCCCGAAAAATTCCCCGCAATGATCGAAGCATACCTGGCCGCTGGTGGCGTGGATTGGCCGAATTTGCCCGGTTTGAGTGAACAGTTGGCGGCCCTGCAACAGGTGCAAAGCCCCCTGGCTCCTTCCCCGACCGGCGGAACGACCGCCGGAGCAGCCACACCCTCTACGGCCACCCCCGAACCGTCTGCCCCTCCTTCGCCAACCGTCCCTGCCCCGTCTTTTGAAAGCATGCCCGGCGCGGGTCTGGCTGAACGTCTGGCGCGTGACCCGCTCGCAAACGCTGCCGCAATCATCGTCCTGGTGGGAATGCTTGTTGTTTTGGGATGGGGAGCGTGGCGTTTCTTCCGCCTGCCGGGGGTAGCATTCACCCCCTCGGCGTGGCGGTGGGCGGTCTTCCTGGCGTTCCTGGGCTTGCTGGTGGCTGCCTACCTTGCTTTCGTCGAAATGACAAGCACCGAAGCCTTTTGTGGTCCGGTTGGGGATTGCAACGCTGTCCAACAAAGCAAATATGCTCGCTTGTTCGGTATTGTGCCAATCGGTTTGCTCGGTTTTGTGGAGTATGCCTTCATTTTGGCAGCGCTTGGCCTCTACCGCTTTGGCAAAGGCAAATTGCCCGCATGGGCTGCCCTGGCCATCCTGGTAATGACCTTGCTCGGGACGCTTTTTTCGGTTTACCTGACTTTTCTCGAACCGTTCGTCATCGGGGCAGTCTGCCTCTGGTGCCTGACCTCGGCTGTGTTGATTACAGTGCTGTTTCTATTCTCCATTCCCCCCGCCAAACAAGCGCTGGCCGATTTAAAGGCGTAACAACGACCCTTGCCCTCCTGCTCATACGCCCCTCTCGCCTCTTGTGGCAGAGGGGCCTTGTTTTCCCCACGCCGTGGCAGACCAGACGCTCAGCGCCCCAGCCCCAACTGTTCTGCTGCCTGTTGGCACAGACTGGTGCCCCCGGCCAGCAGCCATTCTTGCAGCCGGATGCTCGAAGTTTCCCCCCTCACAGCGCTCTCATAAATTCCACTTCCCCAGTAGGCGTAGCGAATTGTCTCCCCCGCCCAGGTGGACTCGGGGCGACCGATGACGCCCAACCCGCCGTTGTAGCCCGCAAACGTCAGGCGGATGCTGGCTCCTGCCTTCGCCTGGGAACGGCGTAAATAGTCCAGGCCGCGGCGGGCATTGGTATCGGGGTCATAGGGATTTTCTCCCGCCGCGAAATGATAGGGCATGACCTGAAACAATCCCATCGCCCCGGCGCGGGAACGGGCCCGGGGGTTGCCGCAGGATTCGATCTGCATCACGGTCGCGACCAGGTTCGGGTCCAGCCCCGCCCCGGCGGCCCAGCGCAAAATGTCGTTCGCCCAGTACTGCACCTCCGGCGTGAAGATCGCTGTCAGAGAGCCGCTCTGTTCTCCCGCTGCGGAGGCACTCTCAAAGAATTGGGCTTCCTCTCCTTGCGGGACTTCGGTGACCGACGTTGCCACCAGCGCGCCTGAAGATCCCAACAGACAAAACATCAGCAGGCTCACGACCAGGACAGCCAGCGGCGGGATCAGGTACCCAGACAGACAGCCGTCTCCATCGGAGACGGCTGCTGCGGAAGGAGGGACAGCGCGTCGCGCAGACATGCTTCAAAAAGGGTTTAGTAGGGCGTATCTACGTATTCGGCCTCACGAGCCGCCTTGGCGCTCATCGGCGTGCTGGAATACGTCGGTTCAGGACGCACAGGCCGGGCAGTGGTCGCCGAGCGAAATGCCGGAGCAACCGTGGTCGGGCGAGGACGGTTGAGCGTGCTGGCAGGCTGCAGCACCGGTCGCGTGACCGGACGCGGCTGCGGGCTGACATGCGTCTCTGCCTGCGAGAAGAGCCGCTCCCCGGCGACTGAGAAGGTACCGATAATCAACACGCGGATCAGCCAGACCATTATGGCGACCAAAACCGGCACCACCTTGGTCAGAGTCGTGCTGCTGATGACAACCCCGCCGGCCTGGCTTTGATGACTGACAATTGCCACCGACACGCCCCACCAGGTGAGCAGGGCGTTGAATGCTGCCGCCAGGAGCCAGGCACCGAAGAGATACCACACTTCCGCAGGTTCGTCGCGGCCCTGTTCTGGCGTGAAGAGACGCGCAATTCCAGCAAAGTCAATGCCGCAAAAGGCAATTGCCAGAATCGATGCCCAGCGCATGCCGGCGAACTTCAACTCTCCGAGCACATCCAGCAAGGCGAACTGGGTGGTGCTGTAGTTGAAAATTTCGAACGACAGCAAAGCCAGGAGAATGATCAGTCCCCAAATTGTGCCGCGCCGCATGGTCAGTCCCTTGAAGAGAGACCCAACCCCACGGCTCTTACTAAGATTGGTAGTCATAACAAGGCTCCTTTTGAACAAATGGATCGAGCAGATACACACTGCCCATGTTGCAAAAAGGCATAGAACATAAGTTCTAGTCTCGAAAAGAGTATAGAACATTTGAGCGAGTTTGTCAAGTGCCTGATTCCTGGCTATAATGCAATTGTTATTTTTCTCCCCCCTTGCCCGGAAAAACGGCGATCATCACCTGCAAGGACAGGGGCAGCGGGTGACCGTTTTTTTGGACCTTTCGCCTGGAGCGCGTGATGGACACTTTGCCTACCCGTGAGCGTTACGAGCAACTCAAGCGCGACATCCACTTCCACAACTACCGCTACCACGTGTTGGATGCTCCGCTCATCAGCGATGCCGAGTTTGACCGGCTGATGGCCGAACTGCGCCAGATCGAGGCCGAACATCCCGACTGGGTGACGCCCGATTCGCCCAGTCAGCGTGCGGGGGCGGCCCCCTCCGAGAAGTTCGAGAAAGTGCGCCACCCGCGCCCCATCCTCAGCCTGGCCAACGCCTTCGGCGCAGACGATGCCCGCGCCTGGTTCGAACGCATCCGCAAACTTGATGATCGGGTCGAGAAGGCGGCTTTCGTCGTCGAACCGAAAATTGACGGCCTGAGCGTCGTCCTCCACTACCGCAACGGCGTCTTCGTCCAGGGCGCGACGCGCGGCGATGGCGAAATCGGCGAGGACGTCACGGCGAATTTGCGCACGATCCGGGCTATTCCGCTGAAGATTCCGGTTGGTCAGGAAAAAGAGAATAAGGAATTAGGGAATAAGGAATTAGGGAATAAGGAAGAAGGTAATAAGGATTCGAGGATGGCAGAGTTGCCGCTATTTGCATCGGCTGCCCCCACCTTTAATCACCTCATCCCTGATTACCTGGTGGTGCGGGGCGAGGTATTCATTCCCATCAAAGAGTTTGAGCGACTCAATCGCAAACTCGAAGAGGCCGGCGAGAAGACCTACCTCAACCCACGCAACACCGCTGCCGGTTCCCTCCGTCAACTCGACCCGTCCATTACTGCCTCCCGTCCGCTGACGCTGCTCGCCTATCAAGTGGTCTATGCCGAGGGGGGGGAGGTGCCATCTACCCAATGGGAACTGCTCGCCTGGCTGAAAAGCCTCGGCTTTCCCGTTACCGACGCGGCGCGGCGTTTCACTGACCTTGAGTCGGCCCTGGCCTACATCCAGACCTGGGAGCACCGCCGCGACGAATTGCCCTACGAGGCCGATGGCATGGTGCTCAAACTCGACGATCTGCGCCTGGCCGAAGACCTGGGCTACGTGGGCAAAGACCCGCGCGGCGCCATTGCCTACAAATTCCCGGCTCGCGAAGTGACCACCCACCTGCTTGCGATTGAGGTCGAGGTCGGGCGGACGGGCGTGCTGACCCCGCGCGCTGTCCTGGAGCCGGTGGAAATTGGCGGCGTCATCGTTCGCAACGCCACCCTGCACAACTTCGATTACATCGCCGAGAAAGACATCCGCATCGGCGACCGGGTGCTGGTCAAACGCGCCGGCGAGGTCATCCCCTACGTCATCGGCCCCGTCCCCGAGGTCCGCAGCGGAACGGAACAGCCCTATACGCCGCCGACGACGTGCCCGGCCTGCGGTCAACCAGTGGAGCATTTCGAGGGCGAGGTGGCCTGGTACTGCGTCAACGCCGCCTGCCCGGCGCAGTTGATTCGCAACGTGGAGCATTTCGTCTCAAAGGGCGCGATGGACATCAACGGCCTGGGCATCAAAATTGTGGAGCAGTTGATCGAGGCCGGCCTGGTGGGCGATGTGGCCGATCTGTACACCCTCAAGCGGGAGGATTTGCTCCGCCTGGAGGGGTTTGCCGAAAAGAAGGCCGACAATCTGCTGACGGCGATTGCCGCCTCGAAAAACCAGCCCCTGCCGCGTCTGCTCACCGCGCTGGGAATTCGCGGCGTGGGCGAAGTGGTGGCGCGCGACCTGGCGCGGGCTTTTGGCTCGCTGGATACCCTGGCAAGCGCCTCGGCGGAGCAACTGCAAACCGTCGAAGGCATCGGCCCCAACATCGCCGCCGCCATCGTGGACTGGTTCGCGCAGGAGCGCAACCGCCTCGTGTTGGAAAAGTTGAGAGCCGCCGGGGTGTGGCCGGTAGAGCAGGAAAAAAGGCGAGAAAAACCAGAAGGTGCGCTGGCGGGGTTGACCTTTGTCGTCACCGGCACCCTGCCCACCTTCAGCCGCGAGGGCGTGAAGGCGTTCATCGAACAGCACGGCGGCAAAGTGACCGATTCGGTCAGCCGCAAAACCGATTACCTGGTTCTCGGCGAAGCGCCGGGGTCGAAACTGCAAAAGGCCCAGGAATTAGGGGTGAAGATTATCAACGAAGAGCAATTGCGGAGGATGGTTGGCTGATATGGAACTCTCGCTCACTACCCCTGCCCTGCTTTTTCCGGCTATCTCGCTCCTTTTCCTGGCCTACACCAACCGTTTCCTGACGCTGGCCAACCTGACCCGCGACCTCTACGCCCGTTACAAAGCCGACCCCGATTCGAAAATCAAAGGCCAATTGCACAATCTGCGCTACCGCATCGGCATCATCCGTCACATGCAGATTTTTGGCGTGTTATCCTTCTTTGGCAGTGCTTTGTGCGTGTTTGTCCTCTTTGCCGGGCTGGAACTGGCCGGCAAATACCTGTTTGCCGCCAGCCTGTTCAGCCTGATGGTCTCGCTGGCGCTGTCTTTGCTGGAACTGTTTGTCTCGATCGACGCTCTCAAACTGCAAATTCAAGATATTGACGAGATGGAACCAAAACGATAGGAGATTTTATGAAAACCCGACTCGCCCTTCTGCTAACCGTTCTCCTGTTATCCCTGCCGGCCTGTGGGCCGTCGGCCCCAGACCTGGGATGTGCTGCCACGGTCGAGGCATTGAACGCCCTGCGGCAGGGGTTGCAACAGCCTCCTGAACATTTGCTCAGCGAATCGGCTGTGGAGAATGGCACAGAATTCGACCCCAATGAGTACTTCAATGTCTTTACCCATCTCTCGATGGAAGATGGATATGTCCTCGATTTTGTCTATGACTACGATTCGATTGGCGGTCACCCGGTAATCTTTGCCCGCCGCATGGAATGGGAGCCGTTCAACTCAATGGCAGATGTCCGCCCGGGCATGGATAACTACCTTGACCACGTTCGGGTGGATGGGACACCGGAAGGCTATTTGCAATATACCATTCTGGCGATCACTGCCGAGCAGTTCTATTTGTACTGGCATGCTGCCTACAATGACATGGAAATTGTCTGCAACCAGACGACCGTGCGGAATTATGTCAAAGCCCTGCAAACGGGCAGGTATGGCAATACGATGACCCCCGAAGCCCGCAAACAGGCACTGGCCATCAAGCAAGTCGAACCGTCCGTCACGATGGGTGAGGACACGGTCGAGGTGCGCATTGTCACCTTTACCAAATGGGGCGGCTTCTATCGCATGACCTTTACCATCAATCGCAATTTTCCGCATTATATTTTGGATGTTCAACAAGAAATCCTCGCCCCTTACAATTGCGGGATTGCCTTCTAGAAGGCTGGTCTGTGCTATACTTGCACAGATTTTTTGCTAAGGAGTTTCCTGATGATGGATTTGAATACCACTGACGATGCTGTAACCCGCCGGATTCGCTATTTTACCGAGCGCGAACGCATGCTGCGCGAGAATGACCTGTATTTCTACAATCAGCCGGTTGAAGAAATCAAAGGTGGCTCGCGCGTGATCGTCAATGGCCGCGAAATGGGCATGTATGCTTCTTACAGTTACCTGGGCCTGATCGGCCATCCGCGCATCAACAAAGCAGCCCGGGATGCAATTGACAAATTTGGCACAGGCACAAATGGCGTCCGTACCCTGGCCGGTACGCTGACGATTCACACCGAACTGGAAGAAACCATTGCCGAATTCAAACATGCCGAAGCCGCTATTACCTACTCTTCAGGCTATGCCACTAACCTGGCGGTCATCTCAACCCTGATGGGGCGCGGCGATTACGTCCTCTCGGACAAACTCAACCATGCCTCGATTGTGGATGGTTGCCTCATGTCTGGCGCGGAATTCCGCCGTTTCCGGCACAATGACATGGACGATTTGGAACATCGCCTTCAGCAAATTCCCCAGGGCGTAGCCAAACTGGTCGTCGCCGATGCCGTCTTCAGCATGGATGGCGACATCATCAACTTCCCGCGCATGGTCGAACTGTGCAAGAAGTATGGCGCCTGGCTGATGATAGACGAGGCGCATTCAGTGGGCGTGCTGGGCAAGACCGGCCGGGGCATCGAAGAGCACTTTGACTTGTGGGACAGCGTGGACATCAAGATGGGCACCCTCTCGAAGACCATTCCTTCGGTGGGTGGCTATGTGGCTGGCAAGAAAGAACTGATCCAGTATCTGCGTCATGCCAGCCGTGCTTACATTTTCTCCGCCGCGTTGCCTCCTGCGCAAGCCGCTGCTGCCAACGAGGCCTTCAAAGTCATCCTCGATGAACCCTGGCGCATTGAGAAATTGCGCGCCAATGCGGATCGTTTCTTGAATGGTCTCAAATCGGCGGGCTTTGATACCATGTTCAGCACCACTGCCATTGTGCCAGTCTTGTGCGGCAGCGATGAACGCGCCTTCGCGATGACGCGCGAATGTCAGCATCATGACCTGTTTGTGTTGCCAGTGGTCTCGCCGGCGGTGCCGGAGGGCCTGGCCCGCTTGCGGGCGACTGTTCTCGCCTCTCATGAGCCAGAGGAGATTGACTACGCCTTGAGCGTCATCGAAAAAGCGGGCAAACAACTTGGGATTATTCAATAAGCGCGATGGTACGCCGCCATCAAACAAAACGGAGATGAACACCGATTTTTGCCCATCGTGTTCATCTCCGTTTGTCTCTGGTTATCTCCGCTCAATGACAGAATTGCTCCCTGCCACGCCTGAACAGATTGCGTACGCCGCCGATATCCTCCGCCGCGGTGGGCTGGTTGCTTTCCCTACCGAGACGGTTTATGGACTCGGCGCCAATGCGTTTGATGAGCAGGCCGTGCAGCGCATCTTTGCTGCCAAAGGGCGCCCGGCCTCCGATCCTTTGATTGTTCATCTGAGCAAGGCCGAACAACTCGAATTGGTAGCCTGCTCTTTCCCTGACATTGTGCATACCCTGGCGGGCAAATTCTGGCCCGGGCCATTGACGCTCGTCCTTCCCAAGCGCGAAAACATCTCAGATGCCATCACGGCGGGCCTCCCGACGGTGGCGGTGCGTGTGCCAGCCCATCCCATTGCGCTGGCTTTGATTGAAGCCGCTCAAGTGCCGGTGGCCGCTCCCTCTGCCAATCGGTTTGGCCATACCAGCCCGACCACCGCGAGCCATGTCTGGCATGATTTGGCCGGTCGCATTGATCTCATCCTCGACGGTGGCCCCACCTCGCTGGGCGTCGAATCGACCGTCCTGGATGTGGTCAGCACCCCACCGCGCATTCTGCGTCCCGGTGGGGTGACCCGCGAGATGCTCGAGGAAGTCCTCGGCCCCGTTTCCCTGCTCGTTCCGTCCAAAAACCGGTCGGACAGCTTGCCCTCTCCTGGCTTGCTCGAAAAGCACTATGCTCCCCACGCCCGTTTGCTGCTTTTCACCGGGGATAATGCCCTTGCCCTGATGGCCGAAGAGGCCCAGGCCGCGCGTCAGGCCGGGCAAAAAGTGGGGGCACTGGCCCTCGATGAGCAAGCCGACTTTTTGGAACAACACGGCCTGCTCGTCTATCGCCTGGGGCATGATGTCAACAGCGCTGCCCGGCTCATCTATGCCGGCATGCGCTGGCTTGACCGGCAACACGTGGATGTCATCCTTTGTTGCGATTTCCCCGAGAGCGGTCTCGGTCTGGCGGTACGTGACCGCTTACGGCGGGCCGCATCCAAAATCATTCACCAGGATTGATAATTTCTGGCTTCTTTGCCTGTTTCCCCATTTTGACTCTGACAACGCTCTCATGAAAACATCTTCCCTCACTCGTGGCTATGCTGTTGCTCTCCTCAGCGCGGCCATTCTCTCTACCACTGCCGTCTTCATCCGTTACCTGACCCAAACCTATGCCCTGCCGGCGCTGATTCTCGCCTTCTGGCGCGACGTTTTCCTGGCTGTTGGCCTGTTGATCGGATTATTGCTTTTACGTCCGGGCTTACTCTCTCCCTCGGTCCACCTGCGTTATCTGCTGATCTATGGCGTGGTGCTGGCTGTCTTTAATTCCCTTTGGACCCTTTCGGTCGCGCTCAACGGCGCTGCGGTTGCGACAGTGCTGGCCTACTCCTCTGCTGCCTTTACCGCTCTTTTGGGCAGGTGGATTTTGAAGGAACCGCTCTATTGGGCCAAGTGGATGGCTGTGGGGGTGAGCCTGAGCGGTTGCGCACTGGTCGCTGGCGCGCTGGACCCCGCAGCCTGGCGCGTGAACCCACTGGGAATCATTACCGGGGTGACCTCTGGCCTGCTCTGGGCAGTTTACAGCCTGATGGGACGTGCGGCCTCCCAGCGCGGCCTCAACCCCTGGACGACATTGCTGTATACCTTTGCCTTTGCAGCGTTTTCATTGCTTGTGTTCAATCTACTTCTTGGTCCCTTCTTGCCTGGCGCAGCACAAAATTTCGGCGACTTATTCTGGTTAGGCAAGGCCTGGTTGGGCTGGGGACTCTTGATTCTGCTCAGTCTCGGCCCCACCTTAGGCGGTTTCGGCTTCTACAACGTTGCTCTGACCCTCTTGCCTTCCAGCATTGCCAATCTCATTGCCACCTCCGAACCTGTGTGGACTGCCATCATCGCCTATGTATTCCTGGGGGAACGCCTGACAGGGGTACAGGTCGCCGGCAGTCTGATGGTGCT
The DNA here is from genome assembly GCA_034434255.1 of Anaerolineales bacterium. Classification (GTDB taxonomy): domain Bacteria; phylum Chloroflexota; class Anaerolineae; order Anaerolineales; family Villigracilaceae; genus UBA877. Next base: position 822 of record DAOTZT010000100.1, on the reverse strand, counting down.
GGGTGGGGTGGTCTTGTTGAGGATTTACGAGGAGCAAGTAACACGTTGATAGGCGCCACCAACTGATGGAATGGCCTTTTTGCCTCTTTGCAGGGCAAATTTAATCAAACAATTGCGAATTGCTTGACCAGTCGTCTTGAGGGTGGTAAAATCCGCCCGCTTTTGAAAAGCGCCCCCATCGTCTAGAGGACCAGGACGCAGCCCTTTCAAGGCTAAAACCAGAGTTCGAATCTCTGTGGGGGCACCACAACCGCCAGAAGGCGGTTTTTTGACTCTACTGCAAAAACGTCTTGAACCACACAGGACACGAAGTACACAAAGGATTTCTGCAGGGCTCTGCTGAAAATCTTGAATCACAGCCCACAATGGGCTAAAAACTTCATAACCTTTGTAACCGTTGTAGTAAAAAAGGTTTTGCACGAGACTCATCTTTCCTCGGTCAAAAAGGGGGAATCTGCCAAATTCCTGTGAGCAGACGGTATAATCATGCCAGGATGCTGGTTGAATGGAGGCTCTTATGTCTCGTTTCTCTCGGTCTCTGGCTCTCATATTTTCCCTTGTTCTCCTTGCCTCGTGTGGACCGTTGACTGTTGACCGCGGACAGCAGACCGCCCCCTCTCCCACCCTCACCCTCTCTCCTTCTCCAGCCGTCCCCCCCACCATCACCCCCACCCCTGCCCCGCCCTCCCTCGAATCCCTCGGCCTCTCCCCAGAGACCCAGACCCTGCTCGACCGCCAGGGCTGGCAGATAAAATGGGACAGCCAAAACTCCCGCTACACCATAAGTCAGCGCGCCTTCGACGAAGCCAAACAAGAATTCAC
>DAOTZT010000099.1:0-2332 GCA_034434255.1 Anaerolineales bacterium | reverse complement strand
TCAAGCAAAAAGTGAGCGGCTGCTTCCGCACCCAACAAGGGGCCAAAGTCTATGCCCGTTTGCAAGCCGTCATTTCAACTTGCCGTAAGCAAGAGAAAAATGTCTATGCCTTCTTGCGCGCCTTGTTTGCTCATCAGCCCGTTTCCTTACTCGCAGGGTAGGTAGTTACTGAGAATTTGATATTCAGCCAGGGCCTCTTCGTAACGCCCCTGGCGTCGATACACAAAGGCCAGGTTCTGGTGGGCGACGCTATTTTCGGGGAATACCTCGATCGAACGCTGATACCAGTAGATTGCCCCGTCCAGGTCGCCCTGACGGCGCAGGAGCAATCCCAGGTTGTCCATCGCATCGCAAAAGCCGGGATCCAGTTCGATGGCGTGCAGGTATGCATCCCTGGCTTCTTCGAACTTCCCCTGTTTTTGGAAGTCGATGGCCTCTCTGAAAGACTCCAGGGCTGCTACAGAGGAACTCACACAGTACACACCGACCTTGGGAATACTTGGCCAACTTTTGGGCGTGGCGCTCAGTGTAGATGTGCTGGTTGAAAAAGATGGAAAGGCAGAACATCCCGCCGTGATCATCAAAACTACCAGAAAAATCATGAATCGTTTCATAGTTCCTCCTAATTTGACAATGGCAAGTTAAACTCTTGTTCTATAAACTCTACGCATTTTGTCACTGCGAGCAAAGCGAAGCAGTCTCCTGGTTTGCGAGGGGATTGCTTCGTCGCAAAAAACGCTCCTCGCAATGACAACTATGCGAAAATGTGACATTGTCAAAATAATTACTTTTCCGTTTTGTGCGCGGCTGGGCATCACTAGCAGCGAAACGTGGCTGGAAATTGCGCTCACGCTCGGTCTATTCATCACCCTCGGCACGGGCGTCTTCATGTTCCTCCAGGTGAAAAAGAAGGGCGCGCAGTTCACGTTACTTCCTGCGCTTCTGGTTTGGAGCCTGGTCTTCTCTGCCATGAACGCCTTTTCCGAAGAAGCCATCTTTCGCGTTGGCATTGTCTCGCCGCTGTATGGGCAACTCTCTGTACCGATGATTGCCATCCTCTCTGGCATTCTCTTCGGCCTGCCACATTACTTCGGACAACCCAGCGGAATCGTCGGCGTGCTGATGGCGGGCTTCCTCGGCTGGCTGCTGGCGCTCTCCCTGCTTGAAACGCAGGGACTGTTCCTGGCCTGGGCGATTCACTTCGTGCAGGACGTGGTCATCTTCGTCAGCCTGTTCATGCTCAACGCAAAAACAAATCCCGACGCCGCGCTGAGTGCAGACAGGTTGTAATCAACAGGCATCGGTTGGGATGCAAGTCAATCTTGCCCTACGGCTTGGGATGCGCGGCGAAAAACTCCCAAATCAACTCCGAAGCGGAGATGGTCTGCGTCGGTTCGTCGCCGCCCGCCCAGGCGGGGCCGGCGCTGCCGGGCCAGGCGTGTTTGCCGCCGATGATGGTGTACAGTTCCACCGCCGTTTCCTGCCGACACTCGTCCCAGACCTGATGCCGGATGTCGGCAAAGGTCTCGGTTTGCGGCTGGGGATTGCAGCCGTTGAATGTCATCCAGAAGTCAAGCGACTCCTGCACCGAAGCGAAATCTACCCCGATAAGAGAATCGGCACCTACGCCGCCATCGTAGGGCAGGTGGGTATCGTCCATGCCGTGAAAGTGAATCACCGAAACGGGCTGGGCGGGCTGGCAGGGTTCGTAGTTCAACGTGCCGGCGACGGGAGCAATGGCGGCAATCAAATCGGAGGCTTCGCACGCCAGACGGTACGCCATGATGCCGCCGTTGGACATGCCGGTTACGTAGATGCGTCGCGGGTCAATGGCGTATTCGCTTTCGAGTTCGGCAATCAGAGCGCGGAGGAAGCCGACATCATCCACGTCGTTTTGCTGGGCGTAGCCGCAGCACGTCCCACCGTTCCATGTCAGGATGGCGTCCTGAAGTTTGCCTGTGCCGTTGGGATAGACGACGATGAAGCCTTTTTCATCGGCGAGTTCCTCGAACCCGTCCATGCGCCGATGGAGTTCGGCGTTCCCCCCGCCGCCGTGCAGCGACAACACCAGCGCGGCGGGCTGACCGAAATCGAGCGACTCTGGCACATGCAGCCGGTAACCGCGTTCGCGCCCCTCATGGGTGAGCGTGCGGCTGAGGTCCCCGGCGGGCGGGGTCTCGACCGGCTCGACCGCCGGTGTTGCGCTGAAGCGGCAGGCGAGGCTGGTGAGGAGGAGGGTCATCCAGACGAGGATCATCTTTTTCATGGGATATTCTCCAAACCAATCATGAGCCGGACATCCTGCCGCCATCAGCGCGGTGGGTCGCTTGTC
>DAOTZT010000098.1:0-1785 GCA_034434255.1 Anaerolineales bacterium | reverse complement strand
GTCTCCGCTAGATTCAGCAGGTGGCGTATTTGGGGTTGGTAAAGTGCAGGCGCAAGCAACGTGATGAATGCGACAAGTTCGGCAGAATGTTGTACAATGGTGGGGAGCATTGGTTTTCTCCTGGTTGGAATATTTGTTTGCTAACCCTATCCTACCAGATATTACCACTGCTCACTTCAATTTTGGCGAAAGTCCAGTTAATTCTTTCGAGGCCGGAGCGACATGGACGCCTGAAAACGTTGCCAGATTCCCGCTCGAACGTCCGCACTGCGGCACATCCTTTTAGCCTGCTTCATCCGCTGGACTAGGTTTTACAGGTGCTGGGGCGCATCCTTCTCATTCCTCTCCTGGCCGGGATTGTGGTCGAATACATTTGCTGGACGGCCAATCACCTGGATTCAGCCTTCGTGCGCGCCCTGGTGAAACCCAACTTTGCGCTGCAAGCCTGACCACTCGCGAACCAGATTTTTCCATGCTGGAGGTGGCGATTCGGTCGTTCGAGAAGATGCAGAAGGCAGAGGGGCAGTGACCGCTGGCCGGTTTTCAACGACCTGTATCCAGCTCAATGATTTTCCAAAATCCTTTTTCTGTTTTCAGGCAGGTGGTGAGGGGAGCAACGGGCGGGTTGAGGGGATACAATTCGTAGACCTTTTCGTTTTTGGTGGACGAGATTACCGTAATCTTCAACCATTCTGGCGCGCTATCTGGAGGGGGAATTGTGCCAAAATGAGAATGAAATTTGGCAAAACCCTTTTCGTAGGTGACGTACCGAAATCCCTGTCGGTACAGTTCAACCCAAAATTGTCCACTGTTTTCTTTTGCCAGCGCTTGCAGGGGGGCATATTCCTGCGCCTGGGAGGAACATGCAAATAAATCGGGGCGCAGGTAATAGCGGTAAGCATTCAGAACGAACACGCGCTCCCCTTCTGCAGCGCTTTGATTGAGCGGGTCGAGAAAAGTACAAAAAGAAATGTCGTAACAGTGCGCCTGTCCGTTGGCATCAATGGGGGAATAGGTCACAAATGAAACGAGCAGGGTTCGAATCATCATGAAGACCATCAACCCGGCAAGTGCAACACGCAGAATCGCTCGATAGGAGGCGTCGAGAGCATTGAATACTGCTTCGAGAACCTGCCCGCCGAACAGGAAAAGCAAGATCCACAGGAAGAAGACATAGCGGATTTCGACGACGGTAAAGAACAGGCTGAGCCAGAGAGCCAGCGTCACCAGGGCCGGCAGGAGTAGAGAGCGCAATCCAGCAGATAGATTAAATCGGGCGCGAACATTCTTTAGAAGTAAAAACGGCAATATCCCAACGAACAGCGGCGAGATATTTCCCAAACTTTGTGGGGTGTTCATGAAAGTAACGGTCAACGGGTAGAGCAGGCGCAGGGTGTTGAGAGCAGCAGGGTCGAATTGCCATTGCCAGTCCCGGATATCCAGATCACGGGCATAAGTGAGCGGGGCAAACGGCGATCCGAGCCAAAGGTCATTTTGCCACAGGTGGAATGCACCCATAGCCAGCAGGGGAGGGAACATCCAAAACACCGGGCGGGTAAAGTTCCAGGCGGCTTTCAACCCGTCTTTTCGCACAACCGGCCAGGCCTGGAGCAGGTAAAAAAAGATGGTGAAGACCGGGACGAGAAAAATATTATAAGGCCGGGCGATGATGGCAAAGCCAAGCAGCGAGCCGATAAGCAAGAACCGCCCTGGCGAGGGGTTCTGCAGGCTGTCAATCATCCACCACAAGGCGACTGCGATAGGAGCGGTGCTGATGAGTTCCAC
>DAOTZT010000097.1:0-16704 GCA_034434255.1 Anaerolineales bacterium | reverse complement strand
TGTAAGAGCCGCCGCCATCGGGGTAGGCGTGGATGGTCTGCTCGTAGGACAGGGCGACAATGACCAGCAGTCCAACGATGACCAGTGAGAGCGGAAAAACATAGCCAAAAGCCGCACTCCCGGCTGCTGCCAGGATAAATAAAATTTCCTGCGACGCGTAAGCAGTCGAGGAGAGCGCATCCGAGGCAAAGACAGCCAGGCCGATGAACTTGCCGATGGTCTGGTGCGGGGCATCGGCGGTGGCCAGCGGCGGACCGAAAAGCCACGTGCGCCAGTCGCGCGGTGGTTTTTGGTCACCTTTGCGGTGGATGATAGGGGGGGAGGGTTCTTCAGGAAGCATAGGACTCCAAATCAGGCACATAAAAAGCCCTTGCCAGGCAAGAGCGGAGGCATATTATAGTCCAATATTCATTTTTTGAAACGCTGGGCTGGTGTTTCTAAATTGTGAGTTGAGCAACGCAGTAGAGACATCTTCTCAACATGAGAATTTTTGTAATCCCCTGCCTTCCAGTGCAGGGAATCACGATTTACCCGCAATGTCATTCCTCGGCCTTCTCTGAATTGGCTTTTTGTTTCTTTTTGCCGCTTGTTGTAATCGTGTTTTGATTACCAATTACGATGATTCCGTCCACCATGTCCTGATTGATGTTGATGGTAATGCTCTTGCCAGATTGTTCCCCTGACTTGGTGGCGGTCTTCTTCTCTTTGTACCGGCTAATCGTCAGCCGTTCTACATTTTTGTTCAGGGCGCGGAAGAGGCTTTGCCACGCTTCTTTTTCGCGGCGCGGGTCAGTGAAATCAACCCATGTCAATAAAGAGAGAAATGGTGGAGGGGTACAGCGCTTCACCATCAAGGGAATGGTACGCTGTTGCAGTCCAGCGGGGTCTTCGGTACGCGAAAGCAGGCTTTCGTACAGGGTCCACTCACTCGATAGCCAGTCTGGTGTGAGGACGAGCAGCGTGTGGCGGCTACGAGCAGACGCGTCTTGCATGTTCAACACTGCTGCCTTGCCGGGGGCAAAGTCACGAAAATCAATGCAGACTTTGACGCCCTGCTTTTCCAGCGTTGGCAGGAGTTTCCGGCGTACCCATTCCTCGTCTTTGTGACTGTAGGAGATAAACACGTCGTAATCGAATTTAGATTTAGGCATTGGTTTTCTCCAACCTTGAGAATGATGGTGTTGATTTGTTTTTGAGCCATTCTAGAAATTTTGGGCATTTACGACCCATGAACTAGATTTTCAGGGCAGACGCCATTGCTTGGTCAAACCTGTCGATTTTTCTCAATTCTAACATGACTACATATTCGGTTGTTCGGTATAATCAGCGTATGTCGGTTTACCTCCATGATATTCCTCTCCCTGAAGCCAAAAATCGGCTGCGATCGGCCCTTGAAGAGGCCGGATTGTGGAAAGTGCTTGGCGTGGTTGAAATTCCTCTGGACGAACACGCCGTCGGTCGCGTCCTGGCGGAGCCAGTTTGGGCGAAAATTTGCTCTCCACATTATCATGCCTCGGCCATGGACGGGTTTGCCGTCAGGGCTGCTGAGACGCTCGGCGCAGCGCCTTCTACGCCAATTCAGTTATCCGTTTCCCATTCCCAACTTCCTGCCCAGGCTGTTTACGTGGATACCGGGGATCCGCTACCGGAGGGGTTCGACGCGGTGATTCCGATTGAAAATGTCGAGCCGCTGGACGAATCCGGTGAAGTATCGGCCAATCTTCGTCGTCCGGCCTTTATCCGGATCCGTGCGGCGGTACCGCCCTGGAGCCACGTCCGCCCGATGGGAGAAGACATCGTCGCGACCCAGTTGGTTCTCCCCGCCGGGCATACCTTGCGCCCGGTAGATTTAGGCGCCATTGCCGCCTCGGGGCACCAGACCGTGCGCGTGGCGCGGCGTCCTCGCGTGGCTGTCCTGCCGACCGGCACCGAACTGGTTCCCATTGGAACTGACCTGAAACCAGGCGACATTCTCGAATACAACTCGCTGGTTTTGGCGGCGCAGGTGAATGAGTGGGGCGGAGAAGCCACCCGTTTCCCGATTACCCCCGATGACTTCGATGCGATTTGCCAGCGTGTGGAAGAGGCGGCGCGTGACCACGACCTGGTTTTGCTCAATGCTGGGTCCTCAGCTGGCTCTGAAGACTTCTCGGCCAGAGTGGTGGAGAAACTCGGCACCTTGCTGGTGCATGGGGTTGCCGTCCGCCCAGGTCATCCGGTTATTTTGGGGATGATCCGCCGTCCCGGCGGAGGGGAAATCCCGATTATCGGCGTGCCGGGTTATCCGGTCTCAGCGGCGCTGACCGGCGAAATTTTTGTTGAGCCGCTGCTGGCGCTCTGGCTGGGGCGACCCGCTTGGCAGTATCCCGTTGAAACGGTTTTCTCAACCCGCAAAATTGTTTCCCCGGCTGGCGATGATGATTATGTCCGTGTTGTTGCCGGCAAGGTCGGTGAAAAACTCCTGGCTGCGCCGCTTTCTCGCGGGGCGGGCGTGATTACTTCGCTGGTCCGGGCCGATGGACTCGTTATTTTGCCGCGTGGCATACAGGGCGTCGAAGCCGGTGAGCCGGTGCAGGTACATCTCTACCGCTCCCGCACCGATTTAGAGCGGACAATTTTTTGCATTGGGTCTCATGACTTGACCCTTGATTTGCTGGCCCAGTTTCTGGCGCTTCGGGAGCGCAGGCTCGTTTCGGCCAATGTTGGTTCGCTGGGCGGGTTGATTGCCCTGAAGCGCGGCGAGGCGCACCTGGCGGGGTCTCATCTGCTCGATCCGGAGACGGGCGAGTATAACCTCGCCTACATCCGCAAATACTTGCCTGGCCTGCCGGTACGCGTTTACGGCTTTGTTGGCCGGGAGCAGGGCCTGATGGTCAAACGCGGCAACCCCAAGGGAATTAAAGGCCTGGAGGACTTGACCAGGCCCGATGTCCGCTTTGTGAACCGTCAACGCGGGGCTGGAACGCGTGTCTTGTTGGATTATGAGTTGTCGAAAGCAGGCATTTCTTCTGATTCGATTCAGGGATATGACCAGGAGGAATATACCCACCTCGGCGTTGCTGTGGCGGTTGCTTCAAACCGGGCCGATTGCGGCTTGGGGATTCCAGCAGCAGCGCAATCGCTGGGACTCGACTTTGTTCCTCTCTTTCAGGAAAAGTATCAACTGGTTCTCCCGGTTCAATTTGCTCAAGATGCCCTTCTTGCGCCGCTGTTCGATTTGCTGGGGCAGGCCGAGTTTAAACGCGCTGTCCTGTCTCTTCCTGGCTATGATGTCAGTGAGATGGGGAAACTGATTGTGGAGGTGTGAAATGTCCTTTGCGCTGGTGATTGACGATAACCGGCAAACTGCCAATGCGCTGGTAGAGATGATCCACATGTTGGGCCTCGAGGCGCGGGCCGTCTTGAACCCGGCGGCAGCGATGGGGCTGATGGCAAATGAGGTCCCGCAGGTCGTTTTTCTGGATTTGAATATGCCGGGAGTGGACGGGTTTGAAGTGTTGTCTTACATCAAGCGCGACCCGCGCCTGACCCGTGTGCCGGTCATTGTTATCACGTCCGATGATCAACCCGAGACGGCACAGCGGGTTTTGCAGAACGGCGGCGAAGTCGTGCTTGTTAAGCCAATTGTGCCCGAGCAACTGGAAAGTGCGTTGCAAAAGGTTGGTTTGCCTCGCTGAGGCTGGTTTCTTTATCAGAGTTTTGTAAATGTTTGTGGAAAGGGGAGAATGCCCGGTCTGTTTTTGTTATAATTTGGACAAAATTTGTAAAATATCATTTGGAGGTTCCTATGCCACTTCAGGCCGGTCATGTTGCACCCGATTTTGAATTGCCTGACGATTCGAACGTTTTGCGGCGGCTCTCGGATTATCGCGGGCGGCCGGTTGTTTTGTATTTCTACCCCAAAGATGACACGCCCGGCTGTACCACAGAGGCGTGCAACTTTCGCGATGACTACAGCGCCTATGTCGAAGCCGATGTGGTCATCCTCGGCGTCAGCCCTGACGACGTGAAATCCCATGCCAAATTCAAGCAGAAATATGGCCTGCCTTTTCCGCTCCTGGCAGACGAGGGGCATAAAGTCTGCGACCTGTACCAGGTCTGGGGGCCAAAGAAGTTCATGGGGCGCGAATACGAAGGCGTCTTGCGTACCACGTTTTTGATTGATGCCCAGGGGCGCATTGCCCGCGTGTTCGAGAATGTCAAGCCGTCTGACCACAGCGCTGAGGTGCTCGAGGCAATCAAGAAACTGTAACGCGAATTGCGCCGGGTAACGCGGATTACGCGGATTGGACTGATTGCGCGGATTTTGTTTTGGGCAATCCTGTTTATCTCCGTTTATCTCCGGTCTGGATTGCGCGGATTTCTTATTCCCTGCCATCGTTTTGGCGCGATGGCAGGGAATACTTTTTTGGACAGCCCCCTGACCGGCTACGATGACGGCTGTCTCAGGAGATTCGGGAACAACAACCCGATAAAATTCCAGGCGAAACGAGGCCGGGCGCGGCGCAGACAGACTACGCTGATGGCGGCCAGGATGACGATTGTCAGGATGCCGCCTATCATATAGGCGGTCGAAAACATGCTTTGCGTGTCCACGACCAGCGGAAAATTGACATAGGTCACCAGGTTATAGGCCACAATGATAGCCGTATCCACTGCGTTCTCTGCAACCAGGATGTAGAGCGGAATTACCCAGAGCAACCACTGCGGCGAGTAAATGCGCGAAAAAATGATGAACGCCGCCGTGACGATGACTGTCCAGCGCACCACATCCTCGAACCGCTCAATTTTCACAAACAGACTGACGAGCGCAGGCAAAACTTGCAAGATCAGCAAAACGGTGAACCCGACGCTGGGGAAATGCGCGCCGACCAGCCTCAACAGCGAATCGAGCAGCACCGGCAGCGCTACCTGCTCCATGCTCCGCCCGGCGTGCAAACGGTAAGGGTACAGCAAAGCCTCCAGGCCTCCCCCTATCAGCGTCGGCAGGACGATGACCAGGCAGGTCAATACAAACGCGCTCGCAAGTTTCCAGTCAATCTTGCGGGTTTGGGCAAAGCGATAAGAAAGAAATACCGGCAGGAACAGGGCCGGATACCACTTGCTCAGCGCCGCTACGCCGAGAATTACACCGCTCAGAGTGTATTTTTCTTTTCGCAGACTCCACAAACTCAACAAACTGAGGAAAGCCGGCAAAACATCATACCGGTTGAGGGTGAAATACAGCGTCCCCGGCAAAAGCATCAGGAATGCCATCCACTTCCTTTGCGGCAACATGGCATACAGCAGGCGGATGGTGGCGTAGAGCAGAATCAACATCACCAGCGAAAAGACCGAACTGTGGATGAAATAAGTCATCTGCTCATCGCTCCCGGGCGGCACAAGCAGGAACAACAGCCCAAAGAGATACGTGGGAATTTGCGGATATTCGCTGCCCACATCCCGGTAAGGCAGGCCGCCTGTGGGCAGCCATTCGCCGCGCAGCATGTAAATCCAGCGGTCGTTGTGGTCGCTTATCCAGCGCACTGCCGTTTCACTGTCGCTGTAAAGATTGTTTCGCAGAACGGTGGATTGCAGAAGCCATAACACCAGCAAAAAAGCAATGAGTAAATAATTTTGTTTCTTGGTCATCCTTGTTGCCTCACTTCTTGACAAAAATGACGGCTTGATTGTCGTGATAGACGTTTTCCCAGGAAGCGGATTCAGCCAGGGCATATGCAATGGCCGAATCGGCCTCCACCAGCACCCAGGTCACCCCGCGGCTCTCTAATTTCTCCTCCCAGCCGGGCTGTGCGGTGTAAATCCGCAGATAATCGTAGATAAATTCGTCCCCATACACGTCGGCCCGCCCATCAATGTAAACCGGATACTCCGGGTACAGCCGCCAGATGAGATAGCCGCCCCAGCCGTAGGTGTTGTACAAATTCCCTGCAGGACGGTTTTGGATGACCCAGTCTGTGGCGGCCTTCGGGTACATCTCGGCTTCGGACTTTGGCTGTTCCTGCAGGACGGAAACGAAGCGCAGACCGACCGCCAGCAGGACGAATCCCAGCAGGAGCGGGTTCAGCCAGCGGGCAAAGCGCGGCGGCGCCTCGACCGTTGACCTGTTCGCCGTTAAACCGGCCAGTTGCGCGGCGAGGAGCGGGACCGCCGTTAACGCGAACAGGGGGACGTGGCGCATGGATCGGAGCGCCGCGAACCCGAAGAAAACGGCCAGCAGGACGCGGGTCAGAGAGACCGGACGACGCGCCAGGGCCGGCGCGGCGATCAGGGCCAGGATCAGGACGGCCAGCGGCATCCATTCCACCTGGTGGAAATCCGGCGAGAACCATTCCTGGATGAATTGCATCATCGAGGGGCTGGTGAGCGTCTCAAACGGGTAAATCAGGATGTGCCAGGTGTTGGGGTTGGCGAGGGCGGCCAGCAGGCAGGCGGCCAGCGCCAGGGTGAGCAGCAGGACGCTCCGCGTGGTGGGGCGCTCGCGGCGCAGGAAGGCGGTCAGGACCGGCCAGGCTTCCCCGGCGATGTAGATGCCGATGACGGCGAAGCCCAGGAAATAACCGGCGTGCAGGTTGACCCACAGGATGGTCAGGAAGGGGAGGGGGAGGAGCGTTGTCCAGCGGCTTGTTTCCTGAAAGCGGTCGAGCAGATAGAGAAAAGCGGCGGTGAACAGGAGCGAGACCATTTGCGGGCGCACGCCCCAGGCCGGGGCGGAGGCCAGCGCACCCAGCAGAAGGGCAAAGCCGGCCGCGTAGGGGCGTCCTGGACTACGCAAATAGACGAGCAGATAGGCGGCGGTGATGACCAGCGAGAAAACCAGAATGAGCAGGCCAAAGCCACCGGTCTGGTAGAGGCCGAAGAAGGCCAGTTCGGTCAGCCACTCATGGGCGATCCAGGCTTTGCCGGGCAGGGTGAACGAAAACGGGTCGGCGCGGGGGAGGACGCCCGTCTCGGCAATGAGTTGACCGGTGCGCAGATGCCACCAGAAGTCCGGGTCGGCCACTGGCCGCAGGGTCATGGCGAAGAGGCCGAGGAAGAGGATGAGTTCAAACAGGCGGGAAGTGGTCAGGCGCATAAGGTGTTCTACTCTGCGGGTTGGCAGTTATAGCAACGGCACGTGCCGATTTTAACCGCAAATCCCTGCGCTGGAGATGCCAGCACAGGGATCGGTCGCATGAGAGCGGGCGATGGGATTCGAACCCACGATATCATGCTTGGGAAGCATGCGTTCTACCACTGAACTACGCCCGCAAGCAGGCGGATTATACTCACACATGCCGTGGATGTCAATTTTGTCGTTCCAGTAATTTGGCCGTGAGAGCAAAAAGGGCGTCGGCAGCCTCGCCCTGGGGGTCAGCCATTTGCAGGGATTGGATGGCCAGGTCGCTCATCTGGTCGGCGATTTGTTGGGCGTAGAGTCGCCCTCCCTCGCGCGCCAGCAAGTCGGCGATTTCTGGCACTTCGGCAGGGGAGATGGGGCCACTGCTCCAGCGTCGGGCAAATTCTCCGCCTTTGCTCAGGCCACAAAGGACCGGCAGTGACTTTTTTCCCAAAACGAGGTCTGATTCGGCAGATTTGCCTGTCTGTGCAGAATTGCCCCAGATGCCAAGCAAGTCATCCTGCACCTGGAAGGCCAGTCCCAGGTAGTGACCGAACTGCTGATACGCCTCCTGGGCCGGTTGGTCGGCGCCTCCGAGCAATGCCCCCAGCGCACAACAGGCCGAGAGCAGGGCGGCGGTCTTTCCGGCGATCATGGGCCAGTAGTTTTCGAGTTTGACGTCGGTGCGGGTTTCGTAGGCAATGTCCAGGTGCTGACCGCGGGTCAGGTGGAGGCAGGCGTTGTGGAGAATGGACGCAGCCTGTAAAACGGTCTCGGCAGGGTAAGCCGGGGCGAGGTCGAGAATCGCCAGGTTGGAGAGGACAAACAGCCCGTCACCGGCGTTAATGGCTTGTGGCATGCCCCATACTTTCCAGACGGTGGGACGGCCGCGGCGTTTATCTGAGTTGTCCTGGATGTCGTCGTGAATGAGGGAGAAGTTGTGGACCAGTTCCACGGCAGCCGCGGCGGGGAGAGCGGGGTGCCAGTCCGCGCCGCAGGCGGCGGCTGTAAGCAAGACCAGTACGGGGCGGATGCGTTTGCCCTGTGCCTCCGGCCCGGCCCCTTCGCCGCTCCATCCCATGTGGTAGGTCAGCATTTCGTGGAAGTGACGGGTGTGTGGTTCATCCAGGCGGGCAATCTGGCGCTGGAGTTCTGTCTCAACGGCGGGAAGCATGAGGCGGGTGAGGTCTGTCAGGGTCATGGTTTTCTCCAACTTTGTGAGTGTTGATAGCGAGTGGTTGCCTGTTTTCCGGTGGCAGGGCTTGCGTCAGTTTATCTGGGGATGGCTTGCAATTTGTCGGACTTTTGTAAATCGTTGAGGGTGGCTGCTCCGCAGGCGAACATAGTGACTTGCAGTTGCCGCCTGATGAGAGCGATTTGTTCAATAACTTTTTCCGTGGAAACAGCAGCGGCTTTCAAAAATTGACCGGCCATCCCGCCCAGGGTGGCGCCCAGGGCGATGCACTTGGCAATGTCCAGACCGTCTTTCAGGCCTCCGCTGGCGAAGATGGTCATGCCAGGAGCGGCTTTTTTGACGTTTAAGATCGAGTCGGCGGTGGGAATGCCCCAGTTCACAAAGGTTGCTGCCAGTTGACGGGTGAATTCGTCGGGGGCGCGGTGCATTTCGACTTGTGACCAACTCGTCCCGCCTGCTCCGGCCACGTCAATGGCGGCCACGCCACATTCGGCCAAAAGGCGGGCGGTTCGTTCTGAAATTCCCCAGCCGACCTCTTTGACGACGACTGGCACGTCTAACTTTTTGCTTATGCCTTCTATCTTGTTTGCCAGGCCGGCGAAATTTGTGTTTCCCCCTGCCTGAACGGCCTCCTGGAGGGGATTCAGGTGCAGGATGAGGGCGTCGGCTTCGATCATCTCCACGGCGCGGCGGCACTGGTCAATGGTGTAACCGTGATTGAGTTGCACCGCGCCCAGGTTGGCAAAGAGCAGAATATCAGGCGCAGTCTTGCGGACAATGGCAAAGGTGGGGATGAGTTCGGGGTGCTCGAGAGCAGCGCGCTGGCTGCCGACGCCCATCGCTACACCCGTTTCCTGTGCGGCCTCGGCCAGACGCCGGTTGATCTCGCCCGCCTCTTCGGTCCCGCCGGTCATGGAGGAAACGAGGATGGGGGCGTTGAGTTTTTTACCGAACAGGCTGAGGATCGTGTCCACCGCTTCCAGGTCCAGTTCCGGCAACGCCTCGTGGACGAAACGATATTGTTCGAGACCAGTGCTCAGTCCAGAGCGTACATCCTCTTCCAGATTGATGCGAATATGATCAGCCTTTCTCTGGTTGATGGCAGAAACTTCTGTCATTGCGTTGTGTTCCTCGTATTGAATTATAACGGCGAAACGATTACAATTGTGCCAGAATACTTCACAGGAGGCTCAAATGGCTGATACATTTGCAGAGGTCAAAGCAATCATCGTGGATTTGCTGGGGGTTCCGGAAGAAAAGGTTACCCGCGAAGCCCGTTTCCGCGAAGACCTGGAGGCCGATTCTCTCGACCTGGTTGAATTGATTATGCAGTTCGAGGAAAAATTCGGCGCACAGATTTCTGATGAGGACGCCCAGAAGATTGTTACCGTGGGCGATGCGGTGGACTATATCGACTCGCACAAGTAAATCAGGGGCTGCCTTGTTGCCACAAATAGCACGAATCGCACGAACGCTGCTCTTGCATTTGTGACGATTCGTACCCGCAACAGTCCATTGGTGCGAGAGAGGAACGCTCTCTAAAATAATAACTCCCGGCTCATGTGGGCCGGGAGTTTGTCTTATTGCTATTTGAGCAGGGAGGGGATTTCTTCGGGATGTTTGGCGACTTTCACGCCAACGGCTTCGAGCGCTTTGATTTTGTCTGCTGCCGTTCCAGAGCCGCCTTCGATGATGGCGCCAGCGTGCCCCATGCGCTTGCCGGGAGGCGCAGTTTGCCCGGCAATGAAGGCAACTACCGGCTTGGTCATGTTCTTGGCAATGAATTGGGCGGCTTTTTCTTCGTCTGTACCGCCGATTTCACCGATCATCACGACTTTTTCGGTGTAGGGGTCGGCCTCGAACATCTGCAGGCAGTCAATGAAGTTCGTGCCGTTGATGGGGTCACCGCCGATGCCTACGCAGGTGGTGGCTCCCATGCCTTCCTGTTTCAGGGCGTAGAGCACTTCGTAGGTCAACGTACCAGAACGGGAGACAATGCCCACGTTGCCGGGGATGGCAATGTTGCCAGGAATGATGCCCACTTTGGCCTCACCGGGGGTGAGCACGCCAGGGCAGTTGGGTCCCAGCAGACGGGTTCCTTTCTGGTCGAGGTATTCACGGACGCGCATCATATCCTGGACGGGAATGCCCTCGGTGATGCAGACGATGAAGGGGATGCCGGCGTCTGCTGCTTCGTAGATGGCATCAGGAGCGAAACGCGCCGAGACGAAAATGATGGAAGCGTTGGCGCCGGTGGCCTCGACTGCCGCTTTGCACGAGTCGAAGACCGGAACTTTGCCGTCCAGAACCCATTCGCCACCTTTGCCGGGGGTCACGCCGGCGACAATTTTTGTCCCATAGGCCAGCATTTGCTGGGAGTGAAAGAGGCCTTCGTGACCGGTGATGCCCTGTACCAGCAGGCGGGTGTTTTTATCAACTAAAATGCTCATTTTGGCCTCCTATGCGACAGATTGTGCTGCTGCTACGGCTTTCTTAGCCGCATCGGCGAGCGTTTCGGCGGTAATCATGTTGGCATCAGCCAGCAGACGGCGGCCTTCTTCGGCATTGGTGCCAACCAGTCTCACCACCATCGGTACATTGGGCTTGACCTCGGCCAGCGCAGCCAGGATGCCTTTGGCCACTTCGTCGCAGCGGGTGATTCCGCCGAAGATGTTGAAGAGCACCGCTTTGACGTTTTTGTCGGAAAGAATGATGCGGAGCGCAGCAGCCACTTTCTCTGCTCCGGCGCCTCCGCCGATGTCCAGGAAGTTGGCGGGTTCGCCGCCGAAGAGCTTGACGATGTCCATCGTGGTCATCGCCAGGCCGGCGCCGTTGACCATACAACCGATGTTGCCATCGAGTTTGATGAAGGAGAGGTCGTACTTGCGCGCTTCGGTTTCAGCCGGGGCCTCTTCGTCCACATCGCGCATTTCGGCCAGATCGGGATGGCGGAAGAGGGCGTTGTCGTCCAGCAGCATCTTGCCGTCCAGCGCCAGCAGAGACTTCTCTTTCAGGATGACCAGGGGGTTGATTTCGGCCAGGGTCGCGTCGCATTCGACGTAGGCGCGGTACAGGCCGCGGCAGATTTCGCTAAACTGTTTCCAGTATTCTTTGGGCAGATCAATCCCCAGGGCCATATCGCGCGTCTGGTAATCGCGCAGACCGAGCAGGGGGTCAATGTGAACTTTGATGATCTTTTCAGGGGTTGTGCGGGCCACTTCTTCGATGTCCACACCACCGGCTGCGGAGGCCATGAACACCGGGCGCCGTGCGGCGCGGTCGTTGGTGATGCCCAGGTAGATTTCCTGCTCAATGTTTGCGGCCGGATCGACCAGCACTTTGCGTACCGGCAGACCTTTGATTTCCATGCCGAGAATCGCAGCGGCGACTTCCTCGGCTTCTTTGGGCGTCTTGGCCAGGCGAATGCCGCCCGCCTTGCCGCGGCCACCGACCAAAACTTGCGATTTGACGACCACGCGCCCCCCCAGTTCCTCGGCAATTTGCCGCGCTTCCATGGCGGTGGTGGCCACGCGCCCTTTGGGAATGGGCACGCCATACCTTGCAAAAATTTGTTTGGATTGATACTCGTGTAGTTTCATTCAAGAATCTCCTTTTCAGGATTCAAAACGATGGCATTATAACACCGCCGCAACTCCTTGCTATCTGTCATTCATAACCTGATTGCATGAATTAATTCCTGCTATGGCAGGACGAAGCGCGACACGCTGTTTTGCGCCGCGTCGCTGACCCACACCCGCCCCAGCGGGTCAACGGCTACCCCCGCTGCCAGTCCAAATCGCCCTGGACCTGTGCCGGGTTCGCCCCAACCGCGCACGAACGCGCCCTCTGTGGTGAATTCCAGGATTCGCCCGGCAACCGGGTCGGTGACGAACAGATGCCCGGCATTATCCAGGGCCAGCAGAGGCTTGTTTTCGAGTGTTTCGCCGTACCAGGCAGAGACGTCCCACTGCAGCACGGCTCCCCAGGTTTGCCCGCCATCGCTCGACGTAAACACTTGAATCCGCTGATTCCAGGTGTCGGCGACATAGACGCGGCCGTCCCGATCTACGGCAATGCCGACTGGCTCGTCTAACTGACCGGGCCCCATGCCTGCGCCGCCGAACTGGCTCAGGTAGTTGCCGTCGGCGTCATAGATGACGATGCGCTTGTTGCCGGTATCGGCCACATAGACCCGGCCGACGCTATCCACCGCGATCCCGCGCGGGCCCCACAGGCCAAACGGATCGCCAAGCGTGACGTGGTAGAGGGACTTTCCCCACATCGTGACCGGCGCACCGTCGGCGGTGAATTTCTGGATGCGGTGATTCCACGTGTCGGCCACATAGACGTATTTCCCGTCTGGCGAAAGGGCGATGTCCCCTGGCTGGTTGAACAGGCCAATCGGCGCGTCGTTGTTCAGGTTGTTGTCTCCAAAACTGCCCCAGGCGTTCAAAAAGACGCCGTCTGGCGAAAAGTGCTGAATGCGGTGGTTGTTTGTGTCAGCGACGAACAAACTTCCATCCGGAGCAATTGCCAGCCCGTGCGGCGACTGCAATTGGCCAGGTTCCACGCCGGTCTGGCCGAAAGTCAGGTCGGGTGCAAGCAGGAGCATCCCTTGTTCATACGGGTCGCTTTGAATGGCGATCTGTTGCAGTAGATTGTATTCCCACACCTTTTCGAGATCGCTCTTACGCACATACAAACGCATAGCATCGGCCGGGCTCCAGGTGGCCGGGGTGAAGTGGGGCGAACCAACCGCAGCGGCGTAACGAGAATAGTCCCGGTTCAGCCAGATTTCGAACAGCGCCGTCCGCAGGGTGCGATCGGTGACGAACTGGCGCAGGCGCTCAGCAGTCAGGTTGAAGTAGTTCTGGTTCGGCCAGACCATGCGAAGGTAATTGAAGGCATAATAGTTTCCCTGGGTGAGAGCGTCTATTGCCTCAAAACTTTGCGAATCGGCCAGGATGACGGGGTAATCCAACAGGCTTTCATCGGGAATGTGGTAGGGAGTGGCATTTGGGAAATTGCGCAGGTACCACTTGAGCGGCCAGGAAACGCCCTGCGTCTCACTTCCGGCGTCGTAGGCGATTTTGAGTTCGTTGTAGCCGCCAGTCGTGCGGCGCGAGATTAAGCCAATCTGCTCAATTACGTCCTTGACCCCGCGCGCGCCATGGGCATAGACCAGGTATTCACTGGCCTGATCATAGTTGATGAAGGCCGCCCGAAAGGCAGCACGCGCCGTCAGGACGGCTAGAAAAGCGAAAACGACCAGCGTCGTCACTCGTACCAGGTCTTTGACCTGCCAGTGGCTGGCCAGCAGGAAGATGCCTGTCCCACTTCCCAGGGTCACAAGCAGCCAGAAGAGAAAGTGCCCGCTGGCGAGCAGTTGGGCCTCCGTCTTGCCCTGGAAGGGGGGATTGGGCCCCAACCAGCCGAGCAACATCCCTGTCAGGCCGACCAGGAAGGCGGCGATCAGCAGCGTGACCCAGCCACCGTTGCGCTGCCAGACCTCGTGCCAGTTGACCCGCTCGATGACCTGCCCCAGTCCCCAGGCGGTGAGCAAGATCATCGGCCAGGTGATGTGAACCGTCAGCCAGGGCATTTTTTCGCCGGCGAGCGTGTAGGCCAGCAGGCTGGAGAGCGACCACCATACCAGGAGCGGGAAAACCGGCGCCTGGACGGGGGCAGGCGCGGGGTCCGCGTCCGCCGCGTTGTCGCGTGGATGCGGTGAGCGGCGGCGCAGGCCCACGATAAGGGCCACGAGCAGGCCCAGGGCGGGGAGGAATTCATAAACCGGAATCTGAACCAGCGGGTAGTAGTACCAGGGCTGGCTGCCGCGATGAACGCCTTGTTGCTCGAGCCAGTATCCGAGTGAGCCAACCGTGCCGGTAAAGAAGCCTGCTGGATTGGTGAAGAAGGTGGTGTAGAAGACGAGGTAGATGCCCCAAAACAAGGCAGCGTTGGGGAGGAAGCGTCTGGCATCCCAGGCCAGGCCGAGGGCAATAGCCAGAGTGGTCAGCAGGCTGAACACAATGGCGGTGCGAGCGGGGGCCTGGGCGAAGATGGCGGCCAGGTTCCAGCCGGGCCAGAGGAACTGGTAATCGAGAGGATTCCAGCCAAGCCAGCGGCTGGGGAAGGCGGCCACCTGGGGCAAGACGAAGGTGACGAGCAGAACAAGGGGGGCAAAGGCGCGCTCGTTGGTCAGTTCAGACCAGCCGTACCCTGTTACGAGACAGACGGCTGCAATGGCCAGGCCGACGAAGCCTGCTACAGCGAGGGTGCGGCTGAGTGCTGTGAGACCATTGGCGAGGGAAGGGTCTGCCTGGTCTATGGGGGGCGGGGTGGGGGAGGCGCTCTGTTCTTGCGCCAGGAGGCTGGCCGCCAGGGCTGCGCCGATCAGGAGGAGGCCGATCAAAAGGGTGATGACGAAGCCGTTCTTGAGCGTTGTCCGTTTCCAGGTCTGACTCAGGAGGCGCGAGAAGAGAGTGAAGGCCAGGTAGAGCAGCGCTTGGGCGGTGTAGATGAAAGCGGTCTCTTTGGCGGTAAAGTGCAGGGCAGTTGCCAGGCTGAGGAGAAGCAGGTAGCGATTCTGACCAGTCTCCAGAAAGCGCAGGATGGCGTAGAGGGTGAGAACGCCAAAGAGCGCCACGAATGCCTCGTTGCGGGCATAGCGCCCGTAGTAAAGCATGAAGGGGGAAATAAGCATCAACAGGGCCGCGGTGATGGTACCGGCGCTGCCCAGGTATTTGCGCCATTTCCAGAGCAAGATGATGGTGAGGATGCTGGCCAGAGCATGGGGCAGACGGGCCGTGAAATCGTTTGACCCAAAGAGGAAGAAGAGTGATGCGATGAGGTGAAACTGAAGCGGTCCGTGTGAGACGGGGGTGTGGAAGTAGCCCTTGCCCTGGGCCAATTCGTAGGAATAAAAGACGTGAACAGTCTCGTCGTGACTCATGACCCTGTCCCCCAGACCGTAGAGACGGCTGAGGGCGGCGAGGAGGACGATGAGAGTGAACAAAACGAGTTCAATCGAGATAGTTTTTGGGAGCAGGGGACGATGGAGCCAGGGAGTGTGCGTTTTGGTGGAGGATGTCATGTGGCACCGTTCGTTGGGACAGATGAGAGGAAACTATACCCTAAAGGCGCAAAAGCGGCAAGCGAAAAATTTTTATATTTCGTATAGCCAATATAACACAAACTTTTCAAAAAGAAAAATCACTTATAAGCCAACTGGCCACAACCAGCCTGAATCTCAATTCCGCGGCGAAGGCGCAATGTACAAGGAATGCCGGCCTGTTCCAGGATTTGACGAAACTCTTCTGCCCGCCGGGGCGAGGTCGCTTTGCCGCGATAGCCTTCGGTGGGGTTGAGGGGAATCGCGTTGACATGGCAGAGCATGCCCTTGATTTTGCTTACAAGGAGGCGCGCCTGCTCTGGGGTATCGTTGACGCCGTCTATCAGTGCCCATTCGAAGGTCACGCGCCGCCCGGTGGCCTGGACGTAGTCGCGGCAGGCAGAGAGGAGTTCATCGAGCCGATATGTTTTTGCAACGGGCATCATCGAGGCGCGCAGTTCGTCGTCGGCGGCGTGGAGGGAGATGGCAAGATTGACCTGACGTTTTTCGGCGGTGAAACGCCGGATGGCGGGGACCAGGCCGACGGTCGAGATGGTGATCCGCCGTGCCCCGAAGTTGTATCCCTGGGGGTCATTGAGCCGGTCCACGGCAGCCATGGTATTGTCGTAGTTGTGGAAGGGTTCGCCCATGCCCATCACGACGATGTTGGTGACGCGTTCGCCTTGTTGATGCAGTTGATGAGCATAGTACATCACCTGAGCCACGATTTCACCACTGGTCAGATGACGCTTGAAGCCCATCTGGCCAGTGGCACAGAAGGCGCAGCCCATTGCGCAACCGGCCTGGGTAGAGATACACAGGGTGCGGCGGCGGTCGTATTTCATCAGGACGGCTTCGATCGCCCGGCCATCGTTCAGGTGAAAGAGGGTTTTTACAGTCTGGCCATCGCGCGAGCGCAGGGTTTGGGCAGGGGTGAGGGGCTGAAAGGTAAAGGTTTCGGCCAGGCGGGCGCGCAGGGCTTTGGGCAGGGTGGTGAATTCGTCTGCGGAGGTATAGAAGTGCTGGTAGATGCCCTCCCAAATCTGGCGGGCGCGGTAGGCCGGTTCGCCCCAGTCCGAGAGCAGGGCGGTGAGGTCAGGGAGGGAGAGGTCGTAGAGCAAAGTTAGCATGGGACAGGTTTGAACGTTGGAAGGTTTACAGGTTGGGGTAACTGTTCAGTCTTGCATCAAAACTGTTGTGTTTGTCATTGCGAGGAGCGTTCTTTGCGACGAAGCAATCCCCAAGCGGTCAAGCTGGCCTGATAAACGGGAGATTGCTTCGCCAAAAAACGGCTCG
>DAOTZT010000096.1:0-10007 GCA_034434255.1 Anaerolineales bacterium | reverse complement strand
CTGTTGGGTATGTCATTGCGAGGAGCGTTCTTTGCGACGAAGCAATCCCCAAGCGGTCAATCTGGCCTGATAAGTGGGAGATTGCTTCGCCAGAAAACGGCTCGCAATGACATGGCTGAACAGTTACAATTTTTGGTTTTGATCGAGCCAAATCCATTTCATCAGTGTTCATCTGCGGCTAATAAAACGAATTGCCAAACGCTCTCAAGAGAAGGAAGGGAAGGGAATCAGGATGGAAAACGGTAGAAGAGACCGTCTGGGGCGGGAGGAAAGTCGAGGACGCGGACAACCGCCTCCAGGTTCAACGGGCCGTAGAGGTGCGGGAACAATTCATCAGGTTTGTCCGTGCCCGCCTCCCAGCGGATCTCCGAGCGGAGGGCCGCCGGGTCAATTTCCAGCAAGACAAGATCAGGCCGGGCACGGTAGAAAGCATTCGCCACGCGCAGCACCTGCTCTGCCTTCGAGCAATGGATAAAACCTTCTGTCTCCAGCGAAGGAGCGGTGTACACGCCCTGCTCCTGCGCCGCAGACCAGGAGGCCTGCGCGGTGATGTGGTAAATCTTTTCCGTCATGGCAGCATGTCTGTGAAAACCTGGTAGATGACCGTTTCACCGTCGCGGTAAACGCTCTGCCAGTACCCGCCATCGTACTGCTCAAACTTCGCCAGGCCATCGGGGCCTTCCGGTGGAATCGGCCCGGCGGGCGCGCCCGGGGCATATTTGGCGCGCTCTAACTGCCCGACGACGATATAGCGGACATTGTATTTTTTGAGAAACGTCAGGGCGGCGTTGATGTCAGGCGTGGCGTAAAAGGCGTCCACTTCCTGCCCGCGCCCGATGACCTGATTCTGGAAATAGACGCGCTGCTGCTGCTCGTGCCACTGCCAGCCGACCACCGCGGGCAGACCGGTGTAAATCGAGTAACGCGAGAACCAGGTGTATTGAATTCCCGCCGGCGCAGCCTCAACGATGACCGGCGACCCCTGGACGTTGTCCTGCATCCAGCGGATGGCGCGGTAGTCTTCGGCGGTGCTGAAGGTGCGGCCAAACTCGGCGTAAACAGCATACCGCATGTATTCCATGCTGTCGAGCGTATGCGGCGCTTCGGGAATCCAGCGGTCGCGCATCTTATCGAGGCCAGCGATAAGCAGGAAGAGCGCCGCGCCGGTGACGAGCAGGGTGGCCGTCACCTGCCAGAAAGAACGCCAGCCGGGCAGCCACTTGCGAAATTCGGTCATCAGCCAGCCAAAGGAGGCCGCCGCGCTGACGCTCCACAGCACCCAGGTCTGGACGCCGAACTTGTAAAGCGTGTTCATCCGCCCCACGTCGCCGGCGATGGTGAAGAGTTCGGCAAACATCGTCAAAACCAGGCCGGTGCCGGTCAGGAAGAGCACCAGACGTTTTTCATCCGTCAGACCCGGGCGGAAGACCAGCAGCACCCCCGCCCAGATTGCCAGCGGCAGGGCCAGCCAGAGAATGGTCAGCCCCTTCCAGGGGGGCGTCTGTGTAGGAAGCCCCACCCACACCTGTTGCAGAACCAGCGCCAGAAGCACGATGAGCAGCGCGGCCAGGATGAGTTCGCGGTAGGGGCGCAGTTTGCGCAGGGCAGAGACGGGCGTCTCGGCCAGCCACTGACGCGTCTCCCACGTCATCCACGAGACGATGAAGAACAGCAGCGGCCCCCACTGAATCAGATACGTGGTGAGCGGCGTGCGTAAGCCGGTCCACTTGCTGATGGAAGAGTAAGCCTGACCGAACCAGTGGGTGAACGGCCAGAAGAAGAGCACGGCCAGCCCAATCAGCACGAGCACAGCCCCGCCCGTCCACAGCCAGCGCCTCCATTGCGCAGGAATAAAAGCGACCAGGCGGTCGTTGCGGCTGTAACGAAAGACCGCATAGGCAAAGACGATGATTCCCAGGAGCAGGTAAGTGTAGAAATCCCAGGTATTGGTCGGCTTGAGCGAACCGATTGCCAGCGCGCCGACAAACAAACTGAGAACAGCCTGCCCGCGGCTTTGCCATTCCATCCTGGAGCGAAGCAGAGAAAGCACCCAGGCAATCACCAGCAGGGTCAGCATGTAGGCAATGACGTGGGCGTGCAGGTCAGAGTAGAGGAAGGAAAAAGCCGGGAACTCGTAGAACGTATCATGCGGGTAGGGGAAGATGCGGCTGGCGAACCAGTACCAGTCGCCGCGCCCGTAGGGCAGATTCAGCCCGGCCAGGGTCAGGAAGAAGCCCTTGACCGTCCACCAGATTTTTTCGAGGAGGTGGCCGTTCTCGATCACCCCGCCCGGCGCGCCGTTGCGCTGGAAGCCCAGCAGGAACAGCCGCACCATGCCCAGGTTGCCCAACAGAACCATCGCCGCCGAAGCGCTCAACCCCGTCAGCAGGGAGCGGAAATCGGCCGTCGGTGACCAGCGCCCCAGGTCGGGCAGACGGGGCCGGAGCAGGTTATAGCCAATCGAGAAGGCCGCCATTGCCACGATGGCAAACAGGGTCGGCAGGATGAAGTTGAAGGCAATCGAAGGCACAATGCCGAGCAGTTTGACCGGCGTGGCGACAATCACATCGCCAAAGTAGTAGTAGTTGATGTACCCGCCCGCAAACCAGGCATCGTAAGGCGGGAAAATGGTGCTTCTCAGCACCGCGTTGAACTGAGCGAAGTTCATCGGCCGCTCGCCGCCCTTGGAGGGATGCCACAGGTCCGGATTGGCGATGCGGATGAAGAGGTCGAGCAGGAAGAAAGCCAGGAACAGGAGTTCGAGGAACAGGTAAAACTTCCAGCGGCGGCCCCACTCCTCCTTCAGAGCGGCGCGCTGACCCCAGGCCTGCCACGCGCCGAGGAGCGCCACTCCCCCCAGAGCGACGGCGATAGTCCCCTTGCTGAAGGGGATGCCGTTCGACCCGGCCAGCCACACCAGCCAGGACCACAGCAACAGCCCCGCCACCCGCGCCAGGGGGTAACCGCCATCGGCCAGACCGGGCAGGGCAGCGCGCACCAGCGGGAAGGCAAACAGTCCCACCAGGAAAATGAGCAGATACCAGACGACCAGTCCCAGGCCGGGATATTTGTTCAGCAGGGCGTCGCGGTCGAAGAGTTCCGACCAGGTGCCGCCCGCCTGCTGGATGGCAGCCTGCTGCGGGGAGAGCATCAGGTCTTTGTAATCGTCGAACTGTCCGGGCAGGAGTTGGACAACGTTGCTCAAGTCCACTGCGCCCAGGATGGCCTGCACCTGCGCCGGATCGTAGTCGGCGCTCTTTTTGAAAATGAGCACCTTGGGGTGGTCGTAGAACGTAAAGGCTTCCTCCGCCGCCTGGTCGTTGATGACCAGCGGGCCGAGGGTCGGATAATCGGTAAAGACGGCTACCAGGTCGAAGCCCAATTGCCCCTCGAACATGCCCGGCTCGGCCACGCGGTAGCAGGCGATGACCTCCCAACTGTCGGGACAGCCGAGCAGGGCGCGGTAGTAGGCGGTCGTCAGCGGGTAACGCTCCGGCAGGCGCGTGATCTGGCCGTACTGGTGATTGGTGGAGATGAAAATGTAGTCGCCCTGGTCGAGGGTGGAGAGGAAGCGCGCCAGTTTATCGGCGTTATCGGGCCAATAGACCTGCAAATTCAAGTCGCCGCGATAGAGGCCGCCGAAGCCGTCGTAGTTGTCCACGCGGAAAGGCAGGGTAAAATCGTAATCGGTCTCGTTGATCACCGCCGAGCCGGAAAGAGTCAGCGAACCGCCGGAAGTCTCGACGATGAGGAAATACGTCTGGCCGCGGGTGATGGGAACGGGCGAGTCGAAGACCAGGCTGACGGCTTCGCCGCGCGGGTCGAGGCGGGGAGCGAAATCGGCGAGGGTCGAGGCCGAGGCCAGCACCTGCTCCGGCAGCGGGTCGGGGCTGGTGGCGAGGCGCACGGTCAGGAACTGGGGGCCGGAGAGGGCCGCATCGGCCACGTGCGGGAACAGGATCGAGGTCAGCAGACCGTCTTCGGCAGCGATGAACACCGCCTGATAGGAACTCCCAGATTGGATTTGCGCTCCCGGCACAAACGGCAAGGGTTGCCGGTAGGGGCTTCCTGCCGTCGTCTGAATCTCGAGGTTGATGGGCGCCGGGACGTTCTGATAAATCCAGCGGGAGGCGGCGATGCGAGGTTCATCCCGCGTGTAGATGCTGGCAAACGCAAACGCCCAGACGGCAGTTGCCAGCAGCACGCCGCCGCCCAGGACAGTCGCGAGCACTGTCGCCAACTTCCCACGCTTCCACATTCCCCCCTGCCCCCCTGCCAGATGGAACACAAACCAGGCCGCCATTATCACCAGGAAGGGATAGATGGGCAGTTGGTAACGCATGGTCGGGTTGTACTGGAGCGATTGCCAGGTAAAGTAGAGCGCCGTCCAGAGCCAGAGGAGCAGGTGCCGACGCCATTCGCCGCGCGCCATGCGCCAGGCCATCGCCAGAAAGCCGGTCCAGGCCAGCAGGCCGAGCGGCAGGCCGAGGCCCCACACGGTCAGGTTTTGGAAGGAATAGAGATGCGAGCGGCGCGCCCATTGCAGGTTCCAGGGCAAATCGGAGTTGGGGGTGGCCTG
Source organism: Anaerolineales bacterium (assembly GCA_034434255.1). Taxonomy (GTDB): domain Bacteria; phylum Chloroflexota; class Anaerolineae; order Anaerolineales; family Villigracilaceae; genus UBA877. The sequence goes on along the minus strand of DAOTZT010000096.1, from coordinate 5,428 downwards.
AGCGCGCTGTTCGCGCAGGTTGGCAATCCAGGCCGGGTTCAGGCCGAGGCCATCGAAGGCGTAGGGCTGAAAGATGCGGAACGAGAGAATGGCAAACAATCCACCCGCCACCAGCGAAACGAGGATGAGCATCCATCGCTGCGGGGAGAGCGGTTCGCCGCGCTTCCAGGAGCGGAGGAAAAACGCCAGCGGAAGGAGCAGCGCCAGCGGGGCAGCGCTCACCTTGCAGGCCAGCGCCATGCCGTAGGCAACCCCAAAGAGGACGCTGAGCCAGAACAGACGATCGCGCAGGGCAAGCCGCAACAGGGGAACAGCCGCAGGCGCTTCATTGGCCGGGAGGGGGGCGTCTTCGCCCTCGAGGAGCGGCTCTTCTGCTTCGAACGAAGTGTCTTCGGCCTCCAGGGGCGACTCTTTTGCCGTGGCAATCAGCACCGCAAGATAAACCGACAGGGTCATGAACATGACGGCGAAGTTATCGGTGGTGTAGAAATGCGACTGCTGAATCTGCATCACCGCCAGGGCTGAGAACGCAGCCGCCAGCAGCCCCACGCGCCGCCCGTAGAGCCGCGCCGCGATGAGATAGACCAGGAAGACGGTGATCAGGTCCATCGCCGCCGACATCTGCCGGCCAAAGAGTTTCAGGTTGTCCAGTTGGCCGGTCCACTCGGCCAGGGCGCGCACCAGGAAGATGGGCAGGGTGCCGTAGGTGTAAAACGCGTCGCCGCGGTTGTGGGGATTGAGCGGCGAACACGCCGTATCGAAATAGCCGCCCCAGTGGGCGCAATCGTGGTACACGCCAGGGTAGTTTGCCCGCCACGAGGCAGTAGCGGCAGTCGGCGGAGCGCCCAGCCGGGCCGGGTCGCCGCCGGGCAGGGCAATGTTGTAGGTGACGGAGGTGAGAAACAACTCGTCTGGGTGCTGATGTTGCAATTCCCCCCAGTCGCTGCCGCTGAAGCGCAAAAAGGCGGCCACGGCCAGCACCGCCACGAGCAAAATATCATAAAGCCAGGCAAATTTCTCTTTGGGTTGATCCATAAAGGTATCCGCAATCATCAAGGTTCGCTTTTCGCCTGAGGAGGAACGAAATAGATCAGGAAATCCTTGCCTTCCAGTTTGGTGCGTGAAACAAAACGGCTCCATGTGCCGGTCGGGTAGAGTTCTTCCAGCCGCGCCTGACCGGCCTCATCGGCCACGTTGACGATAAACAGTTTCGGCCCTTGCGCCTCAAGCGTGATCTCCAGGTTCTCCGGCCAGACGCCGAAGTCACGGTTCGGGATGCCCGCCCAAACCCCCGGCAGGCGCGTGTCCACCCAGTGGGGATACGGCACGATCCAGACCGTATCGGTCTCACCGTAGGTCAGGCCGAACTGTTGGATGACCGCCCCCATCTCGGACGAGTTCCACGCGCCGCCGTCGAACTGTTTCGCATACTGCCGGAAAACCAGGTCATAGTTCTGGAACGAGGACCAGGCGACGAGGGCCAGCGTCAGGCTCCAGGTCAGGAACGCGCCCCCCCGCCCCGTCAGCCGGGAGCGGAGGCCGGCCCACAGACCATCGAGCGCCAGCGCCACGATGACGAAAACCGGCACCATCGCCCCGCCCGCCCGGTTCAGCGCCGGGTTCTCGGCAGGGAAAGCCAGCGAAAGGATGGATGGCAGTTGCAGCAGCGGCACCGAGAGCAGGAGGAAAAGGTCGCTCCAGTGGCGGGTCCGGACGTAGCGGACAATCAGCAGGACGACGCCCGCCAGGAACAGCGCCCCCGAAACCACGTCCAGCGCCGGGCGGTGCGTTACCGAGTGCACCCAAATTTCGCCGTCGTCCCAGTTGAACATCCGCAGGGCATTCCACAGATTGGAGAGAAAAATCTTCCACGCCGGGCCGGGGAGCGGCGTCTCGACACTGCCAAGACGGGAAAACGCCCGGTAGCCGAACAGGTCGGGGTTTTCCAGCCAGTAGCGCAAGAGCGGCAAAAAGACCACCAGCGAGGCCGAGGCCAGGATAACCAGCCAGATCACCGCCTGCCGGCGCGCCCCCTGCGACTGGCGATGCAGCAGGTACAGGCCCACGGCAATGACCACCACGAAGGGCAGGATGCGGATGGGGCTGTAGCCATGCAGGCCAATGCCCAGGGCAATGCCAGAGAGAATGAAGTCGTTGCGGTTGCGCATCCGCAAGCCGCGCAGGAGGTAAAACAGCGTTGGAGCGACAAAGAGCGGATAGAGCGGGAAGCGCAGGCCGACGCGCGCAATGACATTCGGCCAGTAGGCAATGCCGGCAAAGAGCAGGGCCAGCAGGCCAACCCGTTTCCCGCCCAATTCCTTGCCGAGCAGGTACAGGTAGGGCAGAGTCGCCAGCCCGCACAGCACCGTGCCGATCTTCAAACTCAGGAACGACAGTCCCGTGCCAAACAGCCAGGCCACCGCGACGGTCAGGTACATCTGGATGGCCTCCCGCCCCGTGTTGCGGGGGAAGAAAATGCTCGTCTGCCCCTGCGCGACGTCATACACGTCCAAAATCTTCTCGGCGTGGTCGCTGAACGGCTCAGATGGCACGCGGTCGAGTTGATAGACGCGGAAAAAGGTCACCAGCCCGACGACGGCCAGCAGGAGCAGGCTCCAGCGGGTAATGGTCACCGTCCAGGACGGGCGGCGGAAGAAATCCACCAGACGTCGCCAGAGGGGCATCCGGCCCGGTTCGACCACCCAAAAGGCCCACACAAAACACCCCAGCGCCGCCAGCCAGAAGGTCACGTTCAAGGAGGTGAACAAATTGTTGCGGAAGAGGGCGAATGCAAGGACAGAAAAAACGCCCGCCAGTGCCAGCGGCACGGTGCGCACGCTGAGCGGATCGGACCTGGCGCCTGTCTCCGGCAAATCGGCCAGTTTCCACTCCCCGCGCAGGAAGGCCAGCACCAGCCACGCCAGGCCGAGGGCATACAGGAACAGCCCCGGCGCAGCCGAGCGGTTGGCCGAAGGCTCGAACGTCCGCTGGGCGAGGAGGAGAAACGTCAACGCCAGCAGCGCCCGCCACGGGAAGAGACGCCCGTCAAAGGACGGACGGGCGAGGCGCTCGACCCGCGGCCCGGCCTCCGGCAAAGCAGGCTGTTCCTCCTCTGCGGGAGCAGATGGCTCACCCGCCGCAGCCTCTTCCGGCTCAGGCGGAATTTCGATTTTGGGGCCTTTTTCCCAAAATTTGAGTTTCGACTTGAGGTAATCCAGAACGCTTGGTTCTTCCATGCGTCTCCACGTTTTACGTTAGCAGGTTTACACGTTGGCAGGTTTACACGTTGGCAGATTTGCGAGCAATCACAATCACACTTTCGCCCCATTTTAGCGGCAAAAAGGGCAAAGTGAGAATGGCTTGCAGCCCGCCCAGCGAGCCAAAAAACAACTTCTGGATCTGGCGGGGCACCAGCGGGATGTACGGCACATCCCAAAAGCCATCCGAAAAGACGCGCAGCAGGGAAAATCCCGCCGAGCGGATCATCGCCAGCCACTCTTCCGGCGGTTTGAGGGAGATGTGGGTCGGGTCCTGGTAGCCAATCCACTTCTCGCCTTTCCACGGCTTGAGCAGGGACGAGAGATTTGGCGTGGCAAGGATCAGAATCCCGCCGGGGGCCGTGACCCGCCCGACCTCGGCGATGGCGCGCTGCGGATGCGGTAAATGTTCGACCACATGCTTGAGCACCACCACCCCAAAGACGCCGTCGGCAAAGGGCAGTTCCTCCGCAGAGAGTTCCAGATGGGCAGTGCGGGGAGCCACGCTCCGAGACTGTTGCAGCGCCCAAGGGTTCACATCCGCGGCAAAGGTCTGAAAGGAATCTTCCAACTGACCGACGAGGTGCCCCAGCCCGGAGCCGATTTCGAGCAGACGGCAGCCGCGTTGACCGTAGCGCCGCGCCAGGGCCGCGTAGAAGCGATTCGACCACCAGTACTGGCTGTAGCGGGCGAAAGACACATCCTTGTAGGTGTGGGTGCGGAAGTAGGATTCGTCGAAGGGCATGGTTCGGTAATCGGTAATCGGTAATCAGTAATCAGTGGTCAGTGGTCAGTGGTCTGCCGTCAGCGGTCTGTCATTTTGCGCGCCACGAAGAAGGTAAAGACGCCATCTTCGACCGGTTCAGTGGAGGCGTAGCGGCGGAGGAAGCGCTCGGTCAGGCCGAGGTTCCAGCGGGTGGGGGCGAGAATCCAGCGTCCGGTCAGTTTTTTGGCGACCAGCGAGGGCAGGCCAAAATAATGTCCCCATTCTAACACGCGCATTGCTGCGGGGGAAAAGTAATGCCACCAGCGTTCCAGGCGGAAGCCGGCCCGCTCCAGGCGCTGCTGCCAGACCTGCGGCTCGTCGGCGTGATGGACGCGCGAGATGCGCCGAAACCATTCGCGGTAGGGCTGCCCAAAGAGGCGCGCCAGGGCCAGTTCGGAGAGATAGCGCGGGTTGGGGACGCAAAAGTAGAACGGCGCCCCTGGCTGAAGGACGCGGGCCACATCGGCGAGAACGGCGTCAATGTGGGGAATGTGCTCAAGAACCGAGTTGGAGAAGGCCGAGGCAAAGGTCGAGTTGGCGAAGGGGGCGCGGGCGCCGTCGGCTTCTACCAGCCAGCGGTACGCGCCGTAGCGCTTCGCTTCGTGAATGGGGCCATGCCAGGGGTCGAGGCCAACGTCAATCGGACGGTCGAAGGTCAGGGAGGCGAAATGCCCATCGCCGCAGCCCACGTCGAGGGTCGGGGCAGGCAGGTCGAGGGTCTGGTAGTAGGCCGCTTCCACGGAGCGAATCAGGGCGCGGAAGTAGGGCAGTCCGCGCAGGTGGAGGAAGAGGAAGTCTTTTTCAGGCATGGTATAATGATAGCAGATTTTCAAAAAGTGATAGCATTTTCACGGGTATGGCCTTCTCAAAGTCCCTTGATGCCCTGTGCGAAACACGGCAATTGAGAATTTTGACCGCTGAGACGCAGAGTTCGCAGAGATTTTTTGTGGTTTTCTCTGCGTTCTCAGCGGCTCTGCGGTGAAAGATTTGACTTTGAGAAAACTACGAAGCAAAGAGGGATGGCTTTCTCAAAGTCCCTGGATGCCCTGGGCGAAACACAGCAATTGAGAATTTTGACCGCTGAGGCGCAGAGTTCGCAGAGATTTTTTGTGGTTTTCTCCGCGTTCTCAGTGGCTCTGCGGTGAAAGATTTGACTTTGAGAAAACTACGAAGCAAAAAGGTATGGTTTTTTCAAAGTCCCTGGATGCCCTGTGCGAAACACGGCAATTGAGAATTTTGACCGCTGAGACGCAGAGTTCGCAGAGATTTTTTGTGCTGGACTTTCGCCTTTTTTGGACGTGAACTTTGGTGGAATTGAACGAGCACTGGTTTTCTGGTAGGATAGGATCATGACATCTCACCGACCAGGAGAAACCAATGCTCCCCACCATTATACAACATTCTG
>DAOTZT010000095.1:0-2036 GCA_034434255.1 Anaerolineales bacterium | reverse complement strand
GAAAATACTGAAACTGCAGCGACCAGCCGGGGAAGTTGTCCGTTGGAAAAGGCTCGCCTTCGCCATAGCGCAGGAGGATAAATTGCAAGGCAGCCAGGGAGTGGACCGCTTCAATGGGAAGTGGGGTGGGATGAAGCAGGTCAGTTGAGATTTCAGGCATTTGAAGAAAGTTGAGTTCGCGGTTGTAGGTGACGGTTTGGGGGATGCCGTTTTCGTCCAGATAGGTGAGGGTGAGGATGCCGGTTTTTTCAAAGGCGGGGTTTTTGGGTTCGACCACCCTCACCCCCGGCCCCTCTCCCAGGGGGAGAGGGGAGCGCAGGGGGAGGATGAGGTCTTGGGTTGTGGAGGTGTCGGTCCAGGTGCCATCGGGGTTTTCGGTGGCGGAGAGGCGGGTTACTTGGGTGTGGAGGTTGCCTTCGAGGTCAATGTAGCCTACTTCGTGGGTTTTTTGGGAGGTGAATTCTTGTTTGGCTTCGTCGAAGGCGAGTTGGGAGATGGTGTAGCGGGAGTTTTGGCTGTCCCATTTTATCTGCCAGCCCTGGCGGTCGAACATTTGCTGGATTTCAGCGGTCAGGCCGAGGGATTCGAGGGAGGGTTGGAGGATTTCGGTGGGGGTGGGAGAAGGGGCGGTCGGTTGTCCACCGTCCGCTTGCGGTCTGCGGTCGGCGGTCTGTGGTCTACAAGAGGCGAGGAAAAGGCCAAGGGTCAAGAGCAGGCTGAGGGTCCGAGGGAAGCGGGACATGGAATCCTCCAGGGCAAAGTCACTTTCGTTCATTCGTACAAAAACGGAATCATTTGTTGCGGTGTGATGAGGGTGACAGAGAATCCGCCTTTTTGAAACAGGCGCGTTTCGGCGGGCCGCCATTTGAATTCGTATCCCTGTACCTGTCCGCCGCTTTCTTCGAGGTAGTCAATTTCGTTCCCATCGTAGGTGCGCCAGAAGTAAGAGGTGACCAGTTTCCCTTCGTACGCGTTGCGCTTCAGGCGTTCGGCGATCATCCAGTTCTCGAAGAGCGCGCCGCTGTCGGTGCGCAGGTCGAGCGGATTGAAGTTCTGGATGAGAGCGTTGCGAATGCCGGTATCCCAGAAGTAAATTTTACGCAGTTTGGAGATGGCGCGTCTCCGGTTGGCGGCATAGGGCGGCAGGCGAAAGATGACGAAACTGCGCTCCAGCAGTTGGATATAGCGTTCGACGGTGTTCTTGTCCGCGCCGACAGTTTGGGCCAGTTCGGTATAAGAGACTTCGGAGCCGATCTGAAGCGCCAACGCCTGCAACAGTTTGTGCAACAGGTCGGGGCTTTTGACTTGCTGGAGTTCGAGGATGTCACGGTAGAGATAACTGGAGACCAGTTCCTTCAGTTCGCGGATTTTGGCTTCGAAGGAGGTCTGCTGGACGACGCGCGGGTAGGAGCCGTAAAGCAGGCGTTCTTCGAGGTTCTTTTGCAGGTCGAGAAAATCGGGGCGGGGGAAAATTTCGGAGATGGCGAGCGGATGCAGGATGTAGACGAATTTGCGCCCGGTCAGCGGCTCCTGGGTGGCATCGAGCAGGTTGAGGGTGGAAGAGCCGGTGACGATGATTTGCCGCTGGCTGCCGAAGTGGTCCACCAGCAGTTTGACGGATTGACCGATGGTGCGGATTTTCTGCCCTTCGTCCACGAAGAGGATTTGGGCATCGCCCAGCACGCGGCGCAGGTAATCCAGACTTTTGTCGGTCAGGGCGTCGCGGTCGAGGGGGTCATCGCCATTGATGGTTTTGACCGTGTAACGGTCGCCGAGTTGTTCGAGCGCCATGCGGACGAGGGTGGTCTTGCCGGTCTGCCGCGCGCCGACCAGGATGAGTGCGCGTCCCTGGAAGCAGTCATCGAGCAGTTTCTGGGTGATGGTGCGTTTAAAGAGTTCCATATTTGGCGTAATTTCGTGAGTTTGATCTCATTATAACGCCAAAGGGAGGCGATGTCTATAGTATTGCCCTGAGAATCGATCACAATCGTAAAGATTTTGTAGCATGGCATTCATGCCGTATTGGGGCGCGGGAT
>DAOTZT010000094.1:0-5570 GCA_034434255.1 Anaerolineales bacterium | reverse complement strand
GAGGGCGTTCTCTGCCCGAAGCAATCTCGTCTTGAACAGGAAAAACCATGCTTTGGGAGACTGCTTCACTCGCAAAAAGCGCTCGTTCGCAGTGACACCCCTGTTTCGAGTGGATGGCTGAATAGTTACCGGAATTCTTTTATAGGTCGTCGGGGGTCTGGCAAAACATCACTCACCAAATACTTTGGATTCCAAAACCGAATCAAGAATGCCCACAACATTGACATTGACGAACCCGTCATCTACGAAAGCATTATCAATCGGATCATGCGCAAGAATTACATCTCTCCCGACCTGGCCGTAAATGATGTGCGCAAAATCTGGGAATATCTTATCTGGTCGCTCATTTTTTATGAATATCGCGAACATGATCCCTTGCTGGAAAATGCAGGATTCTTTATGGGCAAAAAAGGCAAATTGTCCGTCTTTATCGGTGAAGTGCTCAAACAGGTTTTGAGCAAATACCTCGATGAAAGCGGAACCGTGGCCGATGTATTATCCGAGGTATTGTCAGATCCCATGTTCACCAGAGCAAAAGAGCGGGTCACAGACTTTACCCGCAAGGAACCGGTCATTATCGCCATTGACACGTTCGAACGGTACGACCGCAACAATGCTGCCATGATGGCCGTTACAGCCGCCCTGATCCAGTGCGCCAGCAATTTCAATATTGCCTATGCACGCAAGGGAATCCATATCAAGGCCTTTGTCGCCGCCGAGATCTTCCCCTACATTGCCGAAGGACACATTCCCAACACCACCAAGTTCATCCGCGATCCGCTGTACATGCTTTGGAGGCCCAAAGACCTGATTCGCCTGATCTCCTGGCGGTTTTACAAGTATCTCGTCAATATCGGCTACCCCTTGCCCTTTGACGAAGTTGACTGGGATAATTTTGACGATGTGCGCGCCAAACTCTGGACGCCGTTCTTCGGAGAAACGGTCTGCAACCTGAACGGGCACACCGAGCAAACTCTGCCTTATGTCTTGCGCCACACCCAAATGCGCCCGCGCCAGCTGGTCATCCTCTGCAATCAAATCGCCCGCCAGGCGCTCAAAAGTGGCAAATTTCCCAACTTCAAAGATATCAACATCGCCCGCACGATCAGCGAGAGCGAGACCCTTCTGGCCAAAGAGGTCTTGAATTCTTATGACTTGATTTACCCGGGCGCCGCCGAAATTGTTCAGGCACTAGCCGGCGCACCGCCGCTTTTCGCTGGCACGTATCTTGACCAGGTAGCCAAGAAAACCGCCCGCACCTGGCGCGAAGGGAATTACTCTATCAGCGCTTTTCATCGTCTGGTGTGTGAACTGGGCATTGTCGGGAGAGTAAGAACCAAAAACGATCAAACAGGAATCGTCGAGGCGGATTTCGAATATGCGATGAGTGAACCGCTGATTCTCACCGACACCGACGAATGCGTCATTCACCCCATGTTCTACCGAAAACTGCAGATTCAACGCATGCCAAATTTAATTGTGCTTCCTTTCCCCGATCACGAAGATTATCGAGAAATTCACGGCAAAAAAACTACCGCACGGCCTGCCAAACAGCAGCGGTAATCTGGATTGGCGGAGGCAGCCTGCCCCGGCCTTCTCACTCTGGGTTGAACTGAGACAAAAAAACTCCCAACGCCAAACATGCGCCGGGAGTTTTTGATTCCTTACACTTCGCTCTTACTGAGCAGCCGCGTTCTTGGCAATTTCTTCCAGCATGGCAGTTGTCAGCGACTTGGGGCGCTCAATCGGTTGACCGAGCGCGCGCGCCCAGACCAGATTCGCCGTCACGCCCAGGGCGCGGCCGACACCGAACAGCACCGTGTAGAAATCGAATTCGCGCACGCCATAGTAATACTGCAGCGTGCCCGAAATAGCGTCCACATTGGGAGCCGGGTTCTTGGCCTTCCCTTGCTCTTTCAGCACCTGCGGCACCACATCATAGACCAGTTCGGCCAGGCGCAGGAGCGTATCTTCCGGGAAGCGCTCTTTAGCAAATTCCAACTGGGCTGTAAAGCGCGGGTCAGTCACGCGCAGCACGGCATGGCCATAGCCGGGGATCACTTTTCCACTGTTGAGCGTATCCCAGGCAAATTTGTACAGGTCCTCGCGGGAGGGCACACCGCCAAAGCGATCGCGCACACTGATCAGCCAGCCGAGGCATTCCTGGTTTGCCAGTCCATGCAGCGGACCGGCCAGGCCGTTGAGGCCAGCCGAGAACGCATAGTAAGCATCCGACAACGCCGAGCCTACCAGGTGGGTCGCATGGGCCGACACATTGCCAGACTCGTGGTCAGAGTGGAGAATGAAGTACAGGCGCGCCAGTTCAGCATAGCCCTTGCGGTCTGCCACGCCCATCATGCGGGCAAAATTCATCCCGTAGTCTTGCCGCGGATTGTATTTCGGCTTCCTGGTATCGCCAAAATATTTCATCCGGTAAATAAAGGCCGCAATCACGGGCAATTTAGCCGTCAGGTTCAGGGCGTCTTCGAGAGTGGGTTCCCAGTAAACGTCTTTTTTCATGCCCTCGTTGTAGCGTTTAGCGAAAACCGATTGATTTTGCAACGCCAGAACCGCCTGAGAGAAGAGCACCATCGGGTGTGTCTCGCGGGGCATGGATTTGAGCATCTTGAAGACGTAATCGGGGACATCGGCCCGTTTGGCCCATTCTGCTTCCACCTCTTCGGCCTGCGCACGGGTCGGGACCTCACCCACCATCAACAGGTAATACAAGGCGCCGACATACGGGATTTTGGCCCCACGCGGCTTGGGCAATTTCTTCAAGACCTCGGGAATCGACATCCCACGGAACTTGATGCCGGTCGCCGGGTCCACGAACGAAATGTCAGTTACGAGGGATTTGATATCACGCATGCCACCGTAAATCTGACCAATCGTCACTTTATCAACAACGACTTCGCCTTGTTCTTTGACCAGTTTGGTCACTCTCGCCCGCCAATCGGGCAACTGAGCAGCAATTTTTTCGTGCAGGATCATTTTTTCATCTCCTTTTGGCAATAACGGCCAAGCCGTCAAAAATTAGATTTGCACCAGCGTATGCAAGATGGAAATGCTTTCTTTCACCGCTGCAGCGGATTTCTCCAAAGCAGCCTGTTCTTCGGCATCCAACTGATACTCAATGATTCTCTCCATGCCACCGCGTCCCAATTGCACGGGCACGCCGAAGAAAATGTCATGCAAGCCATACTCGCCTTGCATATAGGCTGAAGCCGGGACGATCAGATGTTTATCCTTCAAAATGGCCTCTGCCATTTGCATTACAGCCAGCGAAGGGGCATAGAAGGCCGAACCGGTCTTGAGCAAACTGACGATTTCGCCACCGCCTTTGCGGGTGCGGTTAACAATGGCTTCCAGTTTGTCTGCCGGCAAGAAATCACGCAATGGAACACCAGCCACGTTGGAATGGCGAGTCAGGGGGACCATTTCGTCGCCGTGGCCGCCCAGGACGTAGCAGGCGATATTTTCAACGCTGACGCCGGTCTCCATCGCCACAAAGGCGCGCATGCGCGCCGAATCCAGAATGCCAGCCTGCCCAACCACCCGCTCGCGCGGCAATTTGGAAACTTTCATGGCGAGGTAGGCCATTGTATCGAGCGGATTGGTGAGGACGATGTAAATTGCATCAGGGGACAAAGGAAGGGTATTTTCAACTGCCGTCTTGACAATCGCGGCATTGGTAGAAAGCAAATCTTCGCGGCTCATTCCCGGCTTGCGCGGAATTCCTGCCGTGATCACGATGATATCCGAGCCTTTGGTAGCAGCGTAATCATTGCTGCCGACAATGGCTACATCTTTGCCAATAATTGGCATGGCTTCTAACAAATCCAGGGCTTTCCCCTGGGGCATTCCTTCCACAATATCTACCAGCACCAGGTCGGCCAGTTCTCGCTCGGCCAACCAGTGAGCAGTTGTGGCGCCCGTCATGCCAGCGCCAATAATAGAAATTTTTGATGTCATCTGTTCCTCCTGAGTTTTAGAATGGGAAATGAAACCTTTACTCACTCATTATATAACTTTTCAGGTTCTTAACGAGATTTTTTTGTGCCCTCCCCAAAAAATATAGTCAATGTTGACACAAAAAAAGCGCGCCAGACAAAATGGCGGGCAAAAGATTAATGATTCCACTGCAAAAACTTTTTTACCCCAAAGGGCACAAGGGAGCACGAAGTTTTTTCAAACAATTGTGCGCCGAAATTCAAGATTCTCAATTGAGCCTTTTAGAAATCCTTTGTGTACTTCGTGTCCTTTGTGGTTCAAGACCTTTTTGCAGTAGAGTCATTAATTTTGTTCCAGGAAACGCGTGGCTTCAATCGCGGCGGCAGCACCCATGCCAGCCGAGACCACCACCTGCTTAAAATGCGGATCAGCGGCCTCGCCTGCTGCAAACACACCTGGGACACTGGTACGCATCCGTTCGTCTACCTTGATATAGCCGTTCTCCATCTCCAACTGACCAACGAACATCTGCGTATTGGGGGTATGCCCGATGAAGATGAACACGCCTTCGGTCGGCAAGAGGCTCTCGGCGCCAGTTTTGAGATTCTTCAGCCGCACGGCCTCCACTTTTTCATTGCCCACGATTTCGGTAACCACCGTATCCCAAACAAATTCAATTTTTGGGTTTTCAAAAGCGCGCTTCTGCAAGATGGCCCCGGCCCGCAGGGTATCGCGGCGATGGATGATTTTTATCGAGGAAGCAAAACGGGTGAGGAAAAGCGCTTCTTCGAGCGCCGAATCGCCACCGCCGACCACCACCACCGGCTTATCCTTGAAAAACCACCCGTCACAGGTCGCGCAATAGGAGACGCCGCGGCCGGTCAACTCCACCTCGCCGGGCACATTGAGATGATTCGGGCTGGCGCCGGTGCTGATGATGAGAGCATCGGCCAGATATTCACCGTTATCGGTCTGGACCCGGAACGGGCGCTTCGACAGGTCAACAGCCTGGGCGGAATCGAATTCGACCACCGCGCCAAACCGTTCGGCCTGTCTCTGGAACAGATCGCCCAACTCGGCTCCGCCCACCCCATCCGGAAAACCGGGATAGTTCTCAATCGTGTGTGTCAGCGATGCCTGACCGCCCAACTGGGTGCCGGTCAAGACCACCGGCTCGAGGTCCGCGCGAGCCGCGTAGAGAGCCGCCGACAAGCCCGCCGGTCCAGCTCCGAGCACAAGGACTTTGACATGCCGGGGGCCAGCAGAGACCCCAGGTACAGAAACAGAAGATAAGTTGAACATAATCACCTCAAGTTATTGGTGGAATGAACAATGCGCAAGAACATTCTATCAGATGCATGAAAACTCTGAAAGTTGCTTCGCCAAACAAGGGCATCAGGCAGAAACAGAAAAAGGTGCCGCCAATCAAATTGTTCGACCAAAGTCGGCACCATGCAGGCTGAAATCAATTCTTTAGAGCAGTCTCTACTCTTCTTTCACAATTTTCAAGTACTGCACGCCGTCAAAGACAATTGCACACCATTGGCCGGATGCAATTTCTACCCACGCGCTGTGCGAATACAGTTTTTTGCTGGACACCTTTGTTCCACGCTTCA
>DAOTZT010000093.1:0-19038 GCA_034434255.1 Anaerolineales bacterium | reverse complement strand
AGGGCGTTCTCTGCCCGAAGCAATCTCGTCTTGAACAGGAAAAACCATGCTTTGGGAGACTGCTTCACTCGCAAAAAGCGCTCGTTCGCAGTGACACCCCTGTTTCGAGTGGATGGCTGAATAGTTACGTCTCTTGAAATAATTGCCATAGATTTTCTCGCAGATTGCTGACCTGCAGAAATCGTTGGATGCGTTTGGCTCTCGCTTCCCTGTTGCCCGGCATTTTCGCTGCTATAGCCGTCAAACGTATCAATTGGGCAGCCAGCATGGCTTGTCCGATCTCGGCTGCATGCTTTGCCTGCCTTTCCCCATCAAATAATTGCTGCATAAATCGGTGCTGCATAAATCGGTGAATCCTAATAAGCTTGTCCATGAAGCCTAGAGATTGGTGGTTTGGTTGTGGAACTGATTGATTGACAAATCTTATGTGATTTCAAGATTCTGTTCAAAGATCATAGCAATGGGTCTGGCCGCCTGAGACTTTGGAAGCAGCATGACGCTTCAGCGGAGACGCTGCTCGGGGCACATCTTCTCGCTATCCTTCGGGAGGAGCATCAGGGCAGAGCGACGCTGCACGTGAGATAGACTTTGTTGTCTCTGCTCGTGGTGTTAATTGTTCGCCCGATGGAATCTTGTCCCGGCTTCGAGCTCGCGTCGGTGAGTATGACTTTCGCCCGAAAGTCCAGGCCCGACGAGCTTTACTAGCATGGAGCGAGTTTAATTGCAAGACTTTTCTGCCGCTTTCTTAAAGTTCGTTGACAATCTGTGTAAGTGAGCAGGCACAGTGCACAAAGATTTTTATATGGCTTTCAGAAGGCTTTGCGGTGAAAAAGGCTGCAAAGGCCCTGCCTCGTGTGTGTCCTGTGTTTTGCGCAGAAGTGCTTTTCTCCTTATCGGTGTTTCCATGTGTATTGTCAGCCGCCGATTTCGCTCATCGTCCGGTTGACCGCGATGTGACCATCGGCCAGTCCATGGCCCCAGGGTTTGTTCCAGACTGCATCCAGAATCAGAGAGCGCAATTCCTCGTCAGAAGCGCCCTGGCGAAGATGGGTCAGCAAGTCAATTTCATATTCTCGTAACAGGCACATCCGCAGAATCCCGTCAGCGGTCAGGCGAGCACGGGTGCAACTGGAACAAAACGGAGCCGAGACAGAGGAAATAAAACCGACATCTCCCTGAGCATTGGGGAGACGGAAAATGCGCGCCTCACCGTCGAGCCTGCCGTCGTTGGATGGCGCCAGAGGGCCGAAGACCTGCTCGAGCCGCTGTTGAATCTCATCGGCTCGGACCATTTGGCTGGTCTGCAAATCGGTAGCGCCTCCAAAAGGCATCATTTCGATAAATCGTACCTGCCACGGGTGATTCAGAGTAAGGCGAGCCAGGTCCACGACGTCTGTTTCGTTGTAGCCCCGCACAATCACGGCGTTGAGTTTGATGGGAGTCAGACCGGCCTGTTCTGCTGCCAGAATGCCTTCCCACACATCTTCAATATCACCTCGACGGGTAAGGCGCTTGAATTTAGCCGGATTAAGCGTATCCAGGCTGATATTTACCCGTTTCAAGCCTGCCGCCGCTAATGGCGCTGCCAGTTTTGACAGCAGAATCCCGTTGGTCGTCATGGTCACGGTGCGAATGCCGGGTGTGGAGGCAATGCCACGCACAATCTCGACCACATTCGCCCGTACGGTTGGTTCACCGCCAGTTAGCCGAATTTTATCAAAGCCAAGGCGGGCAAAGACACGCGTGAGACGCAAGATTTCTTCATCTTGCATCATAGCCGCAGTAGGCCGAAAGGTCATATCTTCCGGCATGCAATACAAGCAGCGCAAATTGCAATGGTCGGTCAGGGAAATACGTAGATAGTGAATGGGACGTGCAAAACGGTCCAAAGCCATGTTCGATGTCCTTACCAATAAGGATGAAAGGATTATATCAGACAGTTTTTCTTTGTCGTTAAAGCAGACAGAGGTTTCAAAACTGCTGTTGACGGTTGGTATCAGCCATGCTATGATTTACCTGTTATTATCCCTTCTTTATTTTCAAGGAGTTATTCATGAGCGCTGATTTCATTGCTCGTTTAATTGGCATGATTATCTTTGCGATTGTAGGGGCGGTGTGGGGAAACTGGTTGGGAAAGTTCAATGAAGATTTCATTGTGCTCTATACCCTGACCGTGAGCCTGGTAGGTGCTCTCTTTGGCTTAGTGGCCACTCCTTACTTTACTACCCGACCGATCCGCTCCTTAAAAAATCTCCTCATCAAACTACCTGCCGAGACGCTCTTTTCGGCGATTATCGGGTTGGTCGTGGGGCTGATTATTGCTGCCTTGCTCTCGTTTCCCCTTTCCTTATTGCCAGAACCATTTGGGAAAATTTTGCCATTTGTGGGGGTGTTACTTTTCTGTTATTTTGGTATTTCCCTGTTTGTAATGCGTCAAATGGATATCAGCAATCTGCTTAACGGCATTTCTGCGCGCCGTGACAGTGGCGCCCAGATGAACTGGGCGCAGGCCAATCGGACTGTGTTGCTGGATACGAGTGTCATCATTGATGGTCGTGTGGCAGATATTGCCAAGACGGGCTTTTTACCTGGGACGTTGCTTATTCCTCGCTTTGTCCTCAACGAGTTGCAATATATCGCCGACTCACCCGATAACTTGCGCCGGGCGCGCGGACGGCGTGGCATGGAAATCCTGTCTGAATTGCAAAAATCTTCTTCTGTGTCAGTCAAAATTTCAGACATTGACGTAGAAGGCGTGCGCGAGGTGGATGACAAATTGATTATCCTGGCACGTCAGTTAAAATGCCCGATTTTGACCAATGACTACAATCTCAATCGCGTGGCTGAATTACAGGGTGTCTCTATTTTGAACATCAATGAACTGGCCAATGCTGTCAAATCGGTGGTTTTGCCCGGTGAAACGTTCACCATCAGCATTATTCAAGAAGGAAAAGAACTTAACCAGGGCGTAGGTTACATGGATGATGGCACCATGGTCGTTGTGGAGAACGGCAATAAGGTGATTGGGCAAACACGGAATGTAATTGTCACAAAAGTTTTACAAACCGCTGCCGGGCGAATGGTGTTCGCCCGCATGGAAGAGTAATTCTAAAGGTGGATCAGGAGTAGTTTATGTTGCGTATCTATAACACATTGACCCGCAAAGTCGAAGAATTTCAGACCCTCGAGCCGGGGAAGGTCAAAATGTACGTGTGCGGGGTCACCGTCTATAACGAAGCCCATATTGGACATGCAATGTCGGCGCTGGTATTTGATATCATCCGGCGTTACCTGGAGTATCGTGGTTATCAGGTCAAGCATGTCATGAATTTCACCGATGTGGACGATAAAATCATCGCCCGCGCCAACCAACTGGGAGAAGATCCTTTTGCACTGGCGAATCGTTATATTGAGGACTACCGCCAGAACCTGCGCGAGTTAAATGTGCTGCCCGCGACCTCGAATCCACGGGCAACGCAAACCATGCAGCAGATCCAGAACATGATTCAAGGCCTGATTGACAAAGGCTATGCTTATGTCGTCCCCGGCGGCGACGTGTACTTCCATGTGGAGAAATTCGCTGAATATGGCAAACTTTCGGGCCGTGATCTTTCTGAAATGATCGCAGGGACACGCTTTGATGTCGATAAAAATAAGCGCAACCCTCTTGATTTTGCCTTGTGGAAGGCGGCCAAACCCGGTGAACCTTCGTGGGATTCCCCCTGGGGAAAGGGTCGCCCTGGCTGGCACATTGAATGCTCGGCGATGAACCTGGCTGAACTCGGCGAACAGATTGATATTCACGGCGGGGGCAATGACCTGGTCTTTCCGCATCATGAGAACGAAATTGCCCAGAGCGAGGCCTACACGGGGAAACCGTTTGCTCGCTACTGGATTCATAATGGCATGTTGCAATTGGGTGGCGAGAAAATGTCCAAGTCGCTGGGCAATATCGTCACCATTCGCAAGTTCCTGGAAGAACACGAGGGCGATGTGATGCGCATGGTGGTCCTCAATTCCTCGTATCGCGCGCCCCTGACCTTTACCGATGAAGTTGTCTCCAATGCGGAGAAGAACCTGGAACGTTTGCGCTCTGGCTTGCGTCCGGCTACTCCTAAAAATGGCGGCCTGTCTCCCGAAGCCGCAGCGGAATTGGTCAATCAGGCTAACGCGGCCCGGCAGGCTTTTACCGATGCGATGGACGACGACTTTAACACGCCGCTAGCGCTGGCTGCCCTGTTTGAACTCGTACGTGTCATCAATACGGCTCGCGCTGCTGGCGCGACAGACGAGCAACTGACACCGGCCCAAACCGTTTTGCGCGAACTTACCTCGGTTCTCGGTTTGAGACTGGAAAAAACAAAGCGAGAAACCGCAGCAGATCCCTTCATTGACCTCCTCCTTGAAATTCGTAGCGAAATGCGCAAACAGAAAAACTGGGCCATGGCCGATTTGATTCGCAATCGTCTGCAAGAATTGGGTGTGACGGTGGAGGATACAAAAGAAGGCTCCTCCTGGCACTGGTAAGAGCGCAGAAAAACAGAAAAGAAACTTCCGCAGTGTTTGCTGCGGAAGTCTTCTTTTGGCGTGTCTTTTATTCCCAGGAGTATGTTTCTTGTGGCTCTTTGATGCCAAGCAGGGCGGCCAGCACTTCAGGGGGAATTTCTGCCTCGGGTATGTCGGTGTGGTACAACTGGCTATTCTCTGCCCGTTCTCGTAGGGATTGCCACAGCAGGGCACGCTCATCGCTTTGCACAACCAGGTCATTGAGCGTTGTCGCTCGCAACAGGTATTCGCCCGTAGTGTAGAGGAAGGTGATCCGCTTCCACCGGCCTGCCACAATTGGGCGTGGCAAGCGTTCCAATGGCCCTAACTGGATTTTGAAATATTCCTCATGGGCGCGGGGGTGATCAGGCTCATCTCGGAGAAGTTCTGCGCGGGTCGTCAGTTCGTGACCCTGGACGGCTGCGATCCACTCGATTCGTCCAGCATGTTCGCCGAAACTGCCAGGCTGATAGAAGGCCAGGTAATCTACCGAAATGACCTTGGGCGCGCTGCGGAATGGGATGCGATACCATCCCAGCAGGCGGGCAATTTCCAGGTCACGCGGCGCAGGAAGCACACAAACCAGGACCAGCGATACAGGGGTGAGCATGTCTTTCTCCTCTTGACGAGATACCGATTTAGGCAGAGAGACGGAAGCGACGGGCGCCTTGAATTGAGTATAGCGAAGAGCAAAAGAGATGTCAAAACTTTTTGCCAATCTTCCCCCAATCTCCGTTGGTTTATGGTGCCAAAGCAAACCGGCGATGACTTTTGGGCAGTCATCGCCGGTTGTTTTTTGCAATTAATCTGACGTTACGGAGAGGGGGAGACTATTCCTCGGGCAGCCAGCAGCACAGCACCAGATCGCGCGCCGCCTTGACCTCGTCCATGCGTCCGAAGGGGGTCTTGTGGGGGGCCTCATGCAGCAGAGCCGGATTGGTCCGGGCTTCTTCGGCAATCTTGATGAGGGCGTCGGCAAAGGCATCCAGCGTTTGCTTGCTTTCGGTTTCGGTCGGCTCGATCATCAGGGCTTCGTGAACGATGAGCGGGAAGTAGTTGGTCGGCGGGTGGAAGTCGTAATCCATCAGACGCTTGGCGATGTCGAGGGCGCGCACGTCACTGCCCTCCACTTTGCCTTCGGCTACGAATTCGTGCATGCAAATCCGGTCGTAGGGGATGGGATAGGTATGGCGCAGGCGCGCCAGCAGATAGTTGGCGTTCAGAACAGCGTTTTCTGAGACCTGACGCAGGCCCTCCGGGCCGTGCATGGCGATATAAGTAAAGGCGCGTACCAGCATGCCAAAATGACCGTGGAAAGCCTTGACCCGCCCAATCGTCTGCTTCGGTTCGATAAAGCCGTAAAGCGGCGGCTCTTCTTCGTCGCCTTCTTCGACAATTCCGACCAGCGGCGTGGGCAGGAAGTCGGCCAGGTGGGCTGCAGCGCCGACCGGCCCCGATCCCGGCCCGCCGCCACCGTGGGGGGTGGAGAACGTCTTGTGCAGGTTGAAGTGCATCACGTCGAAGCCCAGGTCACCCGGACGGACGATGCCCAGCAGGGCATTCAGGTTGGCGCCGTCACCATAGACCAGGCCGCCACAATCGTGGACGATTTTGATGACTTCTTCCACGTGCTCATCGAACAGGCCAAGCGTGTTGGGGTTGGTGAGCATCAGGCCGACGACCGTGTCGTCGCAGGCGGCTTTGAGGGCTGCCAGGTCTACGTTGCCGCGGCTGTCGGAGGGGATTTGCACGACCGTCATGCCGCTCATGGCCGACGAGGCGGGGTTGGTGCCGTGGGCTGAGTCGGGGATGAGCATTTTGACGCGCTTGTGGTCGCCACGGGCCTGGTGGTAGGCACGCATCATCAGCACGCCGGTCAGTTCGCCGTGAGCACCGGCAGCCGGTTGGAGGGAAACGGCGGCAAAGCCCGAAATTTCCTTGAGCCATTCTTGCAGGGTGTACATCAGCACCAGGTTGCCCTGCACGGTTTCGATCGGTTGGAGCGGATGGGTGAAGGCGAAGCCGGGGAGGCGAGCCATGTCCTCGTTGATTTTGGGGTTGTACTTCATCGTGCAGGAGCCAAGCGGGTAGAAGCCGCCATCTACGCTATAGTTGAAGCGCGAGAGGTGCATGTAGTGGCGGATAACGTCCACTTCGGCCAGTTCGGGGAGCGGTAAATCGGCCCGCAGCAGGGATTCAGGCAACGAGGCGCGCGGCACGTCCGGGTCCGGGAACGTGACGCCGGTGCGGCCAGGGGAGGAGATTTCAAACAGGGTCGGTTCGACCACGCGCGGGGTACGTTCCTCAGTCATGGCTCACCTCCGAGAGTACATTCACAAGAGCGTCAATCTCTTCTTTGGTGTTCATTTCGGTCACAGCAATCAGCAGGTGGTCTTTGAGGGCGGGGTAATCCTGACCGAGGTCGTAACCGCCGAGGATGCCGTGTTCGAGCAGGTGGGCGTTGATTTCGGCAGCCGGGCGTGGGCAGCACAGGGCAAATTCGTGGAAGAAGGGGGTGTCGAAGCAGTAGGTGAAGCCCGGAATTTGGGTGAGTTGGGCGGCGGCGTAGTGGGCTTTGTGGTAGCAGAGTTCGGCCACCTGACGCAGACCGGTCTTGCCAAGGAGGGCGACATAGACCGCCGAGGCGAGCGCCATCAGCCCCTGGTTGGAGCAGATGTTGGAGGTGGCGCGCTCGCGCTTGATGTGTTGTTCGCGGGCGGTCAGGGTCAGGACGTAGGCGCGCTGGCCGCGGTTATCGACTGTCTCGCCGACCAGGCGACCGGCCATTTTGTGGACGTATTGCTTGCGGGTGGTGAAGAAGCCCAGGTACGGCCCGCCGAAGGAGAGCGGAATGCCCAGCGGCTGGCCCTCGCCGACCACGATGTCGGCGCCCATTTCGCCAGGGGTTTTGAGCAGGGCCAGGGCGATCGGGTTGGCAGCCGCGCAGACGAGGGCACCTTTGGCGTGGGCGGCCTCGATGAGGGCGGTGTAGTCGTAAATGCGCCCGAAGAAGTCGGGGTATTGGACGATGACCAGGGCGGTGTTGTCGTCAATCAGCGGTTCAATCTGGTTGGGGGAAAATTCGTCCCCGGCGAGTGTTTCAGCAGTGTCGCCGGCCAGCGTCAGCCCCATGCCCTGGACGTAGGTGCGCAGCGTGGCGCGGTATTGGGGGTGGACGGTGGGGGAGAGCACCACCTTCGTCCGTTTGCCGCGGAACTGGGCGTAAGCCAGGTTGACCGACTCGGCTACAGCAGTCGCACCGTCGTAGTGCGAAGCGTTGGAGACCTCCATGCCGGTCAGGGCGCAGAGGATGGACTGGTATTCGAAAATAGCCTGGAGCGTGCCTTGCGAGATTTCAGGCTGATAGGGGGTGTAGGCAGTGTAGAATTCGCCGCGCCGTAAGATGTGATCAACAGCGGCGGGGATGTAATGATGATAGGCCCCGGCGCCCAGGAAGGAGATAAGGTCACGCACTGTCTCGTTGCCAGAGGCCAGTTCGCTGATTTCGGCGGCAGCCTCCATTTCGGTCAGTGCAGCGGGGAGACGAAGTTCAGGAAAACGATATCTGGCGGGGACGTCCTGAAAGAGGTCTTCAATCTTCTGGACGCCAATCGCCGCCAGCATCGCCTCCCGCTCGCCAGGGGTGAGGGGAGAGTAGGTCATAGGGACTCCTGTTTAGTTCTGGAGGATAGTTGCTAATGTGCTCTTTCTTCGCAGTACTTTTCGTAGGTCGCGGCGTCCATCAGGCCAGAAGCATCGCCTCCCTCGATCTGGATCATCCAGCCGGCCTCGTAGGGGTCGCTGTTGATGGTTTCGGGGGCATCGGCCAGGCCCTCGTTCACAGCGACGACCTTGCCGCTCACGGGGGCATAGACTTCGCTGGCAGCCTTGACCGATTCGACCGAGGCAATGGATTGGCCCGGCTCAACGGCATCGCCCGCGCTGACCAGGATTTCGACAAAGACGATGTCGGAGAGTTGGCCCTGGGCATAATCGGTCAGGCCGACTTTGCCGCTGGACGGGTCGAACCATTCATCAGACTTGGTGTACTTGAGATGAGAAGGAATGTTCATAGCAAATCTCCCGATAGGATAAATTTGGCGAAAGAGAAAGGCGCACGATTCGACCTCGTGCGCCTCTGTGATTGACCTGAGAGATTCGTTTGGGCGGTGGCTACCCAAACTTGCCCCGTCGGTGTCCGCGATCGGACTTTCCAGAGGAAATCAGCAGCAGGGTCCTTTTGCCTGAGAGTTTCGCCCGCGCTCGCCGATCTACGGGCTTGCCCCTTCGGCGCTCCAGAAGGAGTCTCTTCCCTGCAACTGTTCGATTGTAGAGCGCATTCATTGTAAAAGCAAGAGAAACGAGAGTCAAGTTAAAAAATCTGCCCCATTTCACTCGTTATAGCGGATTGGTTCTACAGGGCGTTTGTTGCGGGAAGGCTTTTCCCAGCCGACGTGATAATAAAAGCGTTGCCGCAAGTCGGGAGTCACCCGGCTAGAGTGCCGATACCCGACGTATGTGCCCCAAAATTGCGCCGCGCGGAACCAGAAAATGCTCGCCAGACTGTCCCACAAACGCCGGGCGCGGAGAGCGTGAAGCAGGTCGAAGCCGATGCTGGCGATGAGATTGCGCCCCAGGTCATACAGGCTGAAGTGGGCCTCCGGAAAAATGAACTTAAACGCCATTCCCTCCCGCCGGTAGCGGTTGAACACGCCGCGCGGGGTTTCGTTGTGAACGTGAATCACCTCGGCGTCGGCAATATAGGCAATGGCATACCCCTGAGCCTGCGCCCATTTAGCCCAGGCCAGGTCTTCCAGGCCGGTGAGAGTCTCATCGTAGGGGTGCTGTTCCCACAAGGTACGGCGGATGGCGGCGTTGGCGTTGTTGCAAAAGGGGGTGGGCTGGCGCAGGTTGCTTTCTTCGGGAAACCAGCGGGCGAAAATCTGATGTTCCGAAAACCTGGAGTGCTCATCGCCGCGCTGTTTGCCGTAGGTCAGGGCCACCTGGGGGTCGGCAAACGGCTCCAGCAGACGTTCCAGCCAGTCGGGATACACGGGATAGACGTGTGCGCTGGCAATCGCAACCAGGTCGCGGCTTGCGGCGGCTATCCCCCGGTTCAGCGACCGCCCAAAGGTAAATTCCTGCGGTGGGATGTGGACGATTTTTGCCCCATAACGCGCCGCGATGGCGGGGGTCGCGTCGGTGGAACCCGAATCGACCAGGATGATTTCCACGTCCTGCACAGTCTGGCGGCGTACCCCCTCCAGCAGCCGCCCGATGTGACGTTCCTCGTTATAAGCCCGGATGACAAGCGAACAACTAAACATCCACTTCGAATCGTTTTCCTTCAAATAAGCCGCCTAGCAATGCCCTGGCCGTGGCCGACTGCATCAATTGCGCCAGCGAAAATGCCTTCAGGCGCACATACCCTGTGTGCGTCTCTTCCAGGAAATCTCCAAAGGGAAGAGAAAAACGATAGGTACGGTAATACAAAAACCGCCGCGTGTTGCGCACCCGTTCGGGCGGGACCTCGAGCCTGTTTGCCGTCAACCAGGCCTCCAGCCGGCGGAAGTAGGCTTCCCGCTCCCCCTCGAAGAAGACGGTCTCGAAGGCGTTGAAGGGGGCCTGCCCGGCGGCCAGGGCCGGAGTGCCCAACAGGATCGATTCCAGGCCGATGGTCGAGTTGTAAGTCAGCACAAATTTGGCAAGTCGCAGCAAGTCGTAAGAACTGACTCGTTCCTGCGGCGGGATGAACACCACATTGGGCAAATCGCTCGCTTTTTGCGCAAACCAGGTCGCCACATCTTCGCGGCTGGTCTTGCCGGGGCGGGCCTCGTCGGGATGGGCGCGCAGGAGGAAGAGCGTCTCCGGGTGGAGGCGGATGACCTCCAGCAGGGCATCGAGCCAGGCAAACATATTGGCGAAAATCACGTTGGCGTACATCTGGGTCGTGTCGAAGATGACGTTCGTAAAAATGGCGACCACCTGCTTGAAGCGGGCGGCTGTTTCCTGCAAAGTGGGCGGCAGGCTGGTGATTTCGCTCCAGAAGCGGACGCCTGCCATGCTGAAATCACCCTGCCAGCGCTTTTGCAGGTCGGCGTCGAGGCGGGCGTTCTGTTCGGGGGTCAATTCCACGTCGGGGATGACGATAGGGTAGCGGGTGGCTTCGCCCTCGACAAAGTAACCGCTGAACGGCTGAAAACCAGACTCGTGGGTAATGACGCGGATTCCGCGCTGGCGGCACAGCCAGGCGGCGGTCGCCTCGGGGAAGTGCGTGCCGTTGAACAGGACCGCGGCCTGGGGGCGGACTTCGTCCAGGAAGGCGCTGAACTGACGGGCAATGTTCCAGGCCGAGAGCATGAATGCGCGCGCCAGGAAGCGGGTTGGCTCGTCGTCCTGGAGCGTGTGGCGGCGCAGGCGCCAGCGCAGGGAGGGGAGAACGAGAGCGCCGAGGGGGAGGGGGGCAGTGTTCAGTGAACAGTGTTCCGTAGTCAGTGAACGGTGTTCAGTAGTCAGTGAACAGTTTTCAGTAGTCAGTGAACGGTGTTCAGTGGTCAGGGAATGGTGTTCAGGCAGCGGGAGTTCGTAGCGCAGGAGTTCGTCGAGACTCAGATTCTGCAATGCCGCTGCAAGGGCTTCGTCGTGTTGGTAACCGAACCAGCGCGTTTGGGCACCGGCGAACGTGGCGTGGCTCTGGCGCAGGCACATGCCGCAGGGCATTGGACGCGAGGGATCGTTCTCGTCTGTTCCCAGCACACAGCGGCTCATCCCGCGCCGACAGACGAAGTGCACCACCGGCACACCGCTCAAGCGGACGACCCACGAGGCGAGCAGGGAGAACGCCGCGTTCTGGCTGAGACCCGAAAGGCGGGTGGAGGCGTTGAAGAACACCACCGGTTGCCGGTCGCGGCCTGGGGGGGAGAGGCGCGCCACCCTGCTGGCGGTCGCAGCGAGGCGCGCCAGTTCGCTTAGACGACGAAGACGGTAGTCAAGTGTCAAAAAGATAGAGGGCATTACTCTTCTGAAACGACGCGGCGGAGTTTTCGAAGCGAGGGTAACTCGCTCTCGTAGACACGCTTGATGCCATCGCCCAGCGAGGCCTCGGCGGTGCGCACGTACTTGACCAAACGCTCGAAACCGGCCGGCTCGACCGAGGCAGCCTGGTCGGAACCCCACATGGCCCGGTCGAGAGTCAGATGGCGCTCGATCATGCACGCCCCCAGGGCCACGGCCACCTGCGGCGGGACCAGACCAACCTCGTGGCCGGAATAGCCAATCGGGCAGGGGAATTCGTTGCGCAGGGTTTGAATCACCCGCAGATTCAGTTCCTCTGGCTCGCACGGATAGGTGCTGGTGCAGTGGGTCAGAATCAGGTTCTCTGTCCCGACGACTTTGACAGCGGCGCGGATTTGTTCCATCGTGGACATGCCGGTCGAAACGATGAGCGGTTTGCCGGTCTTGCGGGCGTAACGGAGCAGATTGTGGTCGGTGAGTGCTGCGGAGGGAATTTTATACACCGGCGTATCGAACTGTTCCATGAAATCTACCGACGGCTCGTCCCACACCGAAGCAAACCACATGATGCCCTTTTCTTTGCAGAAACGGTCAATTTCGCGGTATTCTTTTTCACCAAACTCGACCTTGTGACGATATTCCAGGTAGGTGATGAGTCCCCACGGGGTTTCGCGCATTTGTTTCTGCTGCTCGGGCGGGGTGCAGATTTCGGGTGTGCGCTTTTGGAATTTGACCGCGTCCACGCCAGCATGGACCGCCGCCTCGATCATTTTTTTGGCGATTTCGAGGTCGCCGTTGTGATTGATGCCGATTTCGGCCACGATGAAGGTGGGGTGGCCGTCACCGACCATGCGATTGCCAATTTTGACTTCACGTTTCATAGTTTTTCAACCTTTCTTAGCCACAGATGAACAGAGATAGACAGAGAGATAGATGAAAAAAGCAGATCAATTAAAGGGGAAAGAGCATTTTTTCTACTGCGCCGCAGATGACATGCCAGACGAAGATGTGGGCCTCCTGAATGCGTGGAGTTTCATCGGAAGGGATGGCCAGGCACAGGTCGCACAGCGCTCCCATGCGCTGACTGCCGCTCTGACCGGTGAATCCGACCGTCACCAGCCCGTGCTGGCGGGCTGCTTCGAGGGCGCGCAGCACATCGGGGGATTTGCCGCTGGTGCTGATGCCCACCAGCACATCTCCCGGTCGGCCCAGCGCTTCCACCTGCCGCGAGAAGACGAACTCGAAAGCCGAATCGTTGCCGATGGCGGTCAGGATGGAGGTGTCGGTGCTCAGGGCAATGGCGGGCAGGGGGGCGTGGTCGTAGCGGAAGCGGTTGACGAATTCTCCGGCCACGTGTTGGGCGTCGGCAGCGCTGCCGCCATTGCCGCACAGCAGCACTTTGCCACCCTGCTGAAAGCAGCGGACGAGGGCGGCGATGATTTGTTCGATCACCGCTGCCTGTTGGGCGACGGTCTGTTCCAGCACTTGCTGATGGGTTTTGAATTCTGAGGCGAGTATCTCAAGCATGGCGGTTTGTCCTTTGGGGCTGGCTCTTGAAGGCTCGAATCTTACCAGCAAGAGCGTCCGCCGTCCACAATCAGGTTCTGTCCGGTCATGTAGGAGGAGGCGTCGGAGCAGAGGAAGAGGATGGCGGCCTGATATTCATCCACGCGGGCCATGCGCCCCAGTGGAATCAGGTTCGTCAGGCGGGCAACGAAATCGTCTGGCTGGTTGTTGTAGACGCCGCCGGGCGAAATGGCGTTGACGCGAATGCCGGCTTCGGCCCAGTAGGTGGCCAGGTAACGCGTCAGGCCGATCAGGCCGGTCTTGACGACCGAATAAGTTACCGGCTTGACCGGCTGGCGGTCGGGAGGCAGGCCAGGCTGACGGTAAAGGCGCTGGTCGGGGGCAATGACACCCAGGTCGGAGGAGACGTTGACGATGACGCCGCCGCCGCGCCGCGCCATTTCGCTGCCGATGATTTGCGAGCACAGGAAGGCGCCGGTGAGACCCACCGCCAGGTCATCCTGCCACTGCTTGAGGGGGAAGTTCTCAAGACGGGAAAATTCCACTTCACTGGTCTTTTCCATCTTCGGGTTGTTGGCGGCGTTGTTGATGAGGATGTCGACGCGGCCATAGCGGCGCAGGACCTCGTCGAGCAGGGCGCGGACGCTGTCGGGGTTGGTGATGTCGGTTTGCAGGAGGCAGGCCTCGGGTCCGAACCGTTCTCGGAAGGCTGGGGTGGAAGGGTCGAGGCTGCCGGTGCGGATGTCGGCCAGGACGGGGATGCCCCCGGCGCTGGCAATGGCTTCGCCGTGTTGTTGGCCAAGCAGACCGGTGCCGCCGGTGATGATGGCCACGCGGCCGGTCAGGTCGAACATGGATTGGAGAGTTTTCATCTTACCTCATCGAGAGAGACGATTTTTCTGCTTTCGAGCGATTGTTTGGCGGCCAGGGCCATGCGCAGACTCTGGAGACCGTCACGGATCGGAACGAGGCTGTGAGGGCGGCCCTCCAGCGCCTGGACGAAGTGGCGGATTTCGTCCAGGAACATGTCGTTGCGCTGGAAGTTTTCGAAGTGCGTGTGTTCGATTTGCTGGCCTTCGCCATCGAAGACGGTCAGCGAGGCGCTGGGGAAGTCGAGGAGGATTTTGCCGTGGTCGCCGATGACTTTGCAGCCGCGGCTGGGGGGCCGCTGGAGGTAGTCTTCGTGCAAACTGACGGGCAGGGGATTGCCGTCGCGCTCGAATTCGAAGAGAATGTCGGCGGTGTCTTCCACGTCCACTTCGAGGTGGCTGAGGTGACCGCCGAGGGCGTAGACGCGGCGCGGCAGGCCGAAGAGCCAGTAGAGGTAATCCATCTCGTGGATTTGGGAGAGGATGACGCCGCCGCCGAGGTCACGCCGCGAGGCGTACATCTGACGGTAGTCTTCGTAGGTGTGCCAGCCGGGCAGGTATTCGCCGATTTCGGCATGGACGGAAAGAACGCGCCCGACGCGCTGCTCCTGGAGCAGGGCGTGGAGGCGTTGCAGGCCGGGGTGGAAGCGCATCTGGTAGCCGACGACTGCTGTCAGGCCGCGGCGCTCGATTTCTTCGAGCAGTTGGTCCACGCCTTCCAGGCTGTGGGCGAGGGGCTTTTCGATGAAGAGATGGGCGTTTGCCTGGGCGGCGCGCAGGGCCGTGGCGGTGTGCAGACTGGTGGGCGTGCAGACGAAGACGGCGTCGGGACCCCAGCCGAGGCCGGAGTCGAGGTCGGGGTAGATGTGCAGGCCGTATTTTTCTTGCAGGGTGAGGCCCGGCTCAACGGTCAGTTTGTCGGTCAGGACGGGGATGTCGGACCGGGGGGCTACGGCGCGCACCCGGGCGCGATCGCCGAGGACGGTGAGGAGGTTACGCAGGTGGCGTTGACCGATTCCGCCGAGGCCAACAACGAGGATTTTCATGACGAATCTCCTTGTGTTTCGACAGGATGTGGCAGATGTGATGGCTGAGGCCAGTGGCGGCTGGATAGGCCGCTACGAGGCCAGGAAGGTTTTTTCAACGAAGGCGCGGTTCTGGCGTGCCCAGTTGACCTCGTCGCCGGGGTCGCCGCGCGCCACTTGCAGGATGAAATCACCGCGGTAGTTGACTGCCCGCAGGCTTTCGGCCAGGGCAGGGAAGTCGGCGTCGCCGCGACCCAGCGGGACTGTTCCCCCGCCGCGCAGGCGGTCTTTGATGTGGACGCTGCCGACGCGCGAGCCATAGGCGGCGAATTCTTCGCGGGGGTGGTAGCCGAGGGAGGAACTGTTGCCCGAGTCGTAGTTGGCTTTCAGGAGTGGATGGGGCAGACGTTCCAGCAGGGCGGCAAAACGCGCCGGAGGCAGGGAGGTTTCGAGGTGAATTTCGATTCCCGTTCGCTCTGCCATCGGCAGGATGCGTCCCAGGGTGGAGATGACGCTTTCGAATTCGTCGTCGGTTTCGATGCGCGAGGCGTCCACGAAGGGGACGACGACGCGGTTGATGCCAAGCAGGGCGCCGCGCCCCAGCAGCCAGTCGAAGATGGCGAGGCGCTCGGCCAGTTCACCGGCTCCGGCGCGCACCAGGGGGCGATCCATGAAGTAATCGGCGCAAATGGAGAGAACCTGCACGCCGGTTTTTTGGATGAGGGCTTTCATTTCGGCGATGCCGGCATCGGTGGCGAGGGGGTTGACGTCGGCGCCGTAGAGGTCGTAAATCCACTCGATGCAATCCAGGCCGGCCTGGCGGGCGAGTTCGAATTCGTCGGCCCAGCGCTCACGGGGGAAGCATTGAATGCGGTTGTCGGTGGGAGGGACGAGGCGTCCCTGCATAATGCCGATGCGTGTCATCGGGCTACTCCTGACTGCCGACGGTGTCGACGCGGCGCAATTTCTTCATGATGGGGATTTCGCGATCAATGACGCGCTTGACGCCGTCGCCGAGGGCGGTTTCTACCAGGCGGATGTCGCGAACCAGGCGCATGAATCCCTGCGGCTCGACCGAGGCGGCCTGGTCAGAGCCCCACATGGCGCGGTCGAGGGTGATGTGCCGTTCGATGACGCACGCGCCCAACGGGATGGTGGCGATGGTGGTGGAGAGGCCGGTTTCGTGACCGGAATAGCCCACCGGCACGCCGTAGCGTTCCTGGAGGGTTTTGATGACCCGCAGGTTGAGTTCGCTGTATTCGGCGGGGTAGGTGCTGCAGGTGTGCAGGAGAATCAGGTCTT
Organism: Anaerolineales bacterium; assembly: GCA_034434255.1. Taxonomy (GTDB): domain Bacteria; phylum Chloroflexota; class Anaerolineae; order Anaerolineales; family Villigracilaceae; genus UBA877. The sequence continues at coordinate 2,756 of DAOTZT010000093.1, read as the reverse complement.
GTTTGCCGAGAATTTCGACGGCGTGGTCAATTTGCTCGAGGGTGCTCATGCCGGTGGAGAGCAGGATGGGCTTGTCTTTTGAGCGGGTGTGGCGCAGCAGGTTGTCATCGGTCAGCGAGGCCGAGGCGATTTTGTAGCAGGGCACATCGAACTGGTCAATGAAATCCACCGAGCCTTCGTCCCAGCAGGAGGCGAACCAGTCAATGTTCTTCTCTTTGCAGTAGCGGTCAATCTCGCGGTACTCTTCCAGGCCGAATTCCAGGGCGCGTTTGAGGTCGCCGTTGGTGGTGCCGAATGGACTTTCGCGCGGGCGCTCCAGTTCCTCCTTGCTGTACACGACCTCGATGGTTCGTTTCTGGAATTTGACCGCCTGACAGCCAGCCAGAGCGGCGACGTCAATCAACTTCTTGGCGATGTTGATGTCGCCGTTGTGGTTGATGCCGATTTCAGCAACGATGTAAGCAGGTTGGCCATCACCAACCAGGTGTTTTCCGATTTTTACGACAGTCATAGAAGCCTCCAAAAGTAAGTTTAAGGTGTGAGTCCACTGCAAAAACCTTTTTTACCACAAAGGGCACAAAGGAGCACGAAGTTTTTTGAAACAATTGTGCGCCAGAATTCAAAATGGAGCCTTTCAGAAATCCTTTGTGTACTTCGTGTCCTTTGTGGTTCAGACCTTTTTGCAGTAGAGTCAAAGTGTGTTTTTTGCGAACTTTCTTACTCCGCGTTTTTGCGTTTGTTACCATCTGACCAGGCCAGGCCTGGGAAATTCCTCCTCACCGCTCTCTTCTCCCTTCTCACTCCTCTCTCCTCTCTCAATAATCAACTCACACAACTCCCGCACCGCACCGCGACCGCCGGGCTGGGTGAGGACGAAATCGGCCTGGCGCGCCACGGCGGGGACGGCATCGGCCACGGCTATGGCCCATCCCACCAGCGGGAAACAGGGCAGGTCGTTGACATCGTTGCCGCAATAGACGGCGTGTTCGGCGGCAATGCCGCGCTCGTTGAGCAGTTTCTTCAGGGCGGTGGGCTTGTCGTCTTCGCCTTGAATGTAGGGAATGCCCATCTTGCGGCAGCGCGCTGCCACCACCGGGTTGGTCTCTTTTGAGATGACGAAGACTTGCACGCCCTTTTCGCGCAGCATGTTCAGCCAGAGACTGTCGCTGCGGTTGGCGGCGACCATCTCGCGGCCCTCCTGATCCACCCAGACGCGGTTGTCGGTCAGGACGCCGTCGAAGTCCAGGACGAGCAGGTCCACCCGTTCGGGCATGGGCCGGCGCGGACGCCCGGGCCAGACCATCGGCGGGGGAGCGTGCATCAGCCGCTCTTCGGCGCGCCGCCAGTCGTCGGGGGTGTCGAGGTCAATGTCGTATTGCGGTTCGAACAAGACCGGCAGGATGACCTGTCCGCTCATCGAGTTCTTTTCGAGCAGTGTGGCCGGACGCACCACGTCAATCAGACCGGTGTGCATGTAGGCCTGCGGCAGGATCTGCCGGGGGGCGTTGTAGGGTTCGGGGATGCCCGGCACGCTCGTCAGGGGGCGGATGGGCTGGTCTTCCTGGTCCATGAGCCACATTTTGAAGGGGTTCTGGTGGGCGGGGGTGATGCCGCGCACCGAATCGGCTTCGGGGTGAGCGAGCAAGATGCGCACGGCGCGGTCAACCAGGTCGGGGGGACGCAGGGGGGTGGTTGGGCGCAGGTGGACGACGATGTCGGGGTGGTAGTTCTCGTGCGTGGCCAGCCATTGCAGGGCGTGCTGGAAGACGGGCAGGTCGAGAGTGCGGTCGCCGGCCAGTTCGGCAGGGCGCAGGAAAGGGGTCTCGGCGCCGTAGCGGCGGGCGGTTTCGGCAATTTCTTCGTCGTCGGTCGAAACGATCACGCGGGTGACTGTCTCGGCCTGGAGACCAGCGGCGATACTGTAGGCAATCAGTGGGTAGCCAGCGAAGGGACGGATGTTTTTGCGGGGAATGCCTTTTGATCCGCCGCGGGCCGGGATGAGGGCGAGGACTTCGGGTTTGTTCATGCTGCCTCCTCCGGCCAGACCATGCCTTCGATGCCCTGCTGCACCAGCCATTCGGCAAATTGCCAGTCGGCGGGGGTGTCGATGTCCACCAGGTAGCGTGAGTCAATGAGGATGGGGAAGAGCACTTTGCCGGTCATTGAGCCGCCCAGGATGGTGGCAGGGCGAATGGCGTTGACGTGGCCGGTTTGCCAGTAGGCTTTGGGCAGGGCCTGGCGGGGGGTATTGTAAGGTTCGGGGTTGCCGGGAATTTCCAGCAGGGGGAGCATGCGGCCGCTTTGGGGGTCGAGACGCCACATTTTGTAGGGGGTTTGTCCGGCTTCGACCACACTTCGGACGCAATCAGCCTCGGGGTGAGCGAGCAGGATGCGGACGGCCTCGTCCAGGCAGCCCTGGGGGCGGACTGGCGTGGTGGGGTGGAGATGCAAGACGACGTCGGGGTGGTAGTTCTCGTGGGTGGCCAGCCATTGCAGGGCGTGCTGGAAGACGGGCAGGTCGGGGGTGCGGTCGCCGGCCAGTTCGGCGGGGCGCAGGAAGGGGGTCTCGGCGCCGTAGCGGCGGGCGATGGCGGCGATTTCTTCGTCATCGGTGCTGACGATGACGCGCGTCACCGTTTGGGCCTGGCGGGCGGCGGCGATGGTGAAGGCAATCAGGGGATGCCCGGCAAAGGGGCGGATGTTCTTGCGGGGGATGCCCTTCGAGCCGCCGCGAGCCGGGATGATGGCGAGGATTT
>DAOTZT010000092.1:0-5513 GCA_034434255.1 Anaerolineales bacterium | reverse complement strand
AACTTTTGATAACCAGCTAATTCGAGGAATGCTTTATTAGTTGGATAACTTGCTTGAAAAAGAAAGCGTTGGTGAGGTGTCATTGTCCCGGTGAAAAGAGCCGGGAAAAGGATAAGTTTTTGGCTGCCGTCAGTTGGATTTTGCGGGTCTTGAGGGTTGAAGATCTCAACTGGCGCTGATGGAAAGGCTGTGCCATCGGGCAAGAGGATCATAAACCAGGGGATGTTCAGGTTGTTTTCGCCGATAAAACGGACGTATTTGGCAGTTTCACCACTTCGCGGCCAGAGATAGGCGCGGCTGGTATCGCTTTCAGGAAAATACTGAAACTGCAGCGACCAGCCGGGGAAGTTTTCAGTGGGGAAAGGCTCGTCATCGCCGTAGCGCAGGAGGATAAATTGCAAGGTAGCCAGGGAGTGGACCGCTTCAATCGGGATAGGAGTGGGATGAAGCAGGTCGGTGGAGAGTTCGGGTATTTGGAGAAAGTTGAGTTCACGGTTGTAGATGACGGTTTGGGGGATGCCGTTTTCGTCCAGATAGGTGAGGGTGAGGATGCCGGTTTTTTCAAAGGCGGGGTTTTTGGTCTCAAGAAGGTGGAAGCCGGGGGTTTTGAGTTTTTCCTGAAAGGAGATGGGGTTGCCGTTTTCGTCCAGTTGCTGCTTGATGATGAGGTCGGGATTTGGTGGGAGGTTTTTCAGGTCAATGACGATGTCCTGGGTGGTGGAGGTGTCGGTCCAGGTGCCATCGGGGTTTTCGGTGGCGGAGAAACGGGTTACTTTGGTGTGGAGGTTGCCTTCGGTATCAATCCAGCCGATTTCGTGGGTGGTCTCGTTGAGGAAGGTTTGGGTGTTTTCGTCCCATTTGCGCTGGCGGATGTTGTAGCGGGCTTCGCTGGCTTTCCAGGTGATCTGCCAGCCCTGGCGTTCGAGCATGGCTTGGGTTTCGGGAGAGAGACCGAGGGATTCGAGGAAGGGTGGAGCAGGGGTAGGGGTGAGGGTGGGGGTGGCGGTCTGCGGTCCGCTGTCCGCCGTCTGCACTGCCGTCTGCCGTCCGCCGTCAGCGGTCTGACTTGTACAGGCAGCGAGAAGAACAAGCAAAAGCATCAGCACGAGAGAGCGGGACATGGAAAACCTCCACAAAAAAAGCACTGCTATCCCTTCATTGCAAGCCATGCAAACCGCAAGCGGAGAACGCGAGGCCTACTCAAAGGGTAAGTAATTCCCTTGCTGGCAGGAGACTGCTCCCACACGGGCTCGCTTCGCGGTCGCTTTGCTCGCAGTGACAGATCTTGAGGCTGTTTGCAACAGAGCAATACGGTTCCATGATTTGACTTCCCTGCAAAAATTTACTATCGAGAACAAAAACACAGCGTTCTACAGGTATACCTTCTCTGTACTCTGCGTCTCGGCGTGAAAATAGACGCAGTGAAGTCGTTTTTGCAGGTTGTTAAGATTTATCCTGGCGCATTTCACAGAGAAGATAGCCTGCCTCGTCTGGCTTCCCGTTCGCGTCTGCATTCTTCACAGGGACAGAGCGCCCGTAAATATCCCCACTGGTAAATGCCGTAATCATGCCCGTCTTCCCACACCGGCGTAATTGCATATGAGCCAACCGGCACGATGGACTTTAAGCGCGTGGCTGGAGAATCGGGTAAATCGCTCTCAAACACGTCGGGATGGGGGAGGCTGCTCATGTTCTCATGACCGCCTTGACACTCGGCGCATGGACACCCGGCCCGTAACAGCGAGAACGAGTAACGGCTGACGTGGTCATCGTCCCACGTGACGGTGAGTTCTTTTTGTTCACGATTGGCAGTAATTGAAGCAGGTCTTGGGGGCATAAGTTTTCTCCTAAGGGGAGGATACAACGGTTAAGAAGTCTTGGGCAGCCCAGCCGACGCGGTTGGGGTCATACGAGGCGGTCAGATACCACCAGGTGTAGCCGTCCGCCTGGCGCGGCCCATCGGAAATGAGAAAAACTTCTTCATCGAAAGCAAGGAAGAGCGGCGCTGCATTCAAGCCGGGTTCGGCGCGAACGCGCAGCGCGTCTCCGCCGGTGTCAACGCGCACGTAAACGCCGATGCCAAATTCGCCAATTTGCAGGGTCGGAATCGGGGTGGGAGTGGGCGGGAGCGGGGTGGCGGTGGGAGGAACGGCGCGGGGGGTTCCTGTCGGAGGGGGGATGATCGTCAAGGCAGCAGAAGCCGGTTGCAGGTCCAGGGGCGGCAGGCCGGGGCGGGCGACGAGATCATAAACCAGCGTGAGGATGAGCAAGGCAATGGCAATCAACACAGCCGTGATCCACACTCTGGCGCTGAGAATTTCCTTCATCATACCTTGTCCTGCAAAGGCAAATCGGCTTCGCGCCAGAGTTCACGGCGTGCCGGAGACGGCATCAACACGCGTAAACTGCGCGGTAAAACTTTAATCTCTACTCGATTGGCACCCAACATCGGTTCACCATCTACTTGCAAGGGGAAGGATGAGTCCGATTCGATGACTGCCTGGCGAAACGGAACGCAGCGCGCCAAGTCAGAAGACAGGTGACGGCCGGCACGCATCGCAAAGAAATGCCGAAAGGCATCGGCGAGGGTGGAGCCGGAGAAGAGCCACAAATCCATCGTGCCGTCATCAATAAATGCGGTGGGTGAAATTTGTGCCAGGCCGCCAACGTAATAGCGGATATTGCTGGCTACTGCAAGCAGGAAGTGCCCTTCGACGGCCCGGTCATCGGCCAAGACGCGCAGGTTCATGCCGTGCCAGATGGCCATGCTCCACACGGTGGTTGCAAAATATTCGGGGACATTCAAGTACTTTTGAAAGCGCTTGCGCGGTTCGAGTTTTTGCACCGTCATCGCGTCTAATCCCACGCCGGCCCAAAGCATAAACGGTTGGCCATTGCACAGGCCTACATCAATACTGCATGGCTCGGAGTTACAGAGAAGACGGGCATTCTGCCGCAGAGAGCGCAGGTGCGAAAGGGTAAATGCGGGCAAGCCAATTTCTTTGGCCCAAACATTGGCCGTACCGGCAGGCAGGACTCCCAGGGCTGTTTGGGAGCCGATGAGACCGCTGGCTGCCTGACCCACCGTCCCGTCTCCGCCAATGGCAAAGACAGCGCGGAATTTCTCTTCGGCGGCCATGCGCGCCAATTGCGTGGTGTGACGGCTATTGAGCGATTCGGCGACTTCGACGCGCCAGCCTTGCTCGTTCAGGACGCGCACAACGCCGCCGATAAAGTAACGCACCGGAATCCGACCGGCCGCGGGGTTATAAATAATCAGGGTATCAGCCATGACGCTATTATACTTTGCGCAGCACAAATTGTCGGCACGCAGTATAATCTTACCGGATGATGACCGAAATTTCTCTTCTCAATAATCGCTATGAACTCCTCGAGCCGCTGGGGCGTGGGGGAATGGCCGTTGTGTATCGCGCCCGCGACTTGATGCTGGAGCGTCAGGTGGCTATTAAACTCCTGCGGGAAGATTATTCGAGCGATCCGTCTTTTCAGGAACGGTTTCGGCAGGAGGCCCGTGCCGCAGCGAATCTCGCCCATCCGAACATTGTCACCGTCCACGATTTCGGCCTGGACAAGGGACAGTTGTTTATCGTGATGGAACTGGTGCCGGGGACGGACCTGAAAACTCTGCTGCGCAAACGTGGCCGGTTTACACCCGAGGAGGCTCTGCCGTTAATGATTCAGGCCTGCGCCGGAATCGGGTATGCCCACCGTGCCGGCCTGGTCCACTGTGACGTGAAGCCCCAAAATTTCCTGGTCACTCCCGATATGCGGCTGAAAGTGACCGACTTCGGCATTGCCCGCGCCCTCTCTACGATTCGGCCTGATGAGCAAAGCGACGTGGTGTGGGGGTCGCCCCAATATTTTGCGCCAGAACAGGCTGCTGGGGGAGCGCCCTTACCGGCCTCGGATGTTTACTCGCTGGGGATTATTCTCTACGAGTTGCTCAGCGGGAGCCTGCCGTTTCAGGCCGATACGGCCAGTGAGCTGGCCCGATTGCATCTGGAGGCGGATCCGCCGCGCATTCGTGACGTGGTGCCCGAAGTTTCGCCGGAACTGGAACAGATTCTGCTCAAGGTCTTATCCAAGGAGCCAGCGCAACGCTATCGCACCGCCGACCAGTTGGGGCGTGTTTTGCTGAACTTTGGCAATAGCCGTGCTGCCCCTTCTCTGGCCCTCACGCCCGAAGCGGCCCTGCCTCCCAAACCGCTTCCTGTCCCACCCCAAAAAGAGGAACCGCCTGTCAGTTTCGACTGGATCTCTGTTGGCCTGGGTCTTCTGGCGCTGATTGCTGTGCTGGGACTGATTCCATTTTGGGTTTGGGTATATTTCGTTTATAATCCGCCCATTCCATGATGGATGTGATGAAGAATTACATTTTTGCCCCGTCCATCTTATCCGCTGACTTTACCCGTTTGGGTGAGGAGATCAAGGCTTGTGAAGCGGCAGGGGCAGATTGGATTCATGTGGACGTGATGGACGGACATTTTGTCCCCAATCTGACCATGGGGCCGTTCATCGTGGAGCATCTACGGCGAATCACCGCTTTACCGTTAGATGTACACTTGATGGTAGAAAACCCGCAAAAATTGCTCAAGGCTTTTGCCCAGGCGGGCGCGTCGTCGCTGACGGTCCACATCGAAACCTGCCCGCAGGTGGAGGCGGTGCTGAGCGAAATCAAAGCATTGGGCTGTCGGGCGGGGCTGACTCTCAATCCTGCTACGCCAGCCGAGCGTTTACTCCCCGGCCTGCCGCTGGCGGACCTGGTTTTGGTGATGACCGTCCATCCCGGCTACTCGGGACAGGCGTTTATGCCAGAAATGTTGCCAAAAATTGCAACGGTCCGACACATGCTCGATGAGATCGGGTCGGGAGCGCGGCTTGAGGTAGATGGCGGCATTTCGGCGCAGACCATTGCCCAGGTTCGGGATCGCGGCGCCGACACATTTGTCGCTGCCAACGCGATTTTCAAACACCCAGACGGGATTGCGGCAGGCATTCGTACCTTGAAATCGGCGCTAGGCGCTTAAAACAAAAATCACAGCATAACGCTGTGACCTTTGTTCGGCGAAGACCAACAGAGTTCAGGCGGTCTTGGCGAGGGTGCGGATGCACTTGGCGCACAAAGTCTTTTGCACCTTGCGGCCATTCTCGATAATCGTGACCTTCTGCAGGTTGGGGCGGAAGGGACGATTGGTGTTCCGCTTGGAGAAAGAGACTGCGTTACCAAAAACTGTTGTCTTACCACAATGAGCGCACTTAGCCATTTTTGAACTTCCTTTCTTGCCAAGTAAAATGCCGATTTCAGGAGCAGGCGGCGTATTTTACCACAGGTTCGCCTCCTCACGCAAGTCTAAGTGTTACTAGTCTATGGCTTTCTCAAAGTCCCTTGATGCCCTGTGCGAAACACGGCAATTGAGAATTTTGACCGCTGAGACGCAGAGTTCGCAGAGATTTTTTATGGTTTTCTCTGCGTTCTCAGCGGCTCTGCGGTG
>DAOTZT010000091.1:0-2216 GCA_034434255.1 Anaerolineales bacterium | reverse complement strand
GCGCTGAAGCGGCAGGCGAGGCTGGTGAGGAGGAGGGTCATCCAGACGAGGATCATCTTTTTCATGGGATATTCTCCAAACCAATCATGAGCCGGACATCCTGCCGCCATCAGCGCGGTGGGTCGCTTGTCAGCAGGTCTCCCTGTACGTTTTAAGGCACATTCACGTCAGGGTTCGTATTTCTGAGCAACTGCTCCAAATCCTGCAAGAGGGCTTCCAGTTCGTCGGCAGATTTTGCGGCCTCGGAGGGCGTTTGGGCGGCTTCGATGGTTGGGGTGGCAGGCAGCGTCGGCATGACAGTTATCAGGTCAGGCAGAGGGGAAGCGGAAGGCATGACCTCTGCCGCCTGCGTACCTTGACAATGTCACATTTTCGCATAGTTGTCATTGCGAGGAGCGTTCTTTGCGACGAAGCAATCTCCTTGCAAGCCAGGAGACTGCTTCGCTTTGCTCGCAGTGACAAAATGCGTAGAGTTTATAGAACAAGAGTTTAACTTGACATTGTCAAGTTATTTACTTTGTGGCTGCTTTGTTGATTGGCGTCAACTGGCTGACCTATGTCTGGGCGGTCAATGCCGGGTATATTGTTGAAACAAGCCTCGGTTATTTCATTAACCCGTTGTTGAATGTTTTGCTTGGGGTGATTTTCCTGCGCGAGCGCCTGCGCCCCTTTCAGTGGGTGCCGGTGGTGTTGGCTGCAATAGGGGTCATTTATTTGACCATCACCTATGGCCGACTTCCCTGGATTGCCCTCACGCTGGCTTTTTCTTTTGGGCTTTATGGCCTGGTTAAGAAAACTGCTCCGCTGGGTTCAGTGTTTGGTCTTTCTTTGGAGACGGGGATTCTTTTCTTGCCTGCTCTTGGGTGGTTGTTCTACTCTGAGACAATTGGGCAGGGAGCGTTTTTGCATGCGGGCGCGGGGTCGGATCTGCTGTTGGTAGGCGCGGGGGTAGTGACAACTATCCCCTTGCTGATGTTCGCGTCTGCGGCCCAGAGAATTCCGCTCTCTTTGCTGGGAATCATTCAATATATCGCTCCTACTCTGCAGTTTTTGCTAGGAGTGCTGGCGTTCAAGGAGCCTTTTACGAGCACTCAGTTGGTTGGTTTCAGTATTGTCTGGACGGCGTTAATTTTGTTCTGGGGGGAGGGATTCTGGGCGCAGCGCTGGCAAAAAGTCCGGGTAGCAGCGGATTAATTCTGTGGTGAGAAACATTTGTCCCGTCGGTGGGATGCCGACGGGACTTTATTTGACCTTTTATTGAACTATGTTTTTCTGCTTGACAGAAAACGCTGAAAAAATCAGGAGAAGGCCCACACATAGGATCAGGATGGGGCCTCCGATAGTGATGATGGGGGAACTGTTGCCGATAATGGCAGACATGATTGCAAAGGCCAGCCCGGCAAAGGCGATGACGATCATGCCTGCCAGTTTGAGACCGTCTATTTTTTGGAAGATGCCAATCAGGAGCAGAGGCAGACCAACCGAGAATGGCACGACTGGCCACAGAATTGCCCAGGCTTCCCATTGACCAGTGAGAGCGCTGAATTGTAATGCCAGGCCGATGAAGCCGATGATACTGGCGGGTAATGTAAGCCAAACCACGCGCAGAAACATTGCTGCCATCACCAAACCGATTGCCAACCCGATGATCTCCAGCGGCCAGTAGATTGCCCAGAGATGCCAGTTGCTGGTGGCGCTGGCGACGAACAGTAACAGGCCGGTGGTCAGCACGGGTACGCCGGGGATGAACAAGCCTCCCAACCCTCGCGTTTTGTTGAAAAGGAAGGGCGGGATGCAGAAGAGCAATCCACCGCCGACGACGGCCAGGGGCCAGTGATGGAAAGCGGAGACAGGCGCGCCCGTCGTGCGCCCGAGCAGGTTCCCGGCCAGGGCCAGAAGAGCCAGAATCACAAGGGTAATGCCAAAGAGAAGGGAAGAATTTTTATGCATGAAGAACTCCTTAAGTTCCGTGAAATTTTGCCGTGCGGAAGAGCACTGGCAGCGTTTGAGGCTGGTTCCATCTGCTGTTTTACCGAACTAGATGGTTTGCAAAATTGCTGCCGCTACCGTGATGATGAAGGCAATTGCCGCAATGAGAAGCATGCCGCCCCCAAACCAGCGGATGAACGACTGGCCGCGGTCATGCTGTTTTATCAACCAGAAGGGGGCGATGATAGAGGTGGCAAGGATCAACGGCTCGAGTGGCCAGAGCAAGG
>DAOTZT010000090.1:0-2794 GCA_034434255.1 Anaerolineales bacterium | reverse complement strand
GCCATTCCTTTGCCAAAACTCTCTGTTGAAGAAGCCGCAAAATTAGTCATCGAGCATCTGACAAACCGCACACGATCTCGTAAATCTCGCTTGCGGAAACGGCGAGAGAAATCAGCCAAAACTTGACATTGTCAAACTACAATTTCCCGCCGCCCGTTCTTTTGGGTGGGCGAAAGTTTGAAATCGAGCGTGACGGGTGTCCCGTCCTGCGTGCTGACCCGCTTCTGCTGACGGTTGAAGCGCAGGGCAGGCGCTCGCCTGGTCTCAGTACGGGTTTCTTCGACCCTACTCGACAGCGCTTGCTCCCCACAACATCCGTTTGGTTGCAGTTGGAGACCGCACTGTGGGCATCATTCCCTCTGCCCGTCAGGTTCAGGGCAATCGTTTCTTACGCATTTCATACGCTGGCTGACTTGACAGCACGCCGCAGTTTTGATAGCATATACTTACCGACCGGTCAGTAAGTATTTACAAAAAAGGATGAATTCCATGAACGACAAAACCCGCAATCACATTCTACTGGTACTCTTTCTGGGCGTGCTGATGGGCGCGCTGGATATTGCCATCGTCGCGCCAGCCCTGCCCTCCATTCAAAAATTCTTTGGCGTCGGCGACCGCACCCTCACCTGGGCGTTCACCATGTACGTTCTGTTCAACTTGATTGGAACGCCCTGGATGGCCAAACTGTCCGATCGCTACGGGCGTCGCGCCATCTACACGCTGGACGTGGCCCTCTTCGCCGCCGGCTCGCTCATCGTTGCGCTTGCTCCCGCCGGCCTGTTCGGCGTTCTCCTGGCCGGACGCGCCCTGCAGGGCTTCGGCGCAGGCGGCATCTTCCCGGTAGCCAGCGCGGTCATCGGCGACACCTTTCCATCCGAAAAACGCGGCAGCGCGCTGGGTATGATCGGCGCGGTCTTTGGCCTGGCCTTCTTGATTGGCCCCCTCTTGGGCGGCATCATCTTGAGTTTCAGCAACTGGCAGTGGTTGTTCCTCATCAACTTGCCCATTGCGGCGCTGGTCATCTTCCTCGGCCTGAAACTGCTGCCGGTCACCCGGCCTGCGGTACAACGCCCGTTCGATGCGGCAGGCATGGCGGCTCTGGGCGTGGCGCTGACCGCGCTGGCGTATGGATTGAATCAAATTGATACCCAAAATTTCTTCTCCAGCCTGCTGTCGGTCAACGTCCTGCCTGCGCTGTTGATCGGCACCCTGGCGCTCATTCTCTTTGTGCGCGTGGAACGCCGCGCAGCCGACCCCATCCTCAACCTGGACCTGTTCAAAAGTCGCCAAACCGTGCTGGCAAGCATTTTGTCGGCCGGGGCGGGGGTAGGGGAAGTCGGGATGGTCTTCATCCCGGCCTTGGCGGTGGCCGCCCTGCCGGGCATAGTGAACAAGCAGAACGCCAGTTACCTGCTGATGCCGGTGGTGCTTGCAATGGCTGTCGGTTCGCCGCTGGCAGGACGACTGCTGGACAAATTCGGCTCGAAGGTGATCGTGCTGGCGGGGACAATTCTGCTGGCCGGCGGGGTGCTGATGCTCAGCAGCGGGCTGACTTCCCTGCTGTGGGGCTTCATCGTTTCGGGCGTCGTCATTGGGCTGGGACTCAGTTCGCTGCTTGGCGCGCCCATGCGCTACATCATGCTCAACGAGGCCTCGATGGAGGAGCGCACCGCTGCCCAGGGCGTCATCACGCTGTTCACCAGCATCGGGCAAATGACCAGCAGCGCGGTGGTCGGCGCAGTAGCCGCTTCGATGGGCGGCGGCGTGCGGGGCTATAGCGCTGCCTACCTGGTCATCGGCATCGTCGCGGCGGTGATGGTCGTTCTGGCCTTGGGGTTGAAAAATCAACGCCAGGAACGCGCCGTGTAAGCCGTCTCTGCATGAGGTAAAATCAGGCCATGAGCGCTTCTGAGACCGGCCTGCGTGACGAAATCCTGGCAACCGCCACGCAATTGTTCATCCAACAAGGCTATCACGGCCTGGCCATGCGCCAAATCTCAGAAGCGCTTGGCGTTTCCAAAGCCGCGCTCTACTATTACTTCGAGGACAAAGAGGAACTCCTCCTCGCCATCTTGACCGATTACCTCGAAGAAATCGAAACCGCCATTGCGGCCATCCAAGCCCAGACCGAATCCGGCGCGGAGCAGATTCGCCGTTTCGTCGAGATGGTGCTGCAACAACCTGCCGAGCGGCGCGCCATCATCCGCCTGGCCAGCCAGGAAATGGCGCAACTCAGCGCCTCGGCGCGCACACGCTTCAACCGCTTGTATCACGAAAAATTCATCGGCAAATTGACCGCTCTGCTGCAAAGCGGCATGGAAAAGGGGGAATTCCGTCCGCTCGACGCCAAAACCGCCGCCTGGGCCTTGTTGGGAATCATGTATCCCTACTTTTACCCGGCCCACAGCGGCGACCGGCCGATCGAAGCCGGCACCATTGACGAAATCGTCACCATCTACCTGAACGGCTTGACCCAACCCTGAGCGAAGGCGCTGCTCGCTCCCGTTGCGCCCCGACTCGCAATCAATCAGGGGCTATTTCTCCGCCCTATTCCCATCGCCGGTGATGATGGTGCTGCCCTTCACGTCGCCGCCGATCATCACCCCGCCCTTGCCCACCGCCTTAGCGCCGGGACCCTGCGCAATCGCCCCGCCGCCGTGCAGGGAAGCCTGGTAGGTGGGCGACGCCGCTTCGAGCAGGCGGGACAGGCTGGCGGCGAAGGCGGCATCGGCTTCGAGCAGTTCTTTCAGTTGCACCTGGAATTTCATCTGGGCGAAGGGGTCGTCTGGCCTGG
>DAOTZT010000089.1:0-10190 GCA_034434255.1 Anaerolineales bacterium | reverse complement strand
TCTTCTTCCAGTACATGCCCAACGCAAAGGGAGCAAACAGGCCAACCAGCAGCAGCGACCAGGCAACCACGCCCAACTCATAGATGACAGCCGCCGTGACCGCAATAATGACGCCCACCGTACCATTAATGCCCACCATGATGCGCGTCCACTTGACCTCTTCCTTCTCGTCCAGTCTCTTGCCAAAGAGCGGGAACAGGTTCTGGGTCACGACCGAAGCACCCGCCAGCAGGGAACTGTCTGATGTGCTCATCAAGGCAGAAGCCAATGCCGCCATAAAGATAGCCGTTAGCACCGGAGGAACGTACTGGATAGCCGCAGCCACCAACACACCATCTGGGTTTTCAACTGCCGGATTGAGTTTGAACATCATGATGCCAATCAACGGCGACATGATGCCAAAGAACAGGTAAAGCACACCGGCCATGTAGGTGCCCCAGACCGCCGTGGCTTCGTTGCGGCCCGACATGGAACGCTGGAACAGGTCCTGGGTTGGGACGGAACCAAAACCGATGGCCATCCAGGCAGCCACCCAATACATCCATCCCATACCGCCAAAGTAGCCGAGATAGCCTGCCTCTCCTTGCATATCTGGCAGCAAAGTGAATGGCTTGGGGTTGTACAGTGTTTCAGAGATGCTGGTCAGACCTTCCCAGCCACCTACCTGATGGAGAGTGAAAAGGAAGATAATCAGGATACCGCCAGCCGTGAAGAACATCTGGATGAAGTCCAGCAAAGTGTCGGCAAACATGCCGCCCAGCATGGTGTAGCCGGTCACCCACGCAGCCACCAGGACCATGCCGACCTCAACCGGCACAGAGGGGAACAGGGCATTCACAATCGTGCCAGCCGCCACCATCTGCGCGCCGGTCCAGACAAAGTAGGTCATCAATTGCAGAATCGAGGCCAGGATCGTCATTCCTTTGCCAAAGCGGCGCTCAAAGAAGTCCACCACCGTCAGGTAGCGGGCACGGCGCATGACGCGGGTGAAGAGAAAGCCCGACAGGAAGAGGCAGGCTGAAGCGCCAAAGGGGTCAAAGATAACGCCCTGGAAGCCATACTGATACGCGGTGGACGAAGCGCCCATCAGTGTCTCAGCGGCAAACCAGGTCGCCATGACCGACGCGCCGACCATGTAAATTGGCAGACGGCGTCCGGCTACGATGTAATCGGCTGCATCTGAAACCTTGCGCGAGGCCCAATAACCGACTCCCATGCGAATGGCAAAGAAGCCGATAATGAAGGTCACGATGAGCCACACGTACTGATAACCTTGCAAGTCCATAGTCTTCTCCTTTGATAAATTTAGAGTTTTTTGGCAACTTCCGCCACAGTCTCTTCGAGGCGAGAAAGCCCTTCGTCAATTTCCTCGTAAGTGATTACGAGAGGCGGCTCAATTCGAATAGTGTGAGCACTGGTCAGTGTGCCTGCCACCAGGACGCCACGCTTGAACATGCCAGCCGCAACCTGATAACCAATTTCAGGGCTTTGGAAATGCTGGCCAATCAACAAACCGCGACCGGTGACGCCTTTATAAATTTGCGGATACTTCTCCGCCAACGCTTTGACTCTCGGCAAGATGTAATTGCCCTTCTCGGCAGCCACTTCCCAAAGTCTATCCCGCAGAGTGACGTTAATGGCTGCGATCGCCGCCGAGCAAGCCAGAGCACCGCCGCCCGTGGTGGTCGTATGAATAAACGGATTGGGATACATCATACATTGCCAGATTTCTTCTGTAGAGCAAAAGGCGCTAACCGGCATTACACCCCCGCCCAACGACTTTGCAACAGCGATAATATCAGGCTCAACGCCCCAGTGGTCAACTCCCCACAGTTTCCCGGTCCGGCCCAGGCCGGTTTGCACTTCGTCAGCAATCAAGAGTGTGCCATACTTGCGGGTCGCTTCGCGAATGCGCGGCCAGAAATCATCGGGGGGAACAATGCCGCCGGCTTCACCCTGAATCGGCTCAAACAACACAGCCGCCACTCCAATGCCGACTTTATCACAGATATCGAGTTGTCTTTCAACAGCATCGGCATCACCAAAGGGCACATGATAGACCGGACCGCCGTAAAGCACGCCCGGCGGTTGGCGATAGTCAGACTTGCCCATCATCGAGAGCGATCCCATCGTCTTGCCATGGAAGGCCTTGACGCCGACGATGAAGGCCGACTTTTTGGTGTACATCTTGGCCAGTTTGATGGCCCCTTCCACCGCCTCCGTTCCACTGGCGCAGAAGAACGAGTACTTGATGTCGCCAGGGGTAATATCGGCCATCAACCGCGCCAGCACCCCGCGCAAGGGGTCAATCAGTTCCTGGCTTGGCATGGGGGTACGCTTCAATTGCGCCGCCACGGCTGCCACGACATCCGGATGGCCCCAGCCATGATTCATCATGCCATAACCACCCAGAAAGTCAATAAACTTGCGCCCGAGGACATCCTCAAAGATGGCGCCGCGGCCTGTCCATTCTGTAGCCGCCCACTGGCCGGCTTCGGTTACCGATTTACGGTATTCCAGCCAGCCCTTGTTGAAATGCTCGGCAAAGTTATATTTGGATTCCTCGATAATCCACTTGCCGACGTCTTCCGGAACGGTCTCTTGTTTGATAATTTCAAGCCATTTTCCGGAATATTCCAGTGCATGCTCTAAATTCTTAGACATCGCTCCTCCTGAACAAAAAAATAATGCCTTCCATAACGAGGAAAATTCCTCATGAAGGCATTTGTGCACCTTTCATCGGCTGCTCCACGCGGCGCGGAACTCGCCACTGATAGACATCTTTCATCACAATCGGCACAATGGAAGTCGCTGTCTTGCGGACACCTTTCATCTGGCCAATCACTTCGGTCGCAAAACGGTAAACTTCCTCCGCACTACGACCCACCACCTGAACCGAGACATCGGTTTCGCCAATGGAGCAGGCCACATAACTGACACATTCATATTCCGTCAGCGCCTGCGCCACTTCGCGGATATAGGCCGGCTCGACCTCAATCACCACATCTGCCACAATGGTGTAGCCGAATTTCCTGGGATTGGCAATAGCGCTGATTTTGATCAGCCCTTCTTTGACCATGCGCTCGATCCGGTAGCGCACAACTCGCTCCGAAACATTTCCCACCCGACGCGCAATTTCAGCAGCGGGCATGCGCCCATCTTCCATCAAAAGGTCTATAATTGCCAGGTCTATTTCGTCGTTTTCCGACATCTTTATTCTCTTTTTTGTTTTTTTCGCTCACGAACAAGTATAATTTAATCGTTTTTAGACAAAATTCAAGTGACAATTGTCACCTTTTTGAATATTAAGACTCCACTGCAAAAACCCTGAAGTTTCACCACGAAGACACGGAGTCACAAAGTTTCCTTTCATTTACTTACTCGTGTCTCCGTGTCTTTGTGGTTCGATTTTCACCTTTTTGCAGGAGACTCATATTAACCAAAAACAGCCCAACAAGTTTCTCTTGTTGGGCCGTTCCAGGTGACGAATTTGGGCCGCATCTACAGTGCGCGCCGCCCTGGAAAATTAGAATTTACGCGTCCACTCCTTGGGCCAACGCTCGATGACGACTTTTTTCTGGGTGAAGAACTCAACCGCGTCCATGCCCTGACCGTGCAGGTCGCCGAAGAACGATTCCTTCCACCCGCTAAAGGGGAAGAACGCCATCGGCGCCGCCACGCCGATATTGATGCCTACATTGCCAGCCTGCACATCATAGCGGAACTTGCGCGCCGCCGAGCCGGAGGACGTGAACAGACTGGCCTGGTTCCCATACACATGGCTGTTCGCCAGCGCAATCGCTTCGTCAATCGTGTTGACGTGCATCAGCCCCAGCACCGGGCCGAAGATTTCTGTCTTCCACAACTCATCGCCCGGCTGGACATCGGCAATAATCGTCGGGCGGACGAACGAGCCTTTCTCGTACCCTTTGATGACCGTCCCCCGCCCATCCACACACACTTTTGCGCCGCCCTGCGAGCCAGCCGTGATGAACTGCTCGATACGGTTCTTGCTTACATGGTTGATGACCGGTCCCATCTGCACGCCGGCATCCAACCCATACCCGACCACCCGCGACGAGGCCGCATCGCAAATCAATTCGGTGAACGTATTACGCGCTTCACCCACCGTCACGGCCAGCGAAACGGCCAGGCAACGTTGACCGGCGCAGCCGAACGCCGAATCGGCGATGATTTTGGTGGCCATCTCCATATCCGCATCAGGCAAGATGATAACCGGGTTTTTGGCGCCGCCCTGCGCCTGAACGCGCTTCCCATTCTCAGCAGCGCGGCGATAGACATACTTCGCCACCGGCGTCGAGCCGACAAAGGTAATGGCGCGAATATCCGGATGATCCAGAATGGCATCCACCGCTTCTTTGGCACCATTGACCAGGTTGATGACGCCCTTCGGCAGCCCAACCTGCTCAATGAGTTTGAAAATCAACTGCATGGTCAGGGGGACTTTTTCGGAGGGCTTGATGATATAGGTGTTGCCACAGGCAATGGCATAAGGCAGGTACCAGAACGGAATCATGCCCGGAAAGTTGAAGGGGCAAATCGTGGCGCATACCCCCACCGGTTGACGAATCATGATTTCGTCAATGCCGGGGGCGATGTCTTCGGCAATTTCGCCCTTCGACAGCATGGGGATCCCGCATGCAACCTCCACATTTTCGATGGCGCGCACCATCTCGGCTTTGGCTTCGTCAAACGTCTTGCCGCACTCCATGACGATGGTGCGGGAAATTTCGTCTATGTTGGCCTTCAAAAGGTCGCGCAATTTGAACAGGTACTGAATGCGCTCCTGGGCCGGGGTGCGGCGCCAGGCCGGAAGGGCCTCCGAGGCTGCTTTGGCCGCGGCAGCCACCTCGTCCGCGCCGCAGACGGGAGTGCGCCCCAGCAATTCGCCGGTCGCCGGGTTGATGACGTCCAGGTACCCGCTCACCCTGGGTTCGACCCATTCGCCGTTGATGTAGTTCAGAATCGTTTGCATACACGCCTCCACAGTCTATTTGACCTGTCTGTCGGCCACTTCGAGGCCTTTTTCGACCAATGCCAGCCCCTCGTCCAGTTGTGCCTCGGTAATGCACAACGGCGGGACGACGAAGACGATGGTGCCCATGTCCTTTTTGGCCATGATGAAGGTAAAGAGGCCGTTTTCTTTGAGCACTTTGCCCACTTCGGCCATGACAGGCGGATCAAACGGCTCTTTGGTTTCGCGGTTCATGACCAATTCAATGGCCGAGAAGAGGCCAATGTAGCGGACATCCCCCACCGATGGATGGCGGGCCTTGATTTCCTCCAGCCGCCTGCCCAGATACTGCCCCACCCTGGCGGCGTTTTCGATCAGGTGGTCTTCTTCATAGACCTCGATGGTTGCCAGCGCGGCAGCAAGCGCCAGGGCGTGACCGTTATAGGTCAGGCCAGCATAGAGGTATTTATCGTCGAAGAATTTTGCAATCGGCTCAGAGACAATGACCGCTCCCAGCGGCACGTATCCGCTGGTGATGCCTTTGGCCGTGGTGATCATATCGGGGACGACGCCCCAGTTGTCCACCGCGAACCACTTGCCGGTCCGGCCCCAGCCGCTCATCACTTCATCTGAGATGAGGAGAATGCCGTATTTGTCACAAATTTCGCGCACGCGCGGCCAGTAATCATCCGGCGGGACAATCAGGCCGTTTGAACCCACCACGCCTTCCATGATGACGGCAGCAATTTTATCCGACCCTTCGTAGTGGATGACCTCTTCGAGGTGGCGAATGCACTCGCGGTGGCAGGTTTCTTTCTTTTGCCCAAAGGGGCAGCGGTAGCAAAACGGATCAAGGAAATGCACCACTCCGGGCATCGCCGGTTCGACGGCCAGACGGCGGTAATCACCGGTGAGGGCAATCGAGCCATGGGTCGCGCCGTGATAGGAGCGGTAGCGGGCCAGAATCTTGTGCCGTCCGGTGTAGAAGCGGGCCAGTTTGATAGCATTTTCGTTGGCTTCGGCGCCGCCCAGGGCAAAAAAGGTTTTCTTGAGATTTCCGGGGGTGACTTCCGCCAGTTTCTTCCCCAGCCGGGCGCGGACCTCGGTCGTGTTGCCCGGGTGGACGAAACACAGTTTGGCAGCCTGCTCCTGAATGGCTTGGACCACCTTCGGGTGTTGGTGGCCGATATTGGTGTTCATCAATTGCGAGGAAAAGTCATAGTAACGCTTCCCGTCGGTATCCCAGAAGAAAATCCCCTCTGCTTTTTCCACCGGAATCGGATTGACCTGCGCCTGCACCGACCAGGAGAAGAAGGTGTATTCCTTGCTCATTTGCACAATTTCGTTGGTAGTTAGCCTGGGCATAGTTGCTCCTTTTCAACAAAAGAATCTCCTGCCAAAACTTGTCAAACACAAAGGTCACGAAGGAACACAAAGGAAAATTATGTTCTTTCCTAACCTTCGTTTACTTTGTGTCCTTTGTGGTTAAAACCTTTTTGCAGTGAAGTTAGTCACGCTTTAAGCGTGACCTACCTTAAGTGACCTACCTTAAGTTACCGTTTCACCGCCTTGACCACCTCGCGGAACACGCTGAGGGTATCATCAATATCCTTTTCGCTGTGGGCATAACAAAGGAACCAGGGTTCGCGCGGGTCATGATCGGGCATCACGCCGCGTTCGATGGCGGCCTCTACCAAGGCTAGGTAGTAATCTTTGTCGCTCTCGTTCCAGTCGCGCTGACAGGTCACCTTTTCTACACCCAGCGAGAAGGAGAACATGGCCGGATAGCCAGAAAAGACGACCGGAATGCCGGCCTCTTCAAAAATCTGCTTCAGACCAGCCATGAGACGTTTGCCGCGCTGTTCAATCGTCTTCAAAATCGGTTGTTCCTGCAACAGGGTCAGGGTGGCCCAGGCTGCCGCTACGCCGGGCTTGTTGTTGGTATAGGTGCCTCCCTGCGCCACGCCATGCCCAATAATGGACATGATTTCTTTCTTGCCTCCCAACGCTGCCACGGGATAGCCGTTACCCAGGGCCTTGGCGTAGGTCGCCAGGTCGGGTTTGATGCGGTAGTACTCCTGCGCGCCACCGTTGGCGATGCGGAAACCGGTCTTGACTTCGTCCAGGATGAAGACGCAGCCATATTCTTCGGTGCGCTTGCGAATCAGTTCCAGGAAGCCCTTCTGCGGTTCGATGGCGGCGCAGTTCCCCTGGCACGGTTCGGTAATGACAGCAGCAATCAGGGGGCCGTAAGACTTCATCACCCGCTCAAAGCCTTCAAAATCGTTGAATGGCAAGGTGATGACCTTCTCGCCCAGGACGCGCGGGATGCCCGAAGAGGCGGGAACCGGGATTGGACTGCGAGCATTGCCATACGATTCAGCCGGGGCATAGGTGGACCACAAGGTGTAATCATGGAAGCCGTGATAGTTGCCTTCAAATTTGAGGATGATTTCGCGGCCGGTGTAGGCGCGAGCAACGCGGATAGCATGCATGGTCGCCTCGGTACCAGAACAGGCCAGGCGCGCCATCTCCACGCCGGGGCACATCGCCACAATTTTCTCCATCACCTCCACTTCCAACTCGGTGGTCATCGCAGCGAGGGTACCGTATTGAATTTCTTCGATAACTTTGGCGTTGACCGTCTCATCAGCGTGACCGATGATAATGGGCCCAAACGCCAGCCGGTAGTCAATGTACTCGTTGCCATCGACATCCCAGATGTGGCTGCCCTTGGCTTTGGCCAGGTAGGGCGTGATGCCATCGCCCCAATAGCGAAAGTTGGAGTTGACGCCCAGCGGCATCACTTTCTTGGCGCGCGCCTGCAACGACTTGCTTTTATCAAATGGAATATTCATAGCATTCTCCTTTCGGTTGTATTTTAATAGATTTATTGCAAAATGCGCATAATTTGTGAACTTACAATAACAATTATAAACTGTTTAGGCAAGTGTCATACGCGATATTTCAGGGATAACATTTATCTGTGTATCGCCGGGGAGAACGAGTATAATCTGCGTCATGAAACCCCATCATCCTGTTGTCATCGGTATCGCCGGCGGATCAGGGTCCGGCAAAACGACAGTCGCACAGACTATTCTCCAGCGTGTCGGCCCCGACCGCATCGCTTTTCTTCAGCACGATTCTTACTACAAAGACCTGGGTGGTCTGCCACCCAACCAGCGCGCGGCAGTCAACTTCGACCATCCCGATTCGCTCGAAACGGACCTGCTCATCAAACACATCCAGCAACTCAAAGAGGGACAACCGGTTGAGGTGCCAATTTACGATTTCGCCACCCATAGCCGCACCGACCGCACCTTTACCGTGCAGCCCCGTCCGGTGATCCTCGTCGAGGGCATCCTGATTTTCGCCGAAAAAGCGCTGCGCGAGATGTTTGACGTAAAAATTTTCGTAGACACCGACTCTGACATCCGCTTCATCCGCCGCCTGCAACGCGATATCGCCGAGCGCGGCCGGACGGTGGAATCGGTCATCAAACAATACCAGGCCACTGTCCGCCCCATGCACATGGAATTTGTCGAGCCATCCAAGCGTTACGCGGACATCATCATCCCCGAAGGCGGGTTCAACGAAGCCGCCCTCGATATGGTCGTCGCACGGATTGAAGCATTATTGACGTAGTTTTCCCCGTCCCCCCAGAAAGGATCACAAGATGAAACAATGGAGCACCCCGCCGGCGATGACGATTGACCCACACAAAACTTACCTCGCCATCCTCAAGACCGAAAAAGGTGACATCACCCTCGAACTCTTCGCCGACAAAGCACCTTTGACTGTCAATAATTTTGTTTTTCTGGCGCGCGAAGGATTTTACGATGGCGTCATCTTTCATCGCGTCATTGCCAATTTCATGGCCCAAAGCGGTGACCCTACCGGGCGCGGAACCGGCGGGCCGGGGTACCGTTTCGCTGACGAATTTCACCCCTCCCTGCGGCATGACAGACCAGGCATCCTTTCCATGGCCAACGCAGGGCCAAACACAAACGGTTCACAATTTTTCATTACGCACGTCCCTACCCCCTGGTTGGACGGTAAGCACAGCGTCTTTGGGCAAGTCATCAAAGGGATGGATGTTCTTCTCTCGATTCCGCCGCGTGACCCACAGAAGCCAGAATCCCCCGCCGTGAAAATTCTGAGCGTCGAAATTCTGGAAAAATAGTCCAGGCCCTTCCCATGAACCCATCCTCTCAAAAAGGAAAGCACGACGGACGAATCACCGCAGTGCTCCGTATTCTGGCACTGATTGTCGTTCTCGCCATCACTGTAGGGGCTTACCTGCTGCGGGACCAGGTAGAAAACCTGGCTGCTTTTGGCCTGATTGGTATTTTTCTCATTGTGCTGATTTCCTACGCGACAATCATCGTTCCTGTCCCTGGACTGGCCATTGTATTTGCCATGAGCGGGGTATTTCATCCGCTAAGCGTAGCGTTGACAGCGGCTTTAGGTGGCGCAGTAGGCGAACTGGCCGGCTACCTGGCCGGGTACAGCGGACGAGCCGTCATTGAAAACTGGCAACAGTACGACAAAGTCACCGCGTGGGTGCGCAAGTATGGCGGTCCCGCTATCCTTCTCCTGGCCGCCATCCCCAATCCATTCTTTGACGTGGTCGGCATAGCCGCCGGCGTGCTGAAAATTCCCATTCACAAGTTCTTCCTCTGGGTGCTTGCCGGCCAGATCATCAAGATGCTCTACATCGCCTATGCCGGGGCCATCTCGCTTGACTGGCTATTAAAGTAATGAGTCTCCTGCAAAAAGGTGAAAATCGAACCACAAAGACACGGAGACACGAGTAAGTAAATGAAAGGAAACTTTGTGACTCCGTGTCTTCGTGGTGAAACTTCAGGGTTTTTGCAGTGGAGTCAGTAATTCATTCCAACAGTTTCCTCTCGCTTCAGCCCCCTCAAAAAACATTTTCATCGAGAGCAGGCTGGTTATGATACGCGCTTCCCTTCCTCTTTATCTTTTGTTCCTTATCGCCCTTGTCCTTGCTTCCTGCATACCCCAGACCGCCAACGGCGGACCGCAGACGGCATCACAGACCGCACAGCAGACGACGGACGGCAGACCGCAGACCGCAACCCCCACCGAAACCGCCATCCCCCAACCCTCCCTCGAATCCCTCGGCCTGACTGCTGAAATCCAGCAAATGTTCGACCGCCAGGGCTGGCAGATAAAATGGGACAGCCAAAAC